>PMLB01000322.1 GCA_003158735.1 Myxococcales bacterium | reverse complement strand
CTACGTGGCCGGTGTGCTCCGTCGTGGAATCGAGCGCGCCAATGCCGAGGCCGAATCCACCATCATCGCCGTCCGCCGGGCCATGGGGATGGTCTACGAGACTTGAGCCGAACTACCTTGGCGTCGCGTCGGGCAGNNGACGGGAATGGTCGCGCCTGTGGTCGGGGTCTGGCGCGTGATGAAGAAGAGCACGGCGCTGGCCACGTGTTCGGCGGTCACGGCGGCCTTGAGCAGATTGCGCGAGCGGTAGTATTCCTCCAGTCCGCGCTCGTCGAGGCCGCGCGCCTTCATGCGGTTGGGCCCGACCGCGGCCCACAAGCCGGAGCGTTTTTGCCCGTGGGAAAAGACCGCATCAGGGGCGACCATGTTCACCCGCACGCCGAGAGGCGCGAACTCCAGGCTGGCAATGCGCGCCAGTTGATGGGCGGCGGCCTTGGTGGCGCTGTATGCGCCGAAGCCCGCGCCCGGGGCAAACACGTTCTTGGTCGAGACCAGAACCACGTCGCCGCCTGTGCCTTGCAGGGCGAAGTGACGGCCGGCCTCGGCCAGCACCAGCAGCGTGCCTTCCACGTTGACGCTTTCGAGCTTGCGAAAGGCGTCGAGGCCGAGTTCGACGAGGGGAGCTACGTGCGCGATCCCGGCGTTGACCATCACGCAATCGAGGCCACCCCAGGTGCGGATGACCTGGGCAAAGCCGGCGGTGACCGAGGCTGGGTCGGTTACGTCCATGGCCACGGCCGCAACCCGCGACGGGTAGCGCTGCCCGAGTTCAGCCACCAGCCCGTCCAGAGCGGGGCCAGGAAGATCGGTCGCGGCGACATGGCAACCGCGCGCGAGCAGGGCTTCGCAGATGCCCGAGCCGATGGCCCCGGCCGCGCCGGTGACCAGCGCGACGCTGCCGTGCAAGCTGTGGGCAGCGTCGTCGGAGGCTCGCGAGCCCAGCTTGGCCTGCTGGTAGGCGCGGAATTCCATGTCGAACAGGTGCTGGTCGTCGAGCGACAGATATTCGGCACCGCCCTGGTAGATGGTCGCCTTCACGGCCAGCCCCTGCCGGGTGATGTCGCGAACCATGGCCGCGTCGGCCGCGTTCGCCCCGACGCACACGACGCCGAGCCCCGGTATCATCAGCACCCGCGGCAGAAAGTCGCGCGCTTCACTAGCAACCTGTACGCCGCCGGCGTGCTTTTGCACATACGCCCGATAGTCGGCCTGAAAGGCGGCGACAGATTGTGCCAGCTCTTCTCTGAACCTCTTGGCGTCGTCGAGCGTCGCATGGTCCAGCCAAAGCGGAACTCTGCGGGTGCGGATCAGATAGTCGGTTGTGAGCGGAGCTGACAAAGCCAGCTTCTTGCCTTCGGGTGCCTCGATCCATTGCGCGACTTCGGGATCGAGCAAAGGCTCGAGGATGACCCGATCGCCGAGCGCGTCTGGCGTGGCCGGACCCAAGACCCCGCGAATGACCGGGGCGAGCTTGAGGTATTTCTGCTCGCGATCCCCGGCGGGCGAAGGCGTCCCCAGACCACGAGTTCGGTGCTTCTCCAGATAGGTTTCTGCGCGGCTGACCAGTTCGATGGTCGCGTCGTACGCCGCGCGGGCCGTCGCTCCCCAGGTCACCAGCCCGTGGTGCATGAGCACGAGCGCGCGGGCCTGCGGATGGCGGGCCACGGTGTCGCGCACGGCACGGCCGAGATCCAGCCCGGCCAACGCGTAGGGAACCATGGCGATGTCTTGCCCGAGTGCTGCCGCCACGGCCTGCGCGCCGTCGGTGCGATTGGTCAGCGCGAGGATGGCGCTGGGATGCGTGTGCATCACGAATGCGTGGGGAAGTACGGCGTGAACCAGGGTTTCGACCGAGGCGCGACGAGAAGAGGCGCGCAGACAATGGCAGGCGAATTCACCGGCCATGGCTTCATCCGACAAGGCGGCCAGGTCGAGCAGCCGGGGCAGGTACCCGAGGTCCAGCGCGACGAAATCGCTGGGCTGGGCCGTTGCGAGATTGATCCCAGACGCCTTGATGAAGAGAGCGGACTGCTTTTCGCCGAGCACGTTGGCAAGCAAACACTTGCAAGATGTGTTGCCGCCACCGTGCAGCGCCAGATCAGGATCGGACCCGAGCAGGCGCGTGGCATAGGCAAGAACAGCGAGATTGCTTTCGCAAGCTGCGCCTTGAGCGGCGGCTGCGACGTCTGATTCCGACCAACGATTTTGCATGCGCGGCTGCACGCTAGCGCTTCTGGTTCTTGGCCGTCTGGTAGAAATCGAAGGCGTGCTGCGGGCTCATGTTTTCGTGCACCACTTTGCGCACGGCTTGAATCATGGCGACCGGCGCGTCGGCCTGGAAGATGTTGCGTCCCATGTCCACTCCGGCTGCACCTTGCGAAATAGCGTCGTGGGCCATTTGCAGTGCCTCTAGCTCCGGCAGCTTCTTGCCGCCGGCGATCACGATGGGCACCGGGCAGGACGCCGTCACGGTTTCGAAGTCCTCGGGCACGTAGTAGGTCTTCACGAACGCGGCGCCCAGCTCGGCGCAGATTCGGCTGGCCAAACGCATGTACTTCGCGTCGCGGGCCATGTCCTTGCCCACTGCGGTCACCGCGAGTACCGGAATGCCGTGACGATTTCCCTGGTCCACCAGGCGGGTCATGTTAGCCACCGACTGGGTTTCAAATTCGCCGCCAATGAAAACCTGCACCGCGACCGCTGACACGTTCATGCGAACGGCGTCTTCCATGCTGCAAGCGATCTGCTCGTTGGAGAGTTCCTTGAGAATGCTGGGACCGCCGCTGGCGCGCATGACCACGGCGTTGGTCAGGTCAGGGGGAATCACGCTACGCAAGATTCCCCGGGTCAGCATCAGGGCGTCGGCGTACGGGCACAGTGGCAGGATGGTGATGTCGACCCGTTCGAGGCCCGTGGTGGGGCCCTGAAAGTAGCCGTGGTCAAAGGCTAGCATCACAGCCTTGCCCGACTTCGGACTGAAGATGTGGGCCAGGCGATTGTTCATGCCCCAGTCGTGAGCGTTCGATCCCTTGAGGAAGAAGCTCCGGCTCTCTTGTGGGACGTCTGTGTAGAACTCTTTGTCCTTCTTGGTGGTGACGTCAGCTTCCGGCATGGTCTTCTCCTTGGCGCAGCGAAATAGTCCGAACAGGCCGCGAAACCGTAACACAAATGGCGGGCGCAGACGACGCGGATGCGCGAAAGGCAACCCGGAGTATGCTCGCGCCATGACCGAGACACCTGCTGCGCATGACAACACTTCGCGCCTGGGGCGGTTCATCCAGAACTACCACGGGTTCCTTTCCAGCTTCGTCATCGGCGTGGCCGGGCTGGTGGCCACCTCCATCTGGCAGTTCCGCCAGGCGCAGAACGCCGAGCGCCAGCAGGCGAGCGAGCAGGCCATCGCGCGCACCAAGGCTGACAACGACTGGCGCATCGCCCGCGCCGAGATTCTCGGCAAGAATCTTTCGGTGCTGTCGCTGCAGGGGCCGCAAAGCGTGGACCAGCGGTTTGGCGTCTTGCTCTCGCTCACCCGGGGCAACATCCTCGACCCTGAGCTGGCGGTTTCCTATGCCCTGGAATTGGGCCGCGACAATCCGACCTACATGGCCGTCGTGCTGGCCGGCACTGCGAACAAGAATTACACCCAGCTCGAACAAGCCTTTGCGCTGACTTGCATGCAGCGCTTCGGGGTGGAGAAGCGGGCGGAGGTGTGCAAGGACGACAAGTTGGCCGACCGTTCCAACGCCATCGCGCAGCTGGTGGCTGATGAGCTGGACGTTTCCACCGCCAGCGGCGAGGTTGGCAAAGGGCCGATGGGCCTGCTGCGCGAGGAACATGCCGTGCAAGCGCATCCGACCAAGACGGCGTGGCTGTTCGAGGCCTACTTGCAGGATCTTTACGAACGACGCCAATGGAACGAGATCGAGCGCTTCGAGAAGTTCTCCAGCGGCGCACGCCTGGTGGGGGCGCTGGTGCTGGCCACGGCGCGCACAGGAGAGTTGGTCACGTCGGCCGAGGAAGACCTGCTCAAGAAGTTCCACGCCGAGCGACGCCACTGGCTGGCTGGCTACATGTTCAGCCGAGCCTGTGATTCCGAATGCCGGGCCAAGCTGATGCAAGCCATGCTGAGTTCCTACGGCGAGGCCCAGGGTGACTACGACGACGTCTTCAAGCACCTGCTGACGGCTCCGCGAGGCGAAGCGGGCATCGCATTGGCTCAGCTGCATGCGCGGCTGCTCTGGTGTCAGGTCGACGCCGACGATCTGGCGGAATTTCGAGACAGCGTGCTGGTTCCGACAGTGACCGGCGCCTGCGCCGATCCCAAGTTCGACGCGGGTCTGCTGGAGGATCTGGCTGCGATGGCTGCCTTGGTTCCTGAGCCGAGTGCGCCGTCGTCCGGGGACTCCGCGGCCGCCAGCGCTGCCGTCGCTTGGAAACAGATGACGGCGGCGCTCGAGAAACATGGTGATCGTTTCCAGAAAGCCTTCGCCAATCGTCTGGCCCGCGCCCGCCGCGAACGCGCCAATCCGCCGCCCACGATCAAGAAGCAGAATTTTTGCAACGCCGAAGACGTCGATAGCACCGCCGGAAGCCACCTCGACGAGTAGCCGGGCGATCTGGGGCCGCGGCAGCACGGCCTCTCGGTGAACTCCGTCTTCTCTGCGTTCTCAGCGGCGGGTGGCTTCAGCTCGCGTGTTCGGTTGCGACCGCAATGGCGCATTGTGACAAACAACCCTGGGCCCGCCGCAGGTGAACAACGTGTGAACTGCGACGCCGATCCGGGAGACCTGGCACGCCACTGGCATGAGTGCGGGGGCGAGCTAACCAGAACCCAAGTTGGGAGATGGTACCCACGAACGCGGAGGAAGCCCAATGGCCACGAATATGCACAGCGCCCAAGCCGAGAATCTAATATCTGCCGAGCTCGCCAGTTCGCTGGTACGTGAGCGTCTGGTCCACGTGGCCCTCTCTGTCTTGCGCGACGGCACCGAGGCCGAGGACGCTGCCCACGATGCGGTCGAGCAGGCACTGCGCGGCTCTGGCTCGTTTCGCGCAAAATCTCTGGTGAGCACCTGGTTGCACCGGGTGGTGGTGAACGCGGCGCTCATGCGGGCCCGCCGGCGGCGGCGAGCCGCCGAGCGCGTGGCGGCCAACGACCAGTCAGGGCAGGGTGATGTGGTCGCGATGCTGTCGGATTCGAGGCCCGCGCCTGCGGTGCTTTTGGAAGAGGGGGAAGACCGCTTTCGCTTGCACGCAGCTGTCGCCCAGTTGCCCCGTCCCTATCGAGACGTGGTCCAGCTTTGCGTATTCGAGGAACTGCCTCTCCCCGACGCGGCTCGCTCGCTGGGAATCACCAGCCAGGCCGCCCGAACCCGCATGTGCCGTGCGCGAGCTCAATTGCGCGAACACCTCGCCGCATAGGCTTGGTTTTGGGAGGCAACGTGGATGGTTGGATTCAGTGGGATAGCCGTGCTCCGCTGAGAACACGGAGGGGAGAGGAAACTGCGCAGTTGCGAGCGGCCCGAGGCGCGAGGAGCGAAAATACTCGACGTATTTGACCGACGAGCAACGAAGGGACGCGACGCAAATCCGCGATTTCACGACGGGAGGCAAACCGTTCGGTGCTCTAGGGCCGCCACCGTTGGTGGAACGAAGTGCGGCGCTGTCGCGACCAGAGGATCGTGAGCCTCGGATCTGCGGAGAATGGGCTCGGCGAAACCTGGCGCCACGTCGAGACCCACATGGCGACGGAGTGCTGCCCGATGCCAAGCGGTCCACCATGAACGTCGAAACCGGCAGCCACTCCGCCACCATGCTGAGGCTCTCGCCTCATTCCCCCGAGCGCTCTTCGGTTCACGCCACCAGCGCCGCCCTTCGAGCCCCTGGCCCCCAAACGGTACTCCACCCAAGGCCCCCTGTACCGAGCGCCTCCTCCCTTCCCAGACCCACAATTGCTCCTTACAAACCCCGTGCCACTGGCAGGGAGCCGAAGCGTGACAAGTTCCGGCCGATGTGGACTGGCGTTACGGGTTCGTAATCTTTCCCTGTCACGTGACACGGGATGGGAACATCGTGACGCGCTGATTGCACCCTGCCGCGTCGTTTGGGCATCTCAAGCGAGGCACCTGAAAGAAACGAATGGCTTTGCTCCCATGGATGATTGACCATATCTTCTCGCCTGGGCGAAGAAACACGAGCCGGGATTTCCGACGATGCTTGACATACTCCTAGTGGACGACGAGGCCGACATTCGGCTGCCGCTCGGCGAGGCACTGAGAGAGCTCGGCCATCGTGTGGCCATGGCTGCTGACGGCGACGAGGCCATGCAGTGCCTCGATCGCCAGATTTTCAACTTGGTCCTGAGCGACATCCGCTTGCCCAAGGTTGATGGATTCACCATTTTGCGTCGCCTGCGCGACGAGCAGCCTGATACCCACGTGGTGCTGATGACCGCCTTCGGCACGATTCAGGAGGCTGTCCTCGCCGTCAAGGAGACGGCGATCGAGTACGTCACCAAGCCGTTCGAACTGCCCGAAGTCTTGAATATCGTTCAGCGTATCGATGAGCGCTGGAAGCTCCTGCGCGATCTGGCCGCTGCCCGGGCTGAATTGGCGACGCGCAAGGTCGGCGAAATGATCGAAGGTCGATCGCCGGCCATCGTGCACTTGCGCAACCAGATCAGCGCCATCGCTGCTAGCCCGGCGGCCGTGCTCCTCACTGGTGAGAGCGGCACCGGCAAGGAGCTGGCGGCGCGCATGATTCATGCGGTCAGCGACCGGAGTGACGCGCCCTTTGTGGCGGTCAACTGTGCGGCGGTTCCGGCGGCGCTCATCGAGGCCGAATTGTTCGGACACGAGCGTGGTGCCTTCACCGGAGCCGTCAAGCGCCGCGACGGCCGTTTCAAAGCGGCCGACGGTGGCACCCTGTTTCTAGACGAGATCGGGGAGATGCCGGCCGACGTGCAGGCCAAGCTCTTGCGCGTGATCCAGGAGGGTTCGTTCGAGCCCATCGGGACCAACACCTCGGTGAAGGTCGACGTCCGCCTGGTTTCGGCCAGCAACCGCGATCTCAAGGGCAGTGCCACGGACGGTAGCTTTCGCCAGGACCTCTACTACCGGATCAAGGTGTTCGAACTGCGCTTGCCACCGCTGCGCGAACGGCTCACCGACTTGCCCATTCTGGTCGAGCAGTTCTTGCGTGAATTCACCCCGGCCGGCAAAACGCCGCCCAGTATTTCGCCGACTGGCTGGGCTGCGCTGCAAGGCTACGGTTATCCGGGCAACGTGCGCGAGCTGAAGCATGCCATCCAGCACGCCAGCATCTTGGCGCGGGGCGAGGAGATCCAGGTCCACCATCTTCCAGCCGAATTCCATGGTAACGCGCGGCCCGTGTCGGGCGATCGCGTCGAACCGCTCGCCTTTGTGATGGCCCAGTTCGAGAAGGCCCACATCGAGCGCACTCTGAAGATGGCCGACGGCGAGCGCCGCCGCGCCGCCGAGATGCTGGGGATCTCCCGCAAGAATCTGTGGGAGAAGATGGTCAAGTACGGACTACATTAACGAAGTTCTCTCATCTCACAGAGGTGACGACGGCCGACGATACATTGCAGAACCCTGGAAGGGTTCCGCACCTCCCGCGACGGGCTTCGGCGAGCTAAGCCAGCGCCCACGCGGCCCGGGGTCGCTGGCCGTGTCGGTTGGGCCTGCGCTTCCGGTCCTCAAGTACATCAGTACATTCCGGTCCGGCGACGCGCGCGGCGCAGCCGCGGGCGGGGGTGGCAGGTGTGGAGGCGCTAGTCGGCCCTCCTTGCCCGCAGCCCGGCGAAGGCGCGGCGCAGCCGCGGGGCGGGTGGCAGGGTGGGCAGGTCCGAGTGCCCGAAGGGCCTTGTCGGCCGGATGCAAAGGGACATCGCAATCTGTGCTGCCAGCCTCACGTTTCTTGCGGCCGTCAGGGAGCGACGTGTTCTATGCCCTCAAGGAGGGACGGGGGGATTCGCCTTCAGGACCGCCGACGGGGAGCGCGAAATGGAAGGTGGCCTGGCGATCGGGTGTGCTCTCAACCCAGAGGCGGCCGCCATGTCGTTCCACCAGCATGCGGGCGACGAAGAGTCCCATCCCGTAGCCATGATCGGCCTTGAGCTGGTCAAGCTGGCTGCTGGGAGGGCTGGGCGGCTCAGTGCTGGCGTGGGTTCGGCCAGGAACCACCACGGCGAAGCGCACTTCGTCGTCAGCCGCAGCAACCCGCAACGTGACTTCTGCGCCATCTGCGCAGTTTTGCAGCGCGATGAGGAGCACGCTGATGAGCGCGCGTTCCAGTCGAACGATGTCGGCCGTGATCAAGACCGGGCCGTCAGGAAGCGCGAGCCTGACCCGGGTGGTGTCGAGGGTGCGAGCATTGCGCGCCAGGATCTCGGGCAGCATGTGCTCGATGGCCACCGGGCGCAGTTCCAGCCTGAGCTGGCCCGAGCGAACGCGCGACGAGTCGACCAATTCCTCGATCATCGCGTCCAGACGTCGCGCCGCCGCGATCACGACCGAAGCAAGGCGTTGCTCCTTTTCCAGGCCCCGCTCAGCCAGAGCTTTCTGCAGAAGTTGCGCGTTGAGGTGAACCGATGTCAGTGGGTTGCGAATATCGTGTGACACCAAACGGATCATCTGCTCGTGGCGCTGTTCCAGGGTGCGCAACATGGTGACGTCCGACAAGGTCAGCGCGGCTCCGCCGCAGGCGCCCCCGGCCAGCACGATGGGCACTGCATTGGTCGACAGCCAGGTCGTGTGGCCATCGCGATGAATGCCGACATCCAGGTTACGTACGGTCTCTCCGCGCAGGGCTCGAAGCCCGGGCCAGGACTCAACCGGCAGGGGCACACCGTCGCTTCCGGCGAGCGGGGTGCGCGCCAGGACGTTGCGCACAGACTGCCCGACGTCCTGGTCGGCCAGGCCGAGCATCGATCGGGCTCTATGGTTTGCGCTGGCTACCACTCCGTCGGCAGCCAGCACGACCACGCCCTCGGAAGTGGCGGCGAGCAGCGCTTCCCGTTCGAGATCTGCGCTCGGAGCGGGCCGCGTCTGGTCTTGCACTTGGGGCGTTTTTCTATCCTTGGATGCACGCAGGCCCCGAGCTGCGGGCGAATCTTTGGCCGCGCGGATTCTCCGACGGCTGTCTCGGTCCTGCGCCATGGCCGAGATTATCCAGTGCGAGGCGAGCCCTTGCCAGGGCGATTGTCACCTTTCGCGCGGTCACGACAGGTTAGGGCCGGTTCCAGTCAGCGGCGGAAGCCGCGGCCGAACCTCATGCCGCCGCCAAATCCTCGGGCCGGAGCAGGAGAGACATGCCCGCCGCCCCCGTGAACATATCCCCGCCCCCAGTAGGGATGGTACCCCCAGCCGGGGCCCCACAGCCAAGGATAGAACCCCACGCCCCACCACCAGGCCGGCCACATTTCAACGGCCACGCCAACCGGTCGGTAGTCGACGTATTCAGGTGACTCATTCGGCACCAGTTCAAGCGACGTGGTCCCAGTGACGGGCTCGCTGCCGCGGCGAATTTGCCATGACAGGATGGCCTGTCCCGGACTGCCTTGCGGTGGCAGGGGGAAGAAGACATCCAGGTAGCCGTGCTGTCCCTGGGCCACCGTGAGCACCGAACCACCGGCCGAGCCTTGAGCATAGGTGGGTCGCACGGGAACAGCCCCTAGGCTGACGACCTGATCGCGGGTGTCGATGGTCCAGGCAACGACGTCAGTGCGGTTCTCGGCGGCGATGCGCAGGTGAAGATAGAAACCCTGCGTGCCCGAGGGCGTGGCCAGGGGCTCTCCGCCGAAAGATATGACATAGGCCGTGCCTTTGGGATCCTTGGCCGGGATGGGGTAGGTTGCGGCAGGCGTCTGAGCGGCGGCGGGTGGCGGCTCCGACACAGGCCGGTACATGGTCGTTTCCGTGGCGCAGCCCACGGTGGCAAGCGCGATGGCTCCGATGAACACCTTCACAGTTGTTGCGTTCATTGTTTCCTCACTGAGGTTGCTCGCAGTGTTGACTCTACCACCCGGCAAGGCCGGTTGCTTTTCTCTTCGCACGCAGGAAACACCTTGCGTTGGAGCTGTGTTACGCTGTCGGCACCATGGCAAAATCACCCTGCGCGATTTCCAAGACGCACTTCATTGAAAAGTCCGAGCCCATCAAGCTGGTCATCAACGGTCAGGAACTGGTGGCTGACAAGAAAGAGTTCTCGACCGGCTCATTCGGCTGGTTTTTCAACGGCAAGATCAGCGTGGCCGTTGATGGCAAACCGCTCAGTGTGCAGGTCGGTCTGAACCTGACTGTGGTAGGCAGCAAAGACGCTGAGCGCTAGCTTCTATTTCGCCTGGTGCGCGGGCTGGGCAGCCGTGGCGAGTCCCATGTACTGCAACATGGCGCGCGCGGCCTTGCGTCCCGCGCCCATGGCCAGAATTACCGTGGCACCGCCGGTCACGATGTCGCCGCCGGCGAAAACGCCCGGGATGCTGGTCATCTGCGTGTCAGGGCTGACATCGATGTAGCCGCGCTTGTTCAGCTTCAGCCCGGGCGTGGTTTGCGCCAGGATGGGATTGGCCGAGGTCCCGATGGCGTACACGATGGTGTCCACCTCGAAGAGAAACTCTGAGCCTTTCACCGGCACCGGGCGCGCGCGGCCCGACGCATCCGGCTCGCCCAGTTCCATGCGAATACATTCCATGGCCCTGACCCAGCCGCGCTCGTCGCCCAGTATGCGCACTGGAGCCGTCAGCCAGTTGAACTTCACACCCTCTTCTTCTGCGTGGTGGACTTCCTCGGCGCGCGCCGGGCTTTCCTTCTTGGTGCGACGATACACACAGTAAACTTCTTCGGCGCCCATGCGGATGGACACACGGCAGGCATCCATGGCCGTGTTGCCTGCTCCAATCACCGCCACTTTCTTGCCCATGCCGGTGGGCGTGTCGGTTTGCGGGTGCTGATAGGCGCGCATCAGGTTCACGCGGGTCAGGTACTCGTTGGCCGAGAAGATGCCGTTGAGCCCTTCTCCCGGGATGCCCATGAGATTGGGGTAGCCGGCCCCCACGCCAATGAACGCGGTCTCGTACCCCATTTCCTGCATGAGCTGCGGGATGGTGAAGAGGCGTCCAATGATGGCGTTGGTCACCACCTTGACACCCAGACCCTTCAAAGCCTCCAGCTCGCGGTCGATCAGTTTCTTGGGCAGCCGGAATTCCGGGATGCCGTACTTGAGCACGCCGCCGGCCGTGTGCAGCGCCTCGTAGATGGTCACGTCGACTCCGGCGCGCGCCAGATCCACGGCGCAGGTGATGGACGCGGGACCGCTGCCGATCATGGCCGCCTTGTGGCCGTTCGGCCTGACCGAAGTGGTCAGCGACCAACCGTGCTTGAGCGCCATGTCGCCGACGAAGCGCTCGAGGCGGCCGATGCCCACCGGCTCCAGCTTGTTGCCCACGATGCACACGGCTTCACATTGCGATTCCTGCGGGCAGACGCGGCCGCAAATGGCGGGCAGCACGTTGTCGGCGGCCAAGACGTCGTAGGCCTTGCGAAAATCACGGTTTTCGACGGCCTGGATGAATCCCGGGATGTTGATGGCCACCGGGCACCCCGCGATGCACCCGGGCTTCTTGCACTGGATGCATCGGGCCGCTTCAGCCAGCGCCTGGTCCTCGGAATAGCCCAGAGTCACCTCGTTCCAGTTGCGGGCGCGAACTGCCGGATCCTGTTCCGGCATCGCGGTCTTGGTCTTGGCGATGGTCTTGATGGTCTTCTTCGGTCTTGATGCTTCCATTACGAGCTCTGACTTATTCCTAGTGGGAATGGGCTACTTGGGCAGGTGGCACTCGTGTTGTTCTCGGAAACGTCGCATGGATTCGCGTTCGAACGGGTCAAAGCGCTTGGCCCGGGCCATGAGTTCGTCGAAGTCGACCTGTAGGCCGTCGAATTCAGGGCCGTCCACGCAAGCAAAGGCCATCTTGCCACCCACTGTCACCCGGCACCCGCCGCACATCCCTGTGCCGTCCACCATGATGGGGTTCAGACTGACGATGGTTTTTATGCCACGCGGTTTGGTGACCGCCACGCAGGCCTTCATCATGATGGCGGGCCCGATGGCCAGCACCTCGTCGACGTCCTGATTTCTGTCCAGCACCTCCTGCAGCGGGCCGGTGACTAGGCCCTTCACGCCGAAGGATCCGTCGTCGGTGGCGATGATCATTTCGTCGCTTTCGGCCTTGAAGCGGTCGATCCAGAACATGAGATCCTTGGAGCGAAAGCCAACGATGGAGATGGTGTGGGCGCCGTTCTGCTTGTACTGACGCAACTGGGGATAGGTCGGGGCCACGCCCAGGCCGCCGCCCACACACACGACCTTCTTCACCTTGTCGAAGTGGCGCGCGTGACCCAGCGGGCCGGCGAGATCGTCGAGGTATTCGCCCTCTTTCAGACCCTGAAGAGCGGTGGTGGTCTTGCCCACGGCCTGGATGACCAAAGTGATGGTGCCGGCCTGGCGATCGAAATCGGCAATGGTCAAAGGAACGCGCTCGCCGCCATCCCCGTGACGGATGATCACGAAGTGGCCGGGCTGCGCTGCCTTGGCGATGTCGGGTGCCTCCAGTTTCCAGAGGTAGGTGACAGGGGAAAACTGCTCTCGTTTGACGATCTTGAACATCTGCGTCTCGTCGGGGCTGCTCTACCGAATACCTACGGTACGCACGGCACACAGTCAACGAGACTCGACGAGAGAATGGGTAGCGGGGTGCGGTGTCGGTGCCGAGGGCGGTGGCAGAGGCTGTGGCAGGGACAGTGACGGGGACGGTGACGGTGGCGGAGGCGGTGGGCCCGGGCCTTTGGCGGCCCGGGCCAGGACGGAGTCAGGGATGGGTCAGACGCCAGAGGATAGCGAGGATGGAATCGAGCAGGGCCAGGGCGGGTGTGACGGTGGCTTGGTCCACGTCACCCCAAGCCATGGCCACGGCCAGATGTGAGCGGATTTCCCCGGCGGAGCCCGAGGCAATCCGGTAGTGGTGAAGGCGATCCTGGCCCGCGCGTCGGGCGCCTTCAGCGATGTTGCCCGGCACCGATGAGCCGGCGCGTTTGAGCTGCAGGGCCAGATCCCTGTCGTGGAGGCGAATTCGCTCGACCGCCGGCCGAAGCGCGCTGACCATCTGCAGAGCCATTTCGTAAACCTCAAAGCGTTTCATCAGGACCTCCTTTGTCGCGGCCTCAAGCAGGCCGCCGTGCGCGTGTGACGGTCCCCTTTCCCGGCGCAAGGATGAAACGACGAGGTCAGCGCGAAACCATCGCGGCCGGCGGCGATTCTCTCCGAGGTTTTCGGTAGTGGGTCAGTTTGAGAAGCAGAAGCAGGTGAACGCTAGCGCACACGGCGTGGGCGATGTGTGGACCTGGACGACTATTTGCGCAGATACCAAGCTGGTTCCGTCGTGGCAGGTTGGCGACCGTGGCTTGGACACCGCAAAGGGTTTCATCTCGGACTTGGCCGGACGCCTAGTAAACCGCGTACAGCTCACGATCGACGGTCACAAGATCTATCTCGATGCGGTCGAGCACGCCTTCGGCGATGACATCGACTACGCCATGCTGGTGAAGCTATACGGTGGCGAGGACCGCGGCGGAGAGGCTCGCTACAGCCCGGCCGTCTGCACCGGCGCCAAGAAAGAGCCCATTGTCGGCAATCCGGACCCGAAGCACGTCAGCACCAGCTACGTCGAGCGCCAGAACCTCACCATGCGGATGTCGATGCGCCGATTCACCCGCCTGACCAACGCCTTCTCCAAGAAGGTCGAGAACCACTGCGCCGCCGTCGCGCTGCACTTCATGCACTACAACTTCTGCCGGATTCACCAGACCCTGCGAGTCACCCCGGCCATGGCGGCGGGAATCACGGAGCACGTTTGGGAGATTGGCGAAATTGTCGATCTACTCTCGACCTAGCCTTTGGAAATGGGCGAGTCTTGGAACTGATAGCGATGGGTGCTCTTGGACCCGTACAAATCTGCTTTCGCCACATTCGAAGTTGTCTTGAAGAGTATCAACTGGCATGGCTTGTCGGTTCCAGCTCGCAGGCAAATTCGGTAAGGTCCAAGATTTGCCATCTCAAGTGTTATGTTCCCAGAGAATCCCGGATCGATTTTGGGGGCAGTGACGTGGACTGTAACCCCTACTCTTCCCCATGTACTGCGCCCTTCGACAAATCCGGCAATCCCAGCGGGAAGTGTCACTTTTTCTAGGGTCTGAGCTAGAACGAATTGGTTGGGTAGTAATGTGTATTCGTCTTGCTCCACAGATTCCCACAAATCAGCATCCAGTAGAGACGAATTCACATACACGGTCGCAACATGCGCGGGAAGCTTCTTAAAGAAGCTGAACTTGCGACTCAACCGCAAGTCAATCGAGACTTGCTCGATCTCCTCTTTCGCAACGGGCGGGTCGAACTTCAATCCGCCTTTCCCGCGATTGCCTTTACGAATTTCGTTAAGAAGCTCTCTTTTCGCAAGGATCATCGGCTATGTGGCTCCGTGGGGCTTCGACTACGTTTCCTGTCGGTGAACTTCCAGGTATTCGCACCAGCAAATTGCCGGATTTGGTTCCAACCACAGAGCCAGTAATAAACCACTTGCCGTTGCATTCCTCTAGTACGTCGTCCTTGACGAATCCAAACCAGTTCAAACCGCCGGCCGTGATGGCCACCATTTTCTCATCGGAAAATGGCCCGGGCTTCGCCACACACGGAATCATGATGTGGGCACCGATCGGGATCTTCTTCATAGCTTCACCTGTACAAGAGTTTAGTACAAGAGTTTAGCTCTTGTACCCGGCAGAGCGTCAAACGGAAAAGTCAAGTATTTTGTCAACAGCTTTCCAACAAGGATTACGCTGAGTTGGCGGCGAACGGTTTAGCGAAAGCTTTCTCATCACGGTATTCCGTCCGCCTTCCGCGTCCAGTTTTCGCCATGTTCGAGACATTATGCGCTACTAAAGGTGTTTCTCTGGTTGATAGCTGGACAGAGTCGTGCATTCCCATCCGCAGGCAAACTGACCCACTACCAGGTTTTCCCTGCTCGTCGCGAGCGGGAGGTTACCCATTCAAGGGTGGCGCCAAGCGCCGCGAGCCTACGCGCGATGGTTCCTTCCAGCATGGCGAGTTTCCAGATGCAGCGGCCCCAAGTCGGGGCGGACGACGGAGCCGGCAGTCCGGCTGTTGCGCGGCTGTGGCCGCCGATGGCATTTGCGCCACTCGCTTCACCTGACAAAGGTAGAATCACAGGGTGACCTACCAGCGCATCGAGGATGCTTCGAGCTTGCCATCTCCCGGACCACTGGATTCTCGCGCACGGGAGAAGCAGGACCTAGATTTCAAGACCTTTGCAGACAAAGGCGCGATGTGGGAACATGCGAAGGACATCGCGGCCTTCGCCAACGCTCTGGGCGGCGTCTTGCTGGTGGGGGCTGACAATCAGTCCGATCCGACGGTTCTCAAGTACCCTGGCGTGCGCGGACAGACGGTGCCGGAGGTGATGGACATCTTCCAACATGCCGGATCTATGTGCTCGCCCGCCCAGAACGTCGACACCGTCCCACTCAAAGGACCGGGTGGCGTTGACCTGGTTGCTGTGAACGTCGATCCGTACGTCGAGCAGATCGTCGCCTCTCCTGGTGGTCATGAGAAGACCGGACGCTTGCCGAGTCTTTGGAGGTTCCCCATCCGCCGCGCAAGTCAGACCGACGACATTCACCCCGAGAATCTCTCGATGTACATGAACCGACAGGTCAGAGCCGCCTACCTCATGCTTGCGGGCATTCCGCAGGGAAAGCGATCACGAGTCACGTTCTACTTCCCGCAAATCGACTATCCGACGACGGGAGTGAAGAGAACCGTTTGGCGGCCACTTCGCCTGGAAGGCGTTCCTGAGGGGCGGAACTTCCTGGCCGCAGTCGGAAACACCACCACCTGCCACTTGCCACTCGCCGACGTTCTCGACGTTTGGGAGGAGAGCGACGGAACATGGGCCGTAAAGGTGTCGGGAACCTTCGACTCCAGCGCGAACGTGTTGAGCTACCGGCCAATATTCTGACCCACGGGATTTCCAGGGTGGATATAGCCCCGCGCTTCGGCAGAGCCCGAGTCGCCGCCCCATGCCCTGGGCGGGTTTCCGCTGGCCAAACTCCTCTCCGTGCCGACGGTAGCCAACCGAGATCGGCGGTCTTCCTGACCGAGCAGGCCGCCTCGCGTACACCCAACTGCGATGCCAACTTTGCCGGGAGGCTCTCCCTGCAAGGCTTCCCGGACCCGCGACCGTTCGCGGGAGGAACTCGCCCGCGCCGACGCGTTTCCACCTGCGCGCGGCTCTGCTCGCCACCGGCCGCGATGGTTTCGCGCTGACCTTGTCGTTTCGTCCTTGCGCCGGGACAGGGGACCGTCAATCGCCGCGCGACGGCCTGCTTGAGGCCGCGACAAAGGAGGTCCTGATGAAACGCTTCGAGGTCTACGAAATGGCTCTGCAGATGGTCAGCGCGCTCCGGCCGGCGGTCGAGCGAATTCGCCTCCACGACAGGGATCTGGCCCTACAGCTCAAACGCGCCGGCTCATCGGTGCCGGGCAACATCGCTGAAGGCGCCCGGCGCGCAGGCCAGGATCGCCTTCACCACTACCGGATTGCCTCGGGCTCCGCCGGGGAAATCCGCTCACATCTGGCCGTGGCCATGGCTTGGGGTGACGTGGACCAAGCCACCGTCACACCCGCCCTGGCCCTGCTCGATTCCATCCTCGCCATCCTCTGGCGCCTGACCCATCCCTGATTCCGTCCTGGCCCGGGCCGCCAAAGGCCCGGGCCCACCGCCTCCGTCACTGTCCCTGTCACTGCCACAGCCTCTGCCACCGCCCCTGTCACCGACACCGCACCCCGCTCCTGGTCTCAGGCTTTGTTCGCGACGTTCTCCAGATACCAGGCGTAGGTCTTTCGGATGCCCGCCTCCAGCGTGTGTTGCGCCTTCCACCCCAGGGCGTGAAGGCGGCCCACGTCAAGCAGCTTGCGGGGCGTTCCGTCAGGCATGGACGCATTCCAGGTAATGCCGCCCGAATAGCCAACAATGCCGCGCACCAGCTCGGCAAGATCGCGCAGCACGATGTCTTCGCCGAGGCCCACGTTGACGAACATCTTCTCGTCTTCGCGTTCGCGCCCGGCGTCGAAGTGGTTCATCAGGAACACCAGCGCGTCGGCCAGATCCTCGACGTAAAGCAGCTCGCGCCTCACATTACCCGTCCCCCACAACTCCACGCTGGCCTGGCCCGCCACTTTGGCTGCGTGGAACTTGCGGATCCAGGCGGGAAGCACGTGGCTGGTTTGCAGGTCGAAGTTGTCGCCCGGGCCATAGAGGTTGGTGGGCATGGCGGCAATGAAGTTGGTGCCGTGCTGGCGGTTGTAGCTCTTGCACATCAGGATGCCGGCGATCTTGGCGATGGCGTAGGCATCGTTGGTGGGCTCCAGCTTGCCGGTGAGCAGGTATTCTTCCTTCAAGGGCTGGGGCGCCAGCTTGGGGTAGATGCAGGAACTTCCCAGAAACAGCAGCTTGCGCACCTTGTGGCGAAAGGCAGCGTGGATCAGGTTGGTCTGAATCAACAGGTTGATGCGTATGAAATCGGCGGGGAAGCTGTCGTTGGCTTTGATCCCGCCGACCTTGGCCGCAGCGACGAACACGTACTCGGGCTGCGTGCGCGCGAAGAAGTCATCCGTGGCGCTGGCATCGGTGAGATCGAAGTCCGCGATGTCGCTGGTGATGACGGCGTCGTAGTCACGGCGCAGGCGGCGCTCGATGGCCGAGCCGACCAAGCCGCGGTTGCCGGCGATGTAGATGTGCGAATTCTCTTCCATGCGGTTTGCAGTCTACCCGATCCGGAAGCGGGCTGGTTCTCACAGAGAGCACAGAGGCCACAGAGCCGAGCGGAAAGGGAAGGGTTGGTCCCTTCCGGTCCGAACCCCTTCTTCCTGTCCGACCTCTGTGTTCTCTGTGCTCTCTGTGGTGAAAAAAGCTAGCTCCTCAGCGCGGGTTGGACCACGGCCAGTACGCTGTCCTGGACCGCCTGGTCGGTGAACACGGGCAGGTTGCCAGGGACGGACACGGTTGGGATCCCGGCGGCCGACAAGCGCTGGATCGCGGGCAAAGCCTTGCTCTGGAATTCCGCCAGCCGGGTGCGGATCTTTTCTTCCGTGTCGTCGGAACGCAGGACCACCGCCGTGCCGCAGGCGGTGCACTTTCCGTCGGGCGTGGGCGGCTTGAACTCGAGGTGAAAGACCTTGGCGCAGGACTTGTTGGGGCACACGCGCCGGCCGATGGTGCGCGCCACGATGGCTTCGTCGTCGTTGTCGACGATGAGCACCAGATCGATGCGCGTGCCGCAATCCTTGGCCAGCGCGAGCAAGAAGTCCGACTGGTCAGGCGTTCGCGGGTAGCCATCCAGCACGAAGCCCTTGCCGCTGCCCGCGCGAAAGGCCGCGGCCAGCAGCGCATTGGTGATCTCGTCGGGCACGAAACGGCCGCGATCCACATACTGAGCTGCTTTGAATCCCAGCATCGCCGCATCGACGTCCACCCCCGCCTTGGCGCAAGCGGGAGACAAAGCCTGGCGAATCGCTGAATCGGCCGCGAACTTGCCGTCGGTCCAAAGACCGTCGGTCTTGGCGTCGCCGCGCACCTTGTTGAAGGTGCCCAGGTACTCGCGAAAAATGTTTCCCGTGGCCAGCTGGCGCAGCCCGTAGGTCTGCACCAGCACGTCCACGCGCGGCTGCTTGCCCGCACCGCTCTTGCCTGCCACGACGATATTCTGCACGTTCATGTTGCGTCCTCGTCAAAAGTTGCGGCGCACACTAGCGGATCGCGCGGCGTATGAACAGACGTGGAAGACGACGCGAAAGCAGGCTGCTACAATCACCCTATGGCGCAGTTGCCGACAGTAGCGCAGTTTCAGGCGCGTTTGCGGGACAGCTTCGCCCTCGATGAACAATGGGGGCTTACCATGGGTTTGCCCGATGGGGACACGAAGGAAGCAGCTCTGCGCCAACTCGCCGACCTGCTCGAGAAGGAACGCGTGCGCTACGCGGTGATCGGCGGCATTGCCGTGCAGCTCTACACCGAGGAGCCTCGCACCACGCGGGACATCGACGTCGCTCTCGCCAGCTACCAGGACCTCCCGAGGATTGCGCTCGAACTGGCCGGCTTCGAGCACGAGGGCCGATTCGATCACTCCGATAACTGGCGGGCGCCTGGGTCGGCGCCCCGCAAGCAACGCACGGCAATTCAGTTCATGGCCGACCAACTCACCCCGGGCTCGGTCGAGCGCGCCCAGACCTTCGAATTGCTCGGGATGCGGCTTCGGGTGGCGAAGCTACCCGACTTGGTCTTGCTCAAGCTCGAAGCTGCCGAGGAGCCGCGCCGTCGACCGAGCAAGCGCCGCTCGGACGCAGCCGACGTTTCTCGCCTGCTGGAAGAGCACCCCGATCTGGAGCAGGAACTGCCCGGCGTGCGAGAGCGCCTGGCCCATGTCGACGACACGATCCGGGGCAAGTAGCACGACTGCATCGGTTCTACAGCTTGGCCGCCACGGTCGTGACAGCAACAAACCGGTGACCAACATTGTCGACCATTACCCCGAAGCCTTCGAACGTGCGCACGCCGAGCAGACAGAGATCGCTTTTCTCGGCAAAGACGACTTCATCAACGGTCTCGAATCCCTCGGCAGCCAGGACCGCGTAGCCGACATCTCGTTCGACAACCTCCTTCGTGGCGGTCACGAAGGTCCGCTTTCGGCGCGGGCCGACCCCGATGGCTGTCATCTGTTGGGCCGGCAGCCAGCTCAGTTCAGATCCGGTGTCAACGAGCGCCTCGATGGGCGCGGACGCCTGAGCCTCGTCCTTGGGATTCCGGGCCACGACATTGACGCGAAACAGACTCATAGAGTCAATGATACCCCAGGTCCATGCGAGCAACAGCCAACTCCCGGGGCACTCATAAATACTGGCGCAGAATTCGCCGGCTGTGAGTGTCCAACTGGGCCACCGAGGTGATGCGGTAGCGAATACCGTGCCCGTCAATTAGCAGGGCGCCGTCGCTGCCCATGCGACGGATATTGTCTTCGCTGGGCAGCTCGAAGCTGGTGGGGCCGCGGTCGCTCTCTACGAACCACTGGCTGGCCACGCCGCCCTTGACCACGCGCATGATGCGCAGGATGCGCGGGACGAACTCGCGGCGGGCCAGCTCGGCCGCAAGCTGGTCACGCGTTTCACGGTCGAGTTCGGCCAGGTCGTTCAGGCAGAAGACCTCGTGGCCGCTTTCGTCGCACAGGGAAATCCACTGGTCGGGCGCTGAGAATGGGAAGGCGCGCACGGGCACGACACCACTGTGGATTTCTCCGTTGGCCAGGGTCACGACCAGCCGACCGAAGGCGTCGTGGTGCAGGCGAATGGGGACGGTTGCGCCGTGGTCGTTCACGCGTCACCTCCCTCGCGCTCGGGCGCGGGCGGCGGCAGCTCGCGCGGCGGTTCGGGACTGCCCAACTCCTGCCCACGCTGCATCTGCGCCTGGTAGAGCTGTGCGTAGCGACCGCCGGCGGCGAGCAGATCGGGGTGCTGTCCCATCTCGATCACACGGCCGTGCTCCAGCACCACCAGCCGGTCTGCCTTGTGCAGGGTGCTTAGCCGGTGGGCAATCGCGATGGTGGTGCGGCCGCGCACCAGGTTGTCGAGCGCCTCCTGGATCTCGCGTTCGGTTTGCGTGTCCACCGACGAGGTCGCTTCGTCGAGGATGAGGATGCTCGGATCGATGAGCAGGGCGCGCGCGATGGAGATGCGCTGGCGCTCCCCGCCCGAGAGGGTGTGGCCGCGTTCGCCCACCATGGAATCGTAGCCGTCGGAGAGCTGCAGGATGAATTCGTGCGCCCGCGCGGCTCGCGCTGCGGCCACGATCTCGGAGCGGGTGGCGTTGGGTTTGCCGTATGCGATGTTCTCCGCGATGCTGCCCCAGAAAAGGAAAGGGTCCTGCAGCACGATGCCGATGTGACGGCGGTACTCGGCGATGGGGAAAGACCGGATGTCAGTTCCGTCCACCAGCACCGAGCCTTCGCTCACGTCGTAGAAGCGGCACACCAGATTGACGAGAGTGCTCTTGCCCGCGCCGGTGGTGCCCACCAGGCCGATCATCTCGCCCGGCTTCACGTCCAGGCTGACGCCGTCGATGACTTGCCGGCTGCCGAAGCGGAAGCTGGCGTTGCGTATCTCGATGGCGCCATCGATCTTCTCGGGATGCACCGGATGCGCCGGCTCGGGCACGCCGGGCGGCCGGTCCAGGATTTCAAACAGGCGCTGGCTGCTGGCTGCGGCTTTTTGCGTGCTGGTGACCATGCGGCTCATGGACTCGAGCCGCGAATAGAAACGACCAATGTAGGCCAGAAAAGCCACCAACACGCCGACGGTGACCCGGCCGCTGAAGACCTCCCAGGCGCCCACCATCCAGACCACCAGCAGGCCGATCTGGGTGAGCAGAGCCACCGCGGGCCAGAAGAAGGTCCACACGCGGTTGACCCGGTCGTTGGCCGCGATGATGCGCAGGTTGGCGGCACGGAAACGCTCGATTTCGCGCGTTTCCTGCGCAAACGCCTTCACCACGCGGATGCCAGGAATCGTGTCGGCCAGCAGGCTGGTCATCCCGTCCCAGGCGCGGCCGCCGTTCAGAAAGCCGTGGGTCATGCGGTCGCGCAAATGGACGGTCAACCACGCGATGATCGGGAAGGTGCACAGCGTGGCGGCAGCCAGGATGGGGTCGATGCTGATGAGCACCACCGCCGTGCCCACGATCATGAGCACGTCGGCGATGAAGTCGACCGAGGTATCCGAGAGGAAGCTGCAGATGCGATCGGTGTCGTTGCTGATACGGGCCACCAGATCGCCGGTGCGCTTGGTGCCGAAGTAGTCCAACGACAGCTCCTGCAAGTGGGCATAGGTGGTGTTGCGCAGGTCCGCACTGATGCGCTCGCTGATCCAGGCCAGCACCCAGCCCTGGGCCCAGCCTAGCACCCAGGCGAGCAGCGCCGCGGCAGCGAAGGCGAGCAGGTAGAAGCCGACGCGGTGGAATCCGGTGACACGCTCCTGCTCGATGCTGCGCACCTGCGCTGTGTGGTCGCCCGTCGCGGAGGTGGAGCGCAGCTCTTTGACGTGGTCCTGATACGGCTCGAGTACCTTGTCGACCAAAGGCCAGGTCAGGTAGGGCGGGACCAAGCCAGCGGCGGTTCCGCCAAGGGTGAGCAGGAGTCCTAGGGTCAGCGCGGCGGTGTGGGCGCGGGCAAAGCGAAACAGACGGAAGAGCGAACGCACGTTGACCGGTGCGGTGGGCGTCTCACCCTCGGGCACGGGCAGGTCGTCGTCGAGGTCCGGGCCGCCGGGCCGGTGGCCCGCGGCCAGGCGGTCGAAGGCGTCCACCAGATCGCGGGCAGCCGCCGCCTTGCCCACGGTGTGGAACCAGCATGCCAGACGCGCGTTGGGGCCAAGCGCTTCCAGCGTGGCCAAGCCACCCCGGTCGCGTGCTTGCAGCCGTTCCACCTGCGCCAGCGGCCAGGTGCGCAACTCAGAACCTTCGCGCGCCAGCAAGCGCCGGTCAGTCAGCACCACCAGCCCCTCAAAATATTTCAGTCGGTCGTCCAGGTCGGGCTGGAAGACGGCGCGCAAGGATTCGCCTGGCGCAAGCATAGCCTGCACCATGCCGCGCAAGGGCTCGGGGAGCTGGTTGCAGGTTGTGTCCAATTCGGTCAAGGTGCGCTGCTCATACCTCGGCAGGGTCGGTTCTTCGCCGTCAAAATACACCACGACCCTTCTTGTGCCACAGTTGCATTAATCTCTTGGACGTCAACTCACCTCGGCCATTCAAGGAATCACCCATGGAGATCAGAAAGATCTTCGCCCTACGCGGACCCAACATCTGGTCGCGGCACACGGTGTTGGAGGCGTGGGTTGACCTCAAGGACCTCAAGGACAGTCCGTCTGATTCCATACCCGGTCTCAATGATCGGCTGATGGCGTGGTTGCCGACCATGATTGAGCACCGCTGCAGCGTGGGTGAACGCGGCGGTTTCTTTCAACGTCTGCGCGACGGAACCTACCCGGCGCATATTCTGGAACACGTCACCATCGAACTGCAGAACCTGGCCGGTACGCCAGTGGGGTACGGCCGTGCACGTGAGACGGTGGAAGATGGTGTGTATCGGGTCGTGGTGCGCTACCGCGACGAGAGGCTGGCGCGCGCCTGCCTGCTCGCCGCGCGCGAGCTGGTGCTGGCCGCCATCTACGACAAGCCCTACGACGTCGCGCAAGAAGTGCGCAAGTTGCGCGAGCTGGCCGACCGCGTGTGCCTGGGCCCCAGCACGGCCGCCATCACCGCTGCGGCGGACGTCCGTGGCATTCCCGTGCGCCGACTCAACGAGGGCAGCCTGGTGCAGCTGGGCCAGGGGGCCAAGCAGCGCCGTATCTGGACGGCCGAGACTGACCGCACCAGCGCAGTGGCTGAATCGATCGCGCAGGACAAGGAGCTGACCAAGAACTTGCTGCGCGCGGGTGGCATCCCGGTTCCCGAGGGGCGCCTGGTCACCGACGCGGACGATGCCTGGCAGGCGGCCGAGGAGATCGGCACGTCCGTGGTGGTCAAGCCGCGCGATGGCAACCACGCCCGTGGCGTGTTCACCAGTTTGACCCGCGAGGCGCAGGTGCGGGCCGCTTTCGAGGCGGCAAGCCACGAAGGCAGCAGCGTGATTGTCGAGAAGTTCGCCGATGGCGCCGAACACCGGCTGCTGGTGGTGGGTGGCAAGCTGGTGGCCGCTGCCCGCGGGGAAGTCGCCTCCATCGTGGGTGACGGCCAGCGAACGGTGGCCCAGCTCATTGACCAGCAGCTCAACTCTGACCCCAGGCGCGGCAGCTATGAATCCTGTCCGCTGTGCCAGATTTGCGTGGACGACAAGTCCACGCAGATGCAGCTCGAACGTCAGGGCTACCGTCCCGAAAGCGTACCGGCGGCCGGCGTATCGGTCGTGGTCCAGCACAGCGACAACCTGGCCATCGACGTGACCGACCAGGTTCACCCCAGCACCGCAGCCCACGCGGTCCTGGCGGCTCAGATCGTCGGTCTGGACGTGGCAGGACTCGACGTCGTGGCCAGCGACATCTCGCAGCCGCTGGAGGACCAGGGCGGAGTCGTAGTCGAGGTCAACGCCGGGCCTGGACTGGCAATGCATCTGGCACCCTCGGTGGGCGCGCCCCGGCCCGTGGGTGAGGCCATCGTGGACACGCTTTTTCCACCGGGCGAGAACGGGCGAATTCCCATCGTGTGTGTGACTGGCACCAACGGCAAGACCACAGTGACTCGCCTGGTGGCGCACATTTTGCGTTCGGCGGGACGTGTGGTGGGCATGACCTCCAGCGATGGCATTGACGTGTCCGGCCGTATGATCGATGGTGGGGACTGCGCCGGTCCGCGCAGCGCGCGCAAGGTTCTTCTCAACCCGCAGGTCGAGGCTGCGGTATTCGAAGCGGCCCGCGGCGGGATCTTGCGCGAGGGTCTTGGCTTCGACCGCTGCGACGTGGCGGTGGTGACCAACATTGGCCAGGCCGACCACCTGGGGCTGCACAACGTGGACACCGTCGACGACATGTTTTCGGTCAAGCGCTCGCCGGTGGACGTAGTCTTGCCCACCGGCAGTGCCGTGCTCAATGCGGGCGATCCGCTGGTGGCGAAGATGGCGCCGCTGTGCGCGGGCTCGGTGATCTTCTTTGCCCTCGAAGGCACGCATCCGACGCTGCAGCAGCATCGTGGCCAGGGCAAGCGCGCCGTATTCGTGCGCGATGGTCAGTTGATTCTGTGCGAGGGACCGTCGGAAACCGACCTCATCTCGATCAACGAGATCCCCATCACCTGCTCGGGGCGCGTCCCCTTCCAGGTGGAGAACGCCTTGGCGGCCGCATCGGCGGCGTGGGCGCTGGGGATATCCAAAGAAGCCATCCGCACCAGCCTGGAAACCTTCCGTGCCGATCGGCAGGATGACCCTTGCCGATTCAACGTCGTGTCCCATGGCGAAGCTACCCTTGTAATCGACGACTGCCACAACGTCTCAGCACTGGCTGCGGTCGTGTCTGCTCTGGACCGGTTTCCCCAGCGGAAGCGCTCTGTCATCTATTCTGCTGGGGACGCGAGGCGCGACGAGGACATCGTCCGGCAAGGCGAGATCTTGGCCGCCGCCTTTGACCGCGTCATCCTGTACGACGACCCGTCGGCCGCGGGCCGGGCACCGGGTGCTGTCCCTGGCCTGCTGCGCAGGGGACTGGCGCTTGGACCAAGGGTCGCTGAAATCATTTATGTTTCTGACTATCGCGAGGCGGTCGGCAAGGCCTTGTCGCTGCTTGCACCGGGCGAGCTGGCGTTGCTTCAGACCCTCGACGACAACGTCGAAGCGAGTCTTTCTGCGTTATCGGCCATCGGCGTGGTTAGCGAAGAGAAAAAGGCACGCGGCGGTGCTGGAACCGCGAATAAATCCCATCCGCGGTCCGTCGCATCACCAGTGACCCTCCGGTCTCCATCAAGGCCGGACTCAAAGAAAAACTAACCAACCCGAGACGGCCACCATGGAACTCCAAAGAATTCGTGCACTCAGGGGACCCAATATCTGGAGTCGGCATACTGCGCTTGAGGTGACCGTCGACCTCGGGCCGGCCCGTATGGCAGTGGCCGAGATCCGGGGATTCGAGACGCATCTGCGCGCGCTTGTGCCCGACCTGTTCTCCGGGGTGCGATGGGCTGACGCCGATCTCAGCGGTGCGACAGCCGAAAGTCCCACCCTGGCGCATGTCTTGGAACGCGTGGCGATGGCGATGCAGAGGCGGGCAAAGATTCCGGTTTCCTTCAGCAAGACGACATCGACAAATGAGGCGGGGCAATTCAAGGTTGTGGTCGAGTATCGCGAAGAAGATGTGGCACGCGCTGCGGTTGCAGCGGCCGTTCAGGTCATCGACGCCGTGCTGGCCGAGCGAACCTTCGACGTGCACGCCGCGGTCAAGCAGTTGCGCCGCCAGGATGAGGATCTGCGCCTCGGTCCCAGCACGGGGGCCATCGTGCGGGCTGCCGACGCGAGGGGAGTTCCCACCCGCCGACTGAATCAAGGCAGTCTGGTTCAGCTTGGTTGGGGCTCGCGCCAGCGACGCATTCTGGCTGCTGAGACCGATCGAACCAGCGCCATCGGCGAGTCCATCGCGCAGGACAAAGAGCTGACCAAGCTCCTGCTTCGATCGGTCGGCGTGCCCGTGCCGGCCGGCGGTCCCGTCAAGGACGCGGCAGAAGCTTGGGAGATGGCACAGGAGGTCGGTTTCCCGGTGGTGCTCAAGCCCCAGCACGGAAACCAGGGTCGTGGTGTGGCCGTCAACCTGACCACGCACGAGCAGGTGCTGGCCGCTTTTCAGGCCGCGAGTGCCGAGGGTTCGTCGGTGCTGGTGGAACGCTTCGCCCATGGTGCCGACCACCGCTTGTTGGTGGTGGGTGACCGGATGATCGCGGCCGCTCGTCGGGATCCGCCCCAGGTGCAGGGCGACAGCAAGTCCACCGTGGCCGAGCTGGTGGCAGCCGTCAATGCAGACCCGCTGCGGGGCGAGGACCACTCCACGTCGCTGAGCAAGATGCGTCTCGATGCCATTGGACTGGCGGTGCTGGCCGGCCAGGGCTACACGCCTGATTCGATCCCGGCGGCGGGTACGCAGGTTCTCTTGCGCCAGAACGGCAACTTGAGCACCGGCGGTTCGGCAACCGACGTGACCGACCGTGTGCACCCGGAAAACGCCGCACGCGCGGTGGACGCGGCTCGCGTGGTCGGGCTGGACGTCGCCGGCGTGGACGTGATCTGCGGCGACATCAGCCGGCCTCTGGAAGAGCAAGGCGGAATTGTCGTCGAGGTCAATGCCGCGCCCGGGCTTCGCATGCACTTGGCCCCGTCGGTGGGCAAGCCGCGACCAGTGGGCGAGGCCATCGTGTCCACCATGTTCCCGCCAGGGGAGAACGGGCGCATTCCGCTGGTGGCAGTGGCTGGCACCAACGGCAAGACCACCACCGTGCGCATGGTCGGCCACATCCTCAAGGCTGCCGGCCGGCACGTCGGCATGGCCTGCACGGATGGCATTTACATCGATGACCGGCGCATCGACCATGATGATTGCAGCGGGCCGCGCAGCGCTCGCGCGGTGTTGTTCAACCCGCGGGTGGATGCGGCGGTGCTGGAAACCGCGCGCGGGGGCATCCTGCGCGAGGGTCTCGGCTTCGACATGTGTGACGTGGCCATCGTCACCAACATCGGCGAGGGCGACCATTTGGGCATAGCAGGCATCGACACCACGGAGCAACTGGCCGAAGTGAAGCGCACCGTGGTGGAGAACGTGGCGCCCACCGGCGCGGCCGTGCTCAACGCGGCGGATTCCATGACCGTGGCCATGGCGCCCTACTGTCCCGGCTCGGTGATCTTCTTCGCGCGCGATCCCAAGCATCCGCTTATCGTCGCTCACCGCGCACGCGGCGGTCGCGCCGTGGTGGTGTGCAACGAGACGGTGGTGCTGGCCGAAGGCAGCCGCGAGCAGCGGGTGACCAGCCTGGGCGCGGTGCCGCTCACCCGCGACGGTCAGATCGGCTTCCAGGTGGACAACGTGCTGGCCGCCACCGCTGCGTGTTGGTCAGTGGGCGTGCCCTGCGAGGTGATGCGCACGGCTCTGGCCACTTTCACCAGCGACACCCGCAGCACGCCAGGGCGATTCAATGTGCTGGACTATGAAGAGGCCACCATTGTGGTGGACTACGGGCACAACGCTGACGCCTTGATGGCGCTCATCGACGCCATCGGTCGCATGCCGCACGATCGGCGGCTGGTGGTGTACACGGCCGCCGGTGATAGGCGTGATGTGGACATCACTCGCCAGGCCGAGATCATCGGCAACGGCTTTGACCACGTGATCATCTACGAGGACAAGTGCACGCGCGGCCGGCCCGACGGCGAGGTGGTGTCGCTCATGCACAAGGGGCTGGCACGCAGCACGCGGGTGGCCGAGATCATCGAAACGCGCGGCGAGCAGCACGCCATCGAGGCGGGGCTGCGCATGTTGTTGCCAGGGGACTTGATCCTGGTTCAGGTCGACCAGGTGGATCCCTCCCTGGCCTTCATCGAGCAGTTTGTGGCCGCCAACCGCATGCCTGTCACGCCCGCCGCCCGCGTGCAGACGGCGGCCGCCGCCGCGCAACCCGAGAAGCGCGCTTTGCCCCTGGGCCCGCAAGTCGCCTGACGGACACGGATTGGCTAGCTTTTCTCACCACAGAGAGCACAGAGAACACAGAGGCCGGAAAGGAAGAAGGGGTTCGGACCGGACAGAACCCAACCCTTCCCTTTCCGATCCGGCTCTGTGACCTCTGTGCTCTCTGTGGTGAAGAGAGCTAGCTATCCGCTACTTGAAGTTGTCGCCAGCGAAGCGCCAGTTGACTAGTTTCCAGAACGCCTCGACGTAGTTCGCGCGCGCGTTGCGGTAGTCGATGTAATACGCGTGCTCCCACACGTCGCAGGTCAGGATGGCTTTCTGGCCGTCCTTGAGCGGCGTGCCGGCATTGCTCGCCTGCTGAATGCTCAGGCTCCCGTCGGGGCCTTTGACCAGCCAGGCCCAGCCCGAACCAAACAGCGTCACCGCTGCATTGCTGAACTTCTCCTTGAAGGACGCAAACCCTCCGAAGCTCTTGCTGACGGCGTCGGCCAGTTGACCGCTCGGCTCGCCACCGCCCTGGGGCGACAGGCAGTTCCAGTAGAAGCTGTGGTTCCAGATTTGGGCCGCGTTGTTGAAGATCCCGCCTGAGGCTTTCTTGACGATCTCCTCCAAGCCGAGGTCGGCGAATTCGGTGCCAGCAATGAGTTTGTTCAGGTTGGCCACATAGGTCGCGTGGTGCTTGCCGTAGTGGTACTCGATGGTTTCCTTCGAGATATGCGGGGCCAGTGCGTCCTTGGCGTAGGGAAGTTCAGGCAGCTTGTGTTCCACGGTCCTCCTCCTTCTTGCTTGGCTAGGATGACACGAATGGCTGCAACGTTACCCAGTCTTTCTATGACTCACGCCTGCGGGCGCTTGTTTCGGTCCAGACTGGCGTGGGCCCGCAGATCCTCGGGACGGACCTCCCACAAGGGCGGCCGCGAATAGAACAGCAGGCGGCCGTCCTGGTCGCGGCGGTCCAGGCAGCGATGCGGGCAGTCGCCCCGGCAGTGATGCTCGACGAAATTCAGGGCTGCCGCAGCGGCCTCGCCCGCGGCGCCCAGACGATAGGCCGAATCCACCACGCCTTTCTCCACCAGCAGATTGCGCAGGCCGGTGACCAGGTCGACGACTTCGGCCTCGGACGGATCGGCGTTGGGCGCCCGTTCCTCCAACCAACCCAGGAAGGAGCGAGCGAAAGCCAGCGCCGCATGCTCGATCGAAGCCAGCGCCGAGCGGCGTGCTGAGGGCGCCGCGCGATTGGCTTCGTTGATGGCCTGATAAATCTCAGTGGCTAGGTCCAACTCGGCCACTTCACACAGCGTGATTCGCGTGGCCGCTTCCCCGATGCGATGCAGGAGCGAATCTCGACCCTCTTGTTCGCGCCCGCGCGCGTTTCGTGGCTCGGCCGCGTTGGCTTCGGCAGCCACGGCCAGCGAACGCATGGCCAGGTGGACAAGAAACTCGGGATCGCCGTCCGCCATGTTGGCGGCCACCTGCAGGCACAGCTTGGCTCGCTTTTCATCCCCGGCCGCGCGCAGCACGCGGGACTGGTGGCACAGCATTCTTCCCAGGCGCTCGATTTCGCCGGTGGCCACCATGCGTTCGAGCAGGACCGGCATGACCTTGTCCAGGCGCCGGGTCATCTCGCTCTCCAGGCCGCGGCTGGTTTTGGCCCGGCTGGGACGGCTGATGGCCGCGAGAGCCGGACGCATGACTTCCTCTCCCGGCTCCAGGTACCAGTATTCGAAACCGGGACTGGTCAGCAGGCCTCGAAGCGCGCTCGCGTTCAGGTGTCTGCGCGCGGGCAGAGGCTCGGACAGCGCGCGCGCACTGGACAGCATGGGCTGCATGGCGTGCAAGGCGGACTGAATGTCTGGCTCCTCATCCACGCTCGCCGGTCGTGCGCGCTCGCGCGCTTCTTGCAAGATGCTGAGTCCAACCTCAATCGGCACGTTGCCAGACAGAGGCGTCATCATTTCGCGCTCGCGCGCAATGAACTCTTCGGCCTCGCGTTTGCTGGCCGGGGCGTGCACCAGGGCGTCGCGCACGCCGTCCACCAGGCTGATGAGAAAGTGCACCAGGGTGAAGGCGGGCGGCCTCGGGATCACGAAGGTCAAGGCGAAGCACGAATCTCCGTCGGAGCCCGTGGCGAAACAGGTCGCCTCTCGCCAGACCGGCTTGACCTCGCCCGAGTAGCCCTGGGTGCGCAGCGCCTCCAGCAAGCGCGTGGTCACGGCTGCCTCGCTGGCGTCCTTGGTAGTCGCGGCCAGCCCGGCCAAGAAGTCCGCCGCCTCCTGGCTAGGGTTGGCGCCGAGAAGGGCAATCAGTTCCCTGCGCCGCTCGGAGTCGTCTTCGACCGTCAGCAGGTGACCCAACACCACGGTCACGCGGCCAGCATCCGAGCCCGCCAGGTGGACGAGCGCTTGGGAAAAGCCACTGCGGTCCTGTGCAGGCGTGCTGCGGTAGGCGGCGCGAATGGCTTCGGCGGCAAACGAATCGTCACCAGCCTCGGTCACCATCTCGCGTACGGGAAGCTCCAGCAACACGCCCCGCTCGTCAGGGGAAAGCGTGTGGGTTGTACCCGGGGAATACTCCTGGATGGCGGCGGCGGCTGCTGCGCGCTGATGTAGCGGCGCCCCGGGGTCGATCATGACGGGCACCAGCAGCGGCCCGCAGGGAGTGCCAGCCAGCCAGCCCAGCGCCTCGGCCACCAGTCGCGCGCGCCGCCGGTCGCTCTTGCGCAGGGCCGCGGTCAGCACGAAGAGAGCGTTTTCGTCGAGGCGATCTTTCCACGGCGCCAGCGCCGCATGGAAGTGATCTTTCTGCGGAAATGGGCCCTCCTCGTAGGCCGCAATTCGGGCCATCAGCTCGTCGGTGCGGATGGCAGACATTGCCGCCACCATAGCACCGCCCAAAGGCTGATAGGCAACACCAATTCCTCGATAGCCGCAAAACGTCGTGGACGTGGCCGTGGCCGAAGCTATCGTCCGTCAGGTGCTCTACAGCCTCGCCACCACTCCTTGCAGCAACTCGCCCATGCGCGCGGCCCCGCCGGCTGCTGCGCTGGTCACGTCCTCGTGTCGCAGCGGCGTGCTCAGGATGCCGGCTGCCGGGTTGGCCACCAGCGACAGGCCGAGAACCTTGAGGCCCGCGTGGCGCGCGGCAATGACTTCGTGAACCGTGGACATGCCCACCAGATCCGCGCCCAACGCGCGCAGCATGCGCACCTCCGCCGGCGTTTCGTAGGACGGCCCGCACATGCCCGCGTACACGCCTTCACGCAAGGGCTTGCCACCGAGCGCCTGCGCCACCTGCGCCGCCAGGACGCGCAGGGCAGGCGTGTAAGTGTCGGTCATGTCCACGAAGCGAGGCCCCAAACGCTCGTCATTGGCGCCGGCCAAGGGTGATAGGCCGGTCAGATTCAGGTGGTCGCGGATGCACACGATTTCGCCCACGGCCAACCCCGGCTCGATGCCACCCGCCACGTTGGTCACCACCACCGTCCCCACACCCAGAGCTGCGGCCACCCGCACGCCGAACCCGATTTCCGCCGGCGCATATCCCTCGTACGCGTGCACGCGACCACACAGCACCAGCGCGCTCTTGCCCGCCATCTTGCCCAAGAGGAGTCGGCCGGGATGGCCAGCCACCGTGGTTTCGGGGAAACAGGGAAGCTGCGCGTAGTCGATGGAGCGGACGTCGGTCAAGGATGCGGACGCGGCGGTAAGACCCGAGCCAAGCACGACGGCCACCTGGGCGCCGGTGGCGCCCAGATGCTGGCGAACCGCTTCCGCGGCCACCAACACTCGGTCATGAAGGCTGGCAGATAGTTTCATGGTGGAGGCGGAGTCTACCAGCCGGAGCGCAGGGAGGTGAGTGCTCGAACGCAGGAAGCCGAAAGGCAACGACATTCACGTCATCGACGCGCCCTTGAGCATGACGCCGTAGATTGGGCGGCAAGGGCGAGTTCCGCTTCAGAGTCGCACGGCGCCGCGGGTGGATAGTCCATGCGCGTTGCGTCGGAAGCAAAGACTGGAGCTGCGGAATTAGTTCAGATATGTTTTTCCCACTTCAATCGCTTCTGCTATTGAATAGGTAAACACCAACCGAGAGGGTGACATGAACGCAAGTAAGAGCACGATCGTTAGGTCTAGTTTTTCACTCGCCATGTGCGGCGTCTTCGCGATGTTCGCGATCTCCTGCGCAAGCAGCGACGACAAGGGCGGCACCGGCGGCACCGGCGGCGGCGGAACCTCCGGCGGACTTTTGGCGGGTTTCACCGTCGACGACGGCGGATATGTGACGGCCGGTGCATGGCACGGCTGGGCCTGGCCCGCGACTGAGACCCCGAACAAGGGAACCACGATGACTCCTACGCCAAGTGCTATCACCGATCTAGCGACTGGGCAGCCGGGCACTGGTTTTGGCGCCGTTACAGCGGGTTCGCCGCTGTGTGTATCTGGAACCGTGGCAATGGATCCCAACTACGGTGGCGTCGCCCTTCTCGGCTTCGGTCTCGGACAAGACAAGACCCCTGCCAACGCTCCGTTGAATACCTGGACGGTGACTGGCACCGGCGTGAGTTGGTCGATCACCAATACCGGCGCGTCTCCGCTGCGCATTCAGATTCAGGGCACCGCGGGTTATCCCAGCGCAGCGTGGTGCAGTGTCCTCACGGGCAGCAGCGGACAGATCAAGTTCACGGACTTCAACAGCCAGTGCTGGCCTGGAGGCGCGGGCGTCAACTACGACGGCACCGTTCCCCTCAATCAGATCATGGTCGAGGTGCCGGGGCTCAACACCGCTACTCAGCCGTTCAATTTCTGCCTGCTAGGCATGGTTCCGTACTAGTCGGTACGTTTTTCAGCTAGTTCAAATGGCCGGTCCTTCGGGATCGGCCATTTTTTTAGAATCCGCGCAGCCAACCTTGGCGCACCCGCCGTCGAGTCGGTGACGCAGCGGGATCGATGGCGAAGGTCCACTTGCGTTCGGGCGTTCGCACCAAGCGCAGACGGGTCGTGCGCAGGATCTCCTGGCGGAAGAACGCGACCGTCACGGTTTGGCCAGGGCCGCAGTCCGCCAGCCGCTTGGCCACGGTCGAGGCATCGACCTGATAGTCGTTGACCGCTACGATCTCGTCGCGGAAGGTCAGTCCTGCCTTCCAGGCCGGCGAATCCGGAATCACATTCTTGACCACCGCGGCCTCGCCGGCAGCGAAGCTGAGTCCGGCCCAGCCCTGTTGCCGGCGCGCCTTCACCCGGTCCTCGCGTTCCGCCTGCGCTGGTGAACGGGCCTGGGCGGCAATCCCAGCTCGGCGCAGCCAGGTTGGTACGGGCAGCTCGGCGGTCCCGTCGATGAAGCGCGAGAAATACCAGCCGAGAAAACCGCGCCCCACGGACTCGGCAGCCGCGCGAATGTCGCGCACCGTGATGGACCGGCCGCGCCGGCCATGGCTTTGCCACAGGCGCCGGAACACATGGGGCAGTCCGCGCCGGCCCTGCGTCGCCTGTCGAAGCGCGAGGTCCAGCAGCAGGCCGGCCCACTTGCCCTTTTCGTAGTAGCTGACGGCGCGGTTGGTGTGGTTGTCGGCGGGCTTGTACTGCTTGATCCACGCCTCCAAGGACAGCTCAGAAAGAGGCGTGATGTTGCGGCCGGGTCGGCCGGCGTACTTGGCCCAGTCCTCGCCCAAGTCTTTCAGGTAGCGCTCGGGCGCTACCAGGCCCGCGCGCAGCAAGATGATGGCCTGCATATACTCGGTGAAGCCCTCGTGAAACCAAAGCAGACGGGTGTAGTTCTCTGCCGTGTAGTCGAACGGTCCGAGAACCTGGTCGCGAATGCGCTTGACGTTCCAGGCGTGGAAGAACTCATGCGCGGCCAGCTCGTTGAAGCGCTGGTAGGCCTTCTCATCCTCGAAAGCCATGCCGGCGATGTCGAGCGTGCACGAACAGGCGTGTTCCAGTCCGCCGCCTCTTTCGGGCAGGGCGTGGATGATGAACAGGTAGCGCTCGAACGGGAACCCGCCAAAGAGCGCGCCGGTCGCCGCGACGATCCGTCGCAAGTCGGCCAGCAGGCGCTCAAGGTCGGCATTGCTGTGGCCGGCGATGGTCACCTGGAAGCGCGCGCCGCCCTGGCGAAAGGTGTACCCGCGATGGCTGCCCATCTCCACTGGCTCGTCCACCAGCTGGTCGTAGCCAGCGGCGCGAAAGCGATGGCGCGTTCCGCGGAGCGCGGGCAGGGCGGTGCTGATGCGCCAGCCGGTGGGTGGTTCGAGGTCGAGCAGGCAAGGCCGCGTTTCCTCGCCTTGCACGAGAAAGAACAGGCTGGTGCCGCTCAGGAAGGCACGATCCTGGTCGAGAAACGACGTGCGCACGCTCTGTTCAAAGGCGAAGACGCGATAGCTGACCTCGACCGGATGACCGTCGCTGCGTACCCGCCAGCGCAACTTGTTCAGCCGTTCGCTAGGAATGCCGCGGCTGTTGCTCGCAACTCTTAAGTCGTACACATGGCGGGAAAAGTCCCGAACCATGTAGCTGCCTGGTGTCCACGCGGGAAAGACCAAGTCCAGCACCGGGCGCTCGCGCAAGGCCGGGACTTGCAGGGTGACGTGAAACTCGTGGCTCGACGGCTCGGGCATGGTCACCCGATAGCGCAGGGGTATGGAGGCAGGCATCGAGACAACATTACCAGGGACCTGTGCTCTGGTACGATATCTGCGTGTCGGCCGCCCCTGTCGTCTCCGTCTCCGTAGATCTCGATCCCGTCGAGTGCTACTTCCGCATTCACGCGCTCGGCGGCTCGCCGGACGAGATTCGACATGTGATCCTGCGCCGGTGTCTGCCCCGACTGGCCGACTTGTTCAGCCGACACGGCATCCGCGCGACCTTGTTCGTGGTCGGGCGGGACCTCGAAGAAGACGACGAAGGCCGCCGCATCCTGGCTGACCTGGCCAACGCTGGTCATGAGTTGGCCAGCCACACGTACACCCATCCCTACGACCTGGTCCGGCTGGCAAGCCCGCGCATCGCCGACGAGATCGATCGGACCCATGCTGCCATCGCCGCGGTTTGTGGGCGACCGCCGGTCGGCTTCCGTGCGCCCGGCTACGAGATCTCGGCTGAGCTGATCGATCTGCTCTGCCAGCGCGGCTATCGCTACGATTCGTCGACTTTTCCAGCTATCCCGTACTACCTGGCCAAGGCCGCCGTGATGGGGCTGATTCGCCTGACCGGTCGGCGCTCGGGCAGCATCCTGGGCAGCCCGGCGGTGTTGCGGGCGCCGCGCGCGCCCTACCGGCCCGCGAAGGGCTCGCCCTATCGCCGCGGCGACCAGCCCATCCTGGAGCTGCCCATCACCGTGACCCCGTGGCTCCGGTTGCACGTCATTGGCACCACCTTGGTCATTGCTCCCGAGTGGCTGCGGCGGCGACTCGCGGCCGCGGCGCTGGGCAGCCCGTTCTTCAATCTGGAACTGCACGGCATCGACCTGGCCGACGCCGAGGCTGATGGGTTTCCTGCGGCGCTAGTTGCCAAGCAACCCGACCTGCGCGTCCCGCTGGCGCGCAAGCTAGCTGCGCTTGACGCCACCTTGGAGCAAGCGCGCAGCATGGGTTCGACGTTCTTGCCGCTGCGAGATGCCGCTGAGGAAATTCAAAAAGTTCCGCAATCGGGAAGTCGGGACTAGGATCGGGCTTGGCCCATGGCCAGGCAGCAGACTATCCCGCTTCACGAGCCGCCCAGTGCGGGAGGCGCCTTTGCGGCCACGGCACTGGACGCAGAAGGTCCAGCGATCGAGCATCCGGTTGCCGTGGCTGACTCTCTGGTCGGCCAGCGCATCGATCACTTCCAAATCCACGAGTTGCTGGGCGAGGGCGGGATGGGCGCGGTGTACCTGGCACACGACATGTCACTGGAGCGCACGGTGGCCATCAAGGTGTTGCGCCGGGAGCTGGCCAGCGACGAGAGACTGGTCGGCCGGCTGGTGATGGAAGCGCAGGCCCAGGCCTGCCTGCAGCACCCCAGCGTCGTGACCATCTACTACATCGGCAATTTCCAAGGCGCGCCCTACTTCGCGATGGAGCACGTTCCAGGCGGCACGCTGGCCGAGTACATCCAGCGGGAAGGCCCGCTGCCCTGGGGCGAGGCGCTCGAATACATCATCCAGGCCACGCGGGCTCTGGCCGCCGCCCACGGGCGCGGCATGGTCCACCGGGACATCAAGCCGTCGAACTTGTTGTTGGTCGCGATTCCGGCCGGCGAGCAGTCGCACGCCATCAAGGTCGCGGATTTTGGCGTGGCCGCGCCCACAGATGCCGGTGCCGGCGCTTTCGTGGGCACGCCCTACTATGCGGCGCCCGAACAGATTGCCGGCGAAGGCCCCAGCATGCGCGGCGACGTGTACGCGCTGGCCATAACCTTCCACGAGCTGCTCACGGGGCGCGTGCCGTTTCAGGCTGACAACCTGGGCGCCATGCTGCAACTCCATCGCGAGGCCCCGCGCCCCGAGATTCCGGCCGAGGCTGCACCGTGGCGGCTGCGCCATCTCATCCGCGAGATGATGGACCCCGATCCGCTGAAGCGGCCCGGGGGCTACGAGGACCTGCTCGATCGCCTGGAGTCGCTGCGGCCCAAGCCGCGCGTGGCTGGCGGACTGGTGCCGCGTGCGGCTGCCCTGGCCGTGGATGCGATGTTGATCGCACCCTTGGGACAGATAGCGGCCGCAACGCTGGGACTGTCGCAGCATGCGGCCGCGCAGATCGGATTGCTGCTTTTCGCCGCGTACTATGTCCTCTCTCATCGCCTGTGGGGCAAGACCATCGGCAAACGCCTGCTGGGACTGCGCATCGTGGGCACCACACGCCCGGTGCGCGTGTCCAACCTGCTCTTGCGCTTCGCGGTCGAGTTCTGGGGTCCTCTGGTAGCGCTGGCCATCATCAGTCTGCAGTGGGGGGCAGCCGTGGCCGGCGCCAATGTTTCCCTGTGGGATCGCAGCACCGGGGCTCTGCTACGCATGTTGTTGGTGCCCAACCTGGTCGTGGCCATCCCGTGGCTGGCCGGATTCCTGTTCGCGCTTTTCGATCACGATCGCCAGGCGCTCCATGACCGGGTGGCCCACACCCGCGTGATCTACGAGATCCACGAACGCGAGCCAGCTGCGGACCACACGTGACGGGTGGCAGTGGGCCCACCGCTCCGGCAACCGCCACGCTCCCTGCCACCCATAGGTACTAACCACGATTCTCTCGGGACTTGACGGCCGCCGGCGCGATCCGGAGTCTCACCACAGAGAGCACAGAGGCCACAGAGGCCTGAAGGAAAGGGTTTCGGATCCGAATCCGAACCCTTCCTTCCTTCCCATCCGTCTCTGTGACCTCTGTGCTCTCTGTGGTGAAATCCGGGGCAAACCTGCGGGAAACTGTGGCTGGCACCTATGTCCCTGTCACCGCCCTCATCAAGACGCAGTGGTGACTTCCGCGCATCTGATGATAGTCTCCCATTGTGGACCCTTCACGCCTGCGCGCGCTCTTGGAAGAGATTCGGGACGGCAAGATGTCGCCCGACGATGGCCTACGCGAGCTACGCGACCTGCCTTTCCGTTCTTTGGGCTTTGCCCACGCCGACACCCACCGTCACATGCGGACCGGGTTTCCCGAGGTGGTATTCGGCTCGGGCAAGTCGGCCGCGCAGATCGCCACCCTGCTGGGCGAGCTGGGCCGCGATGGCGTCCCGGTGATGGCCACCCGGGTGACGCCCGACCTGGCAGCCCAGGTGGCAGCCTTGCTGCCGGCTGTGCGCTATCTGGAAGTGCCGCGCATGCTGGTGTTCGGGCCGCAGCCGACCCCGGATCGCGGCCGCGGCGTGGTGGGGGTGTTGTCGGCGGGAACCTCCGACATTCCCGTAGCCGAGGAAGCTGCGTTCACCGCGGAAATGGACGGCAACCGGGTGGTGCGCATCTTCGATGTGGGCGTGGCCGGTCTGCACCGGCTGCTCGCCCATCGCGAGCGCATTGAGGAGGCCGAGGTGCTGGTGGTGGTGGCGGGTATGGATGGGGTGCTGCCCACAGTGGTGGGCGGTCTGTTTTCGCGGCCTGTGATTGCGGTGCCCACCAGCGTTGGCTATGGGGCGTCCTTCGGGGGCGTGGCCGCGCTGCTGACCATGCTCAACTCCTGCGCCACGGGCGTGGCCGTAGTCAATATCGACAACGGCTTTGGGGGAGGGCGGCTCGCTTCCATGCTCAATCGGGTTCGCCAGCCATGAATCTGCGCGGATTGCATGTGCATTTCGACCCGTCGTCCGGGATCGCTGGCGACATGGCGGTGGCGGCGCTGGTGGATGCCGGCGTCCCTGCCCGGGTCGTGGCCGACGCCATCGCGGAAATGGGCGTGACCGGGTTGAAGGTGGGCTTCGAGAAGCGGCGGCGCGGGGCCTTTGCTGGCAAGGGATTCGTGGTGCACGCGCCCGGTTCGCATCACGGCCACCATCACGGGCATCACCACGAGCACCGCGACTACGCGGAGATTCGCCGCTTGCTGCAACGGGCGCGCCTCGACGCCGAGACCAAGCGTTTGGCTGGAGCCATCTTCGAGCGCATCGCTCAGGCCGAGGCGGCGCTGCACGGGGTTGCGCTCGATCGTGTGGCCTTCCATGAGGTGGGGGCGTGGGATTCCATTGCCGACGTCGTAGGCGCGGCCGCTGCCCTCGCGTGGCTGCAACCTTCATCGGTGTCGTCGACGCCTCCCGTGCTGGGCTCGGGTCAGGTGCACACCGCGCATGGATTGATGCCGGTTCCGGCGCCGGCCACGGCTGCGATCCTGCGCGGAATTCCGGCCTTGCTTGAAGGCGAGGGCGAGCTGACCACACCCACGGGTGCCGCCATTCTGGCCGCTCTGGTGACCAATTTCGGTCCGCCGCCTCCCATGCGCATCCAGGCTCAAGGTTTTGGCGCGGGCACGCGTGAGGTCTCTGACCGTGCCAATGTCTTGCGCGTCTTGCTGGGTGAGGCGCTGGGTCGAGCCCTGCCCGCCTCCGCGCCCGAGGTGGTCTTGCTGGAGGCCAACCTGGACGACATGAGTCCCCAGTTGATCGAGCCGCTGATGTCGGCTCTCTTCGCGGCAGGGGCGGTCGATGTGTGGACCACCTCGATTCTGATGAAGAAGGGGCGGCCGGCGTGGCAAGTGTCGGCCCTGGCGCCAGCGGAGGGTGTGGGACCGGTCGAGCAGGCTTTTTTTGGCAATTCGACGACGTTGGGCGTGAGGCGGGCTCGCATGGAACGGGCCGTGCTGTCGCGCTCGCTGGCCAATGTGAAGACGCGCTTCGGAACCGTGTCAGTCAAGCTGGCTGCCGACGGCAGCCATGTGCTGGGCGCGTCGCCGGAGTTCGACGACTGCCGGCGCCTTGCCGATCGGGCAGGCGTGCCCGTGCGCACGGTCCTGGCCGAGGCGGCTGCCGCGGCGTCGCGTTTCTTGCCATCCCGGAAGCGGAAGCGGGGCTGATGGCTAGTTCCCCGAAAAGGCGCGCCGCGAAGAAGCCGGGGCAGCGGCGGACCGAGCCGGCGCGGTCACAGCCAGCCGCCGGCTTGCGCGACTACCTCGAACAGATCGTGGACCAAGCCAACGTGCTGGTCATCGCCACGGACCTCGCCGGCCGCGCGGTCGTGTGGAACCGAGCCATGTCCCGACTGACGGGTTTTCCGCGCGAGACGGTGGTGGGTCGTGAGCTGTTGCTGTGGCTTTCCGAGGCGGGCATGCCGGAGTTGGCTCAGATCATGAAACAGGTGGCAGCGGGCGGAGACTTGTCCAACTGCGAGGTTCGACTGCCGTCGGTGAGCGGGACGGTCGCGCGTGCGGTTTTCAATGTGGCCACCGTGCGTGCCGAGGGCGGCCGGCCTTCCGCTATCCTGGCGGTGGGCCAGGACGTCACAGCCCTGCGTGTGCTGCAAAACCAGGTGATTCATGCCGAGAAGCTGGCCACAGTGGGGCAGATCGCCGCCGGGGTGGCGCATGAGATCAACAACCCCCTCACGTCCATCCAGGCGTGCGTCGAGGCGGTCCTGCACAAAGCCAGTATGGCCACACAAGGGCGGGTACCGAACCAAATCGAGCCCGTGGACGTGGAACGGCTCAAGCGCATCCAAGACGGGGCCGAACGTATCCGGCGGTTCACGCACGACCTGGTTGGGTACGCTCGGCCCTCGCGCGTCGAGATCGAACGGTTGGATCTCAACGAGGTGGTCGAGCACGCCCTGTCATTTTGCGAGCATGTTTTTGTGGAAGCCAAGGCCACGCTGGATCGAGACCTGGCGCCCAATCTGCCGCCGGTGCGCGCGGTGAGGGACCAGGTGATGCAGGTGGTGACCAACTTGGTGACCAATGCGGCGCAAGCCTTGGGAACAAAGGGCGGCAGCATCCGAGTTCGAACCTTCCACGACGGGGAGGTCACGGTTGGCTTGGCCGTGACCGACACGGGCAGTGGCATCCGCGACGAGCACCGGGCCAGCATCTTTGACCCGTTCTTCACTACCAAGCCGGCTGGCAGCGGGACCGGGTTGGGTCTGTCGGTGGTGCGCAACATCGTCTACGCCCATGGCGGGCAGATCACCTTCCAGTCCAAGCTCGGCAGCGGTACAACCTTTCTGGTAACCCTGCCTGTCAGTCATCCCCTGTCACAAAATGTTGAGGGAGAGAAGTCGACCCCATGAAGCCGGAACAGCTTGCCGAGTCCCTTGAAACCGCCGCCAGCCAGCTTGGCGTCAAAGTGCGCTACGAGACGCTCGCCGCTGCCGGGCCGACAGGAGGGGGCGGCCTGTGCAAGGTCAAGGGTGAATGGTTCATCATCATCGACCGGAAGACCGCTCCCTCGGAGCGCGTGTCAATCCTGGGTGAAGCGCTGGCGACCATGGACACGGAACACCTGTATTTGCCGCCCAAGGTGCGCGAGATGCTGGCGCAAAAACGCGCGGCTGCCCACAAAGCATTGAGCTAACCCGCAATCCCGCTGCAGCCGAAGGTGGCCGTGACCGTGGCCGTGGCCGGATCCGCATCCGACTCCGGCGCCGGAGCCGGCAACCTACTCGTCGCCCAAGGCGCGGAGCTTGGCGGCCAGCATGGGATCGTCTTCGAGTGTCTGGCGGAGCGCTGCGCTAAGATTCTTCTTGATTGCGGCAGGCCCGTGGGCACCCACCTGGCGGGTTACGATTCGCTCGACCACCCGATCGAGAGCGGCCTGGGGGGTGATCTGGCCGGCCTTGAGGGCGTTGCCGATGTCTGCGACACCTGCCACTTTGTCGGCGCGGCCGGTCGGCTGGATCGCCGTGGCAGCCCTCGCCTTGTCAGCTCCCGAGGCCCGGGCGAGCTTCTGTACAAAACCCTTTGTCCCGGCGTTCTTGACCGCAGGGAGATCCGCGGGGCGGCCCACCAGCGATCCCGACGGCGGCTTGGAAATCTTCATGGATGCGCTCCTACCTTAGCACAGACCGGCGTGGTGGATTCGCGCACTGCTTGGCCTCTTGTCCCGTTATCGGCTGGCGACGCATTTGGTTGCGTGAGGCCATGGTCAAACAGGCTACCGCGCCCCGGACGCAGAAGGCGTGGCCAGATTCGTGGATCCCTGAGGGTCGCATCTCCTGCTACAATGGGGACACAAAAGGGTTTAATGTATTCCGATGAAGAAAGTCCATTTTGAAACCAGCAAGGGCGAAATCGTGGCCGAGCTTTTTGAAGATGACGCACCGGCCACGGTGGCCAACTTCGCAGGTCTGGCGTCCGGAACCAAGGAATGGGTGGACCCAGCGACCGGGAAGAAGGTGAAACGTCCCTTCTACGACGGGCTCAGCTTTCATCGCGTCATCCCTGACTTCATGATCCAGGGGGGATGTCCTCTTGGCAGCGGAACAGGGGGCCCTGGTTTCAAGATCAAGTGCGAGACCGCGGGAAAGCGCCAGGTTCACAAGGCGGGCTCGCTCTCGATGGCCCACGCCGGCAAGGACACAGGCGGATCGCAGTTCTTCCTCTGTCATTCACCCCAGCCACACCTCGATCGCAAGCACACCGTGTTCGGGCAGGTCGTCTCGGGTATGGAGGTGGTTATGAAGATTAAGGCTGGTGATCGCATGAACAAGGTTTGGATCGAGGAGTGAGGCGTTCTCTACGACTCGGGGCTGACCTGGAAACGCGTGGTTTGGGCGGTAGAGTGCTGCCTTGTGGCGGCCGGCTTTCCTCGTCGGATGGCTTGCTTGACTCGGGCCTGACCGTGGTCGATAACGGAATGACTCGCGCCAGCCGTTGCTTACGTCTCGGAGTCGACGCTTGAACCAGCCCACTCCTTTCGGAAAGTACTACCTCCTCGAACGTATCAACGTCGGGGGCATGGCCGAGGTGTTCAAGGCAAAGGTCATGGGCGTGGAGGGCTTCGAGCGAATCGTTGCGCTCAAGCGCATCCTCCCCCACATCGCCGAGGACGAAGAGTTCATCACGATGTTCATCGACGAGGCGAAGATCGCGGTGCAATTGCAGCACGCGAACATCGCCCAGATCTTCGATCTCGGTAAGGTGGACGACGCGTACTTCATCGCCCTCGAGTATGTCCACGGGCGCGACTTGCGGGGCATCTTCGACGACCTGCACCGGCACGCCCAGACCATGCCCCAGACTCAGGTGTGCTTCGTGATCATGCAGGTTTGCGAGGGGCTGGACTACGCGCACAACAAGCGCGACGCCCAGGGGCGGGCGCTCAATCTCGTCCACCGCGACATCTCGCCACAGAACGTGCTGATTGGATACGAGGGCGAGGTCAAGCTCATCGACTTCGGCATCGCCAAGGCGGCCGGCAAGGCATCCAAGACCCAGGCCGGAATTCTCAAAGGCAAGTTCGGCTACATGTCGCCCGAGCAAGTGCGCGGACTGCCCATCGACCGGCGCAGCGACATCTTCGCCCTGGGAATCATTCTTTACGAAATGCTCACGGGCCAGCGGCTGTTCGTGGGCGAGAGCGATTTTTCGACCTTGGAGAAGGTCCGCAATGTGGAGATTGTCCCGCCGTCTTCACTCAACGCAAAGATTCCCGAGCCGCTCGAACGTATCGTTCTCAAGGCGTTGGCCAAGGACGTGGGGGACCGCTACCAGAACGCCCTCGACTTGCACGACGACTTGCAGGCTTTCCTGTATTCCGTCGGCCAGTTCTCGTCGCGCAAAGACCTGTCGGTTTGGATGAAGCGGACCTTTGCCGCTGGCCTACACGTTGACGAGGCTCCTCCGATCGGCCCATCGGCCGACGAGATAGCAGAGATCGAACCCGTCGAGGCGGACGTGGAGGCGCCGGCGCGAGGCGCGTCGTCTCGGGTGAAGGACGACCAGGCGCTGGGCTGGGATGACGAGGAACTGGAGACCTCGATCTTCGACAAGCCGGTTGGCGCAGACACGCCGGAAGCCCGGGCCAATGGGGGGTTTCTCGGCCCCGATGACAAGACGGTCGCGGTTCCGCTCTCTGAGGCCACGTTGGCTGAGATGAATGAGGGGTTCCCCGCGCCCTCAACCTTCTCCGAGAAGGCTCCGACCCACAAAGAGAATCAGCCAGAGCCGCTTCGTCAGACGGTGATGGGCATGGGCCAGACGCCACCGGTCCGGCCGGTCCCCTTGCCGCCGCCGACCCGGCCGGCCGCGCCGGCTAAAACCGGCCCGCTACCAGGGCCACCTCGCGCGCCACGACCGGGCATGGCACCCCTGGCGCCCGTCCGTCCGATGCCGCAGGTTCCTGCGCCGCTAGGTCGGCCGATGTTTGCACCCCTGGCGGCGCCGCCCGTGCCGCCTCGTCCGGCGGCGCTACGCCAGACGCTGCTGGGCGTGGGCGCACTCAACGCGCACCTCCCGGGGGGGGCATTGCCGGCCATGCCTGCGCCGCCGTCGTTTTTTCCACCGCCGCCACCGTCAGGGTTCGACCAGGGGTCGCAGGGCTATCCCGCTGCTGGCATGTCCGGCCAGCCCTATGGCTTGCCGGGGCCACGCTTGTCGGGCGGCATGGACGCCGCAACGGCGGCTGCGGCCGCCTTGTCCCTGCGGCCGTCGTCACGAATCAAGTACTACCTGCTTTTTCTCGCGTTCATGGCGCTGGGCAGTGGCGGAGCCTATCTCTACCTGACCCGGTCGGGAAAGATGCAGATCGCTGTCAAGCCCTCGGATGCGCGGGTGACCGTCGACGGGGTTGGCCTGCACGAGGGACCGCCCTATGTGATTGAACGGCGGCCCGGCATTTACCACCTGGCGGTTGGGCGTGATGGCTACCTGTCCCGTGAGCAAGACGTAGAGATTCGTACCGCGCGGGTGGAGCGCGTGGAGATCGAGCTAGAGGCATCGCCCGATACGGGCTTCGAATTGACCAGCCAGCCGCCCGGTGGCCTGGTGTGGCTGGACGGACAGGCTTTTGCCGTAAACGAGACGGGGAAACAGGCGACCACCAACTTCAGAGCTTCTCGCATAACGCCGGGGCGCCACGTGCTCGAAATCAAGGGCGATCCACGCTTCAAGGACTGGCGTCAGGAGATCTACCAGGAGCCAGGCCAGACGCTCAAGATTCAAGCCATGCGCGAGTCAGCGGGCGCTTCGGCATCCGGGCGCGCAGGAGGGGCATCTGGGGCGCGACAGCCGAGCGCGCCTGTCGCTTCGCTGCCAGCGCCGGGAGCAGGCCCGAACGCGGTGGCCGACAACCGAGGAAAATCATCCGGCGGCTCGCGCCGCGCGAGCCGGGGTGGGGCACGAGTGGAAGCGGTGAGCGACGATAGCTCCGCTGACGAGAAACCCGCAGCAGGCGGCAAGACGCGAGGCAAGCCGGCAGCTGACGAAGACATCTTCGAACGCGAGGGGAGGCTGGGGGCTGGAGGCGGAGCGGAATGCGTGGCGACCATCGGTTCCAAGCCGTGGGCCGAGGTGGCCATCGATGGCAAGTCGACCGGCAAGAGCACGCCGCTGATGGACTACAGCCTGGCTTGCGGAAAGCATCGGCTCACCTTCACCAACCCCGACCTGATGATCGAGCGCAACGAGGTCATCATTCTCAAGCCGGGGCAGCGCTTTAAGAAGATCTTCCCATTGGTGGATACGGACTTCTAGGCCCCCCATGCCTGTGTCAGGATCTCTGCCATCGCCTGTGGAACCTAGCCCTGGCTCGCCCGAGGCGCTCGCGACCGCCTGGGCAGACTACTTTCACCGAATGGCTTTCGAGCCCCCGCGCCACCCGGCCGCTCGCGATTTTCTTGATGAGGATCTGCGTGCGACGCTACGGCGCTGGATCCCGGCCGACGCATCTGTGGTGGAGGTGGGCTGCCGCACCGGCGATCTGGCTGCCGCTTTGCCCAACCAGGAACGACTGGGCATCGCCCAGTCGGCCGATCTGGCGGCTGAAGCGCAGCGGCGCCATCCGGAGATCACTTTCGAGGTGGGCAGGATCGATCGTTTGCCGCCAGGACGAAAGTTCGACGCCGTGATCTGCGATCGCTTGTGCCACACGGTGACAGACGTGCGCGCCTGGCTGGAAAGCCTGCGCGATCGACTGACTGAGCATGGGCTGATCTATCTGACGGCCTACAACTACCTGTGGGAGTTTGCCGCGCGGGCGGCAGAAACGGTTGGTTGGAAAACCCCGGCTCCCACGCCGAACTGGTTGTCGCACAACGATTTTCACAACCTGTTCAACATCACCGGCCTCGAGATGGTTCGCTTCGAGGACCGGCTGCTGCTCCCCTTGCAGGTGCCAGGCCTCGCCCCGCTGGTCAATCGCTACTTGGCCAAATTGCCGCTGGTCGAACGGTTTTCGCTGTATCGGCTCTATGCCTTGCGCCGGCGAGACGTCAGCACAACACCCCGGCCGCTTTCCGTGAGCGTGGTCGTTCCCACGCGCAACGAGGCGGGCAACGTGGCTGCTGCCATCCAACGAACCCCGGTGATGGGCTCGTCCACCGAGCTGATCTTCGTCGAGGGTGGCTCCAGCGACGGAACTTGGGAGACGATAACCAACGCGATCAACAACTATCGAGGCCCGCTCAAGCTGTCGGCCCATCAGCAGACCGGCCAGGGCAAAGGCGATGCCGTGCGACTGGGCTTCGCCAAGGCCACCGGCGACGTGCTGATGATTCTCGACGCTGACCTGACCGTGCCGCCCGAGGAGCTGCCTGTCTTCTACGACGTCATCGCGCGTGGACTGGGGGACTACGTTCAGGGGACGCGCCTGGTCTATCCCATGCAGCCGGGGGCGATGCGCTTCTTCAACCGCGTGGGCAATCAGGCTTTTTCCCACCTGTTTACCTACTTGCTCCAGCAGCCCATCAAGGACACGCTGTGCGGAACCAAGGTGCTGCGACGGCGCGACTACGAGCGGCTGGCGGCTGCGCGGCACGTGTTTGGCGACTTCGATCCTTTCGGGGATTTCGATCTCATTTTTGGGGCCGCCCGACTCAACCTGAAGATCGTGGAGGTTCCGGTGCGCTATCAGGAGCGCCTGTACGGCTCCACCAACATCTCGCGCTGGAAGCACGGCTGGTTGCTGCTCAAGATGTCGGCCGTAGCCGCCAGCAAACTCAAGTATGTCTAGGGAAGCTACGCCCCAAGCCACTGAGGCGACGACGGCCGACGATCCGGGCCGCTGGCTGCGTCGGGCCTGCGCTTCCGGTCCTCAAGTACNNCGGCTTGTCGGCCGGATGCTAAGTGACATCATGAAGGGGTCTGAACCCGCCGCTGTCGAGCTGCCGGCCGAGATGCGCGAGAACGTGCTCGCGCGCTTCGAGGCGCTCAGGCAAGCCTGGCAAAGCAACGAACCTTTGCGTGAACTCTACCGACGCTGGTACGCGCGCATACGCGAGGCCTTGCCGGCGCGTGATTTGGGGTCTTGGATAGAACTCGGCTCCGGACCCGGCTTTGCGCGCGAGTTCATCCCAGAGTTAGAACTGAGCGACATCGTGAAAGCGCCTTGGCACGATCGCTGCGTGTCGGCCGACAACCTTCCCTTTGCCGATGCATCGCTGGGCGCACTGGTGCTGTTCGATGTGCTGCACCACCTGGCCGCGCCCGCGCGTTTCTTCCAAGAAGCCGCGCGCGTCCTGCGCCCTGGCGGCCGTATCGTGCTTTGCGAACCGTACATCAGCCCGCTGTCGTCCGTGGTCTACCGACTCTTCCATGAAGAGCCGGTCGACATGCGCGCGCAGCCCCTGGCAGAGCACGGTGCTCTCGACAAGGATCCGTTTGCATCCAACCAGGCCATCCCCACGCTGCTTTGCCGAAAAGCAGGGCAGCGGCAACTCGAGTGCAGTTTCCCCATGCTGAAGATGGTCTCCTTCGAGCGCATGGCTGGACTGAGCTACCCAGTCACTGGCGGCTTTTCGCGCCCGCCCTTGCTACCCGTCGGACTGTGGCGCGCGCTGCTGGCGGTGGAAGATCGACTGCCGGCCGCGGCGTACCGCTTGATCGGGTTCCGCTTGCTGGCGGTCATCGAGCGACGCTAGCCGCCCTTCGAGAAGTTGTAGTTGGTTGAGGGACTGGATGAGGGCGGCGGGGCCGGAGGCCGGGGCCGTTGGCCGGAACCGGGACCGGATCCGGCATCCAGCCCACGGGCCACACGCTGGTTGGAATTTCCGAGCGCCCGTATATCATGCGCAATTGCGCGTGGGCCGGTGCTGGCAGCCTGGCCGCAGTCCACGGTTTCGAGCAGCCCGTAGCAAAGGAATTCCCATGGCCGGATCATCACTTCCCTCAGCGCCGCCGCAGGTTTCCGCCACAGGCAACCCGCCCCGGAGCTATTTCGGCGCCCTCGCGGTTCTCTCCACGCTCTTCTTCATGTGGGGATTCATCACCTGTCTGAATGACGTGATCATTCCCCACCTGAAAGTGGTCTTCGACCTGAACTACGCGCAGGCCATGATGATCCAGTTTGCCTTCTTCACCGCCTACTTCGTGGTGTCCTTGCCCTCGTCGCAGATCGTCCGCCGGGTCGGCTACAAGAACGGCATCATCATCGGGCTGGTGGTGGTGGGGCTCGGTTGCCTGGCCTTCTACCCGGCCGCCGCGGTTCGCTCGTACGCGATCTTCCTGCTGGCCCTGTTCATCCTGGCTTCTGGCATCACGCTCTTGCAAGTGGCGGCCAATCCCTTCGTGGCCATTCTGGGCAAGCCGGAAACTGCCTCCGCTCGATTGACCCTGACCCAGGCCCTCAACTCGCTGGGCACGACCTTGGCGCCGTTCTTTGGCTCTGCGCTGATCCTCGCGACGGTGGCCAAGTCAGCCGACGAGCTGAAGGCCATGGCGCCCGCCGCGCGCGAGGCCTATCGACTGGCCGAGGCGGCTTCGGTGCAAAAACCCTACCTGGGACTGGCCATCACGCTCTTCATCCTGGCCGGTGCCATCGCCTGGTCGAAACTTCCCAAGATCAGCGCCAGCGCGGAAGCTGCCGGCCACGAGGGCGAGACCGCTGGCCCCAAGAGTGCCTTTGGCTACCGCCACCTGATGCTGGGCGCGGTGGCCATCTTTGTTTACGTGGGCGGCGAAGTGGCGATCGGCAGTTTCTTGGTCAACTACCTGAAGGAACCCGCCATCGCGGGCTTGCCCGAGAAAGTGGGCGCGACCTACCTGCCCTACTACTGGGGAGGCGCCATGGTGGGCCGCTTCCTGGGCACGCCGCTCTTGCGCTATTTCAGGCCCGGTCGCGTGCTGGCCCTGTTCGCGTGTATCGCCTGCATCCTGGTGGTGACCACGATGGCCACCTCGGGGTCGGTGGCCATGTGGTCCGTGCTGGCGATAGGGCTCTTCAATTCGATCATGTTCCCGACCATTTTCACCTTGGCCATTGCCCGTCTGGGAAAACACACCAGTCAGGGCTCGGGCATTCTCTGCATGGCCATCGTGGGGGGCGCGCTGGTTCCGGTGATCCAGGGCGCCATCGCCGACCGCATCGGCATCCATCACTGCTTCATCATTCCTGCGCTCTGCTACCTGTACATTTTTTGGTACGGGATCAAGGGTCACGTTCCGCGAAAAGGTCAAGGCGCAGTCGCGGCGTCGACGTAGGGGATCCGGAGGCCAGCTGCGCGGCAAGACATTCTGGAGTTTGGTCGGCGCAACTGCAAGTGCGCCGCCCCTCTCCCTCATAGGTGCTAACCACAGTTTTCCGCAGGTTTGCCCCGGATTTCACCACAGAGATCACAGAGGCCACAGAGACGGACCGGAAAGAAGAAAAGGTCAGACTTGGGTCCGGTCCGAACCCCTTCTTTCCTTCCGACCTCTGTGATCTCTGTGCTCTCTGTGGTGAAAAGAGCTAACTAGATCTTCCCGTCCGTGAGCGAGATGCTGCTTCTGGGAGTGCGGCTTTCGTTGGCGGCGCTCACCCGGATGCCGGCCGCTCCGGGGTGTGGTGCCAGTGTTTTGCTGGGGGCTCACCCTTGACCGCCTGGCCGGTGGGCTCGCCAGCGCGGTGGTGGCGGTAGCGGTCAGGCCGGGGCGTTGAATGCCAGGGCTGGCGGAAGGGCCATCAACACAAAACCCGCCCGCTGGGTGCCGGTCGCGCTACACTTGGAACATGCTGCAGACCAAGGAGATCCTGGACGCTGCATTACAGCTCCCCGACAAGGAGCGCGAGCTGCTCGTCGACGAGCTTGCCGCCAGCTTGCACAGCGGCTTTGCCTCGACCGAGATCGAGCAGGCATGGGCCTCCGAGATAGGGCGACGCTCTGCCGAGATCGACACCGGCACAGCCGTTCTTCGTGACTGGGACGAAGTCCGAGACGAGATCCTTGCCGACCTCCGTGACCGACCCTAGAAAAAAAGGTCAGACTTGGGTCCGGTCCGAACCCCTTCTTTCCTTCCGACCTCTGTGTTCTCTGTGCTCTCTGTGGTGAAAAGAGCTAACTAGATCTTCCCGCCCGTGAGCGAGATGCTGCTTCTGGGAGTGCGGCTTTCGTTCGCCGCACTCACGCGCACGCCGGCGCGATCCACCACCGGGCAACGGGTTTCACAAATGCCACAGCCAGTACAGTAATCAAGATCGACAAACGGCATCTTCAGGGTCTTCTGCGTGCCGTCGCGGGCGGTGATCGTCTCCATCTTGAAGTAGATGGCCTTGGGCGAGGTCGGGCAGACTTCTTCGCACACGATGCATTCGGTCTGGTAGCCCCAGGGCAGGCAGCGGCCCTTGTCGAAGAAGGCCGAGCCGATGCGCACCGGCGGCCGAGACGGCATCTCGCCGACCTTCTTTTCGATGGTCAGTTTTTCGATGGCGCCGGTGGGACAGACCTGGCCGCACAGGGTGCAGTTGGCTTCGCAGTAGCCGATGCGCGGGATCAGAATGGGCGACCAGAAGCCCTCGATGCCGGCTTCGGCTAGCGCGGGTTGCAGGCCGCCGGTGGGGCAGACCTTCATGCAGGCACCGCACTTGAGGCACTTTTCCAGAAAAGCGCTTTCTTCCAAAGAGCCAGGCGGCCGGATGCGCGCGGGATTCGGTCGCGGCTCCACGCCGTCGGAGGCACGCATGAAAGGCACCGCCACCGCGCCCGCCACGCCCGCGCCCAGCCATTTGCGTCGCACCAGATCGATCTTGGTGGTGGACGATCGCACTGGCGGCAGGAACCGATAGGAAAGCCCGCCGCGCGGGCAGCCCTCGACGCAGTTCAAGCACACCATGCACTCGGTGGCGCGCACCGTGCCCTGGGGATCGGCTGCGCCCTGGCAGTCGGCCCCGCAGAACTTGCAGCTCTTACAGATTTCCGTGTTCCTGCTGATGCGGAACAGGGAGAACTTCGACAGCAGCCCAAGTAGCGCGCCCAGTGGACAAAGAACGCGACAGTAGAAGCGCGGGTATACGAAGTTGAGCGCCAGCGCGCCGAAGAACACGATGGTAATCAGGGTTCCCCACTGGAAGTGTCGCTCGCCCTGGTACCTGCCGAAGACCACGTTGCCGAGAGCGGGCGCGACCGACGTGGCCAGGCCACGCCAGGTCGAGGCGATGGGATCGAGCAGGCCAATCTGCACGCTGCCAGCCGCGGCCAGGCCCAGCATGACCGCCAGCACCAGGTACTTGATCTTGTGCGAGCGCCGCGGGGCGTTCTGTTTCACCCGGTCGGGCGGGCGCCGCTTGCGCGCCAGGAATCCCAGCGCCTGGTGCAGGACGCCCATGGGGCACATCCACGCGCAGAAGACGCGGCCCAGAACCAACGTGAGCACAATGAGAATCAGCGCCCACAGCAACGTGTGGTGCAGCGAATGCGAAGCCAGCGCAGTGGTGAGCGCGACCAGAGGGTCGAACTCGAGCAGCCACTGCACGTCGTAGCCGCGGATCAGACCCGCGGTGGTGACCAGCACGAGGAACAGGAAGAATCCGAGGAAGACAATCTGGTAGGCGCGACGCAACCAACGAAACATGGTCAGCTCCCCAGCTCGACGGTCTTGAGGTTCTGCCAATGGGGTGTGCCCAGGCCGGCCTTCATGCCCTCGACGATGAAGCCGACGTCGTTGGGATTGAGGCCGAGCAGGGTGGCGCCAAAAGCATCGAGAGCGACCTCGTCGCTGCCAGCCGCGATGGTGTCCATTTGTTTCACGTCAGCCAGGCTGCCGCCGGTGGGGCCGTTGGCCGTCAGGATGCGCGTGGCATCGAGGATGGTCAGGGTGGGCTTCACCATGGCCGCCAAGTCGATGATGGAAAGGTGGATGTTCTGGTGCAGCTTCACGCGCTGGCCGCCCAGCACGCCGTACCAGTTCTTGAGAGCCATGGACGCCAGCGAAAGCCCGTGCTGTTTGACGATGGGAACGTTGATCACGCGGTCAGCTTCCACAAAGGGAAAGAGCACGTCTCCCGTGTGCAGGAGCTTGCCTGAAACGTTGACCTCGCGGAAGGCCGAGGCATCGGGCCGAATCACGGTGGCGCCGGCTGCCTTGGCCGCCTTCTCGATGCCGGAACGGGCGAAACACTGCTCGGGCGTGTTGACCGAGGCATCGGTCAGCCACACCTTGGACGCGCCTGCCGCGACCACCAGGCGCACCACCTCGGCCACCACGTCGGGATTGGTGTTGGCGGCCTGCTCGGGCGTGCGATTCCAGCCGATGTTGGGCTTGATGACCACGCGCTCGCCGCGCTTGACGAAGCGGCCCATGCCGCCCAGGGCTTCCACGGCCCGGCGCACGTTGGCCGCGGGATCCGGCCCGCGCACGATGGCCATGTCTGTGGCACCGGCGGGTTTGTCGACCCGATGATCCTTGAGGGTGGGCAGGTCGCGGGTCTTCTTCGATCCGCTTCGCTCGCGCAGCCCAAGACCGAGCGCCACTGACCCGACGGCCATGGCCGCGGTCATACCCACGCGCAAAGCCCCCCGGCGATCCATGTCCGCGGCGTCGGATGGAGCCGTTGCTGTCGCGTGACTGCTTTTGGAAACTCGCGCCTCAGGTACTCGATCGTACGGGCCAGGCGGTCCGTTGCTGCTCATTTCATCTTCCCCTTTAGCGCCTTGGCCAGCCCAGGCAGGGCGGCTTCGGCCTTCTTGTCGAACGCGGTCAACTTCACGTAGTAGCGGCCCGAACGAAACACGAACGACATGGGACCCGAGATCGCGTCGGGAAAGTCCGCCACCGGCTTGGCCGTGGCCGATTTCTCGGCATTGAAGATCGACTCGGCATTGGCCGGCTCGGCCATGTCGTAGACGTCGCAAACCATGTCGTCGCCCCCGGCCGACGCCATCTCGGCTGCAGCCAGCTTGCGGTAGTGGCGCTGGATGAAAATAGGCGCCGCACCGTCGATGTAGTCGAACAGGCCTTTCTCGTCGTAAAGGCCCACTTTTTCCTTGACCTTGGCACCACCCAGGTCGCCCTCGAAAAGCGCGAGCAAGGTCTTGTCAGCCTCTGCGCCCGACGGGCGTGGTTTGGCTGCAGCGGCGGCGGCTGGGGCAGGAGCGCGACGGCCATCGCGGACCATCCATCCAATGAAGGCTGGCGGGATGAGGGCCAGCATGACGAAAACGAAGATGCGCACTACCCGGAAGACTACGGCGAGCGCACGGTGTCAATCAAGCATGACCGCGTCGATCAGACTGTCATTGCGCCTGTGGTCGCCGCGGTCAATAATTCCGGCGGGCTGCCTCGCAAGAGGCACACGATACGTTGAACCCGCCTATTGGAGGAAACCACATGACTCGTCTACGTTGTCTCAGTCTTTGCGCATGCCTCGGCCTTTCGCTGACTACTCTGGCCTGCGGCAGCGGCGCGGCCAAGCCCTGGGACCAGGGACGCATCGCAAACACAGGGACTGAATGGTGGGTCAACGTCACCAAGGGAGTGTTCTTCTTCTCCGTCAGCCTCAGCAATTCGTACCTAACAGACAAGGCCGGGGGAGCGACCGTGATCGGCTTCACTGAAGGTCTGATCGACAAGATCACGCCCGGTGCGTCGGCAGCCTCGTTGCTGCCGACATCTGGCGAGGTCCCGCCCTGGACCTACGACCAGATCAGCAACTACACAATGAATGGGCCTGCTACGGCGACCAACTTTGCCGACGCGACAACCTACGTCGACGGGGCAGCGGATCCCATCTTTGGGGTAGATCCCAGCACTGGCTCGACCAGGACCTATCAGCCCGTGGCGCTCACATGGGAGCTGTACACCAACGGCTCCACCACAGCACCACAACAGATGGATGCGAAGATCGCCCAGATGGCGTCCCAGGGCGATGCCGGGAAGCTCTTCAATGATATTCTCAGCTTCCCCCAGTACACCCCCGCGCCGGTCGGCACCATAACCTGGACCCAGTGCACGGGATCGGATCCGAATCCCTGCGGGACTCTGTAGCGCGTCAGCCCATGGTCAGCCCTGAACCAGAGGGATCAGAGAGAAGCTCTTGGTGCCCAGACCGAGGGCTGCGGCCTTGTCGATCCAGCCGGTCAGGCTGGTCTCTATGGGGGGAAGCCCAGCTCCTCCTCCTATAGAGGCGCGAATCTTGTTCAGGAGGACCAGCGCGTAGCTGTCCATCGCGACTGGGTCTTGCGACAAGAGAATTCGCGTGGGCGCGAAATCGGAGGGGTCGGCAGTGTCATTATTGACTTCGGCGATGAGCGCGTCAACGATGTTCAATGAAATCGAGTTGCGGATGGCCGGCAGGGCGTAGAGTTTGGGTAGGCCGGTCTCGAGGACGGGTCTGTGGTAGCTGCCCGGAATGTCGATGATGCCGTAGATGTTCTTCATGGCCGCGGTTACGCCGGACACCATGTGCCTCTTGAACACCGGGCAGTTGATGGTGAGATCGGTGAGTTCGGTCAGGATGCGCGACAGGCGAGGTGATCGGCATTCTATGGTTGGGCTGATCTGGTCGCCATAGCCGGGCTGGACGTCGGTGTTCGTGTCGGAGATGCCGCCATCTTGCGGCTGATCACGCCGGGTCCCGCGAAGTTGGGCACCAGCCAGATCATCGGCGCTGTACTTGCCGTGGCGGTTGAGCTCGTCGAGCCGACGGTCCCAAACCACGATCTTGGCCGGATCCACCCCCAGCTTGTCGCGCAGGCTCACGATGATCGCGTGCACCAGGGCCGGCGAAGTGGGCACGTAGGGACTGAGGCAGTTGACCTTGAGCCCGATGCGCATGCCAGGGCGGTATTTTGGTAGCAGAACCCTCCAGGGATTGTCAGGATCGCTGCCCACGCCCCACGCGCCTGCGCCGCCGTCATCGACGCCGCCATCCGCGTCCGAGGCGTATACATCGCTGTCGTCAACGCCGGCGTCTACCGGCGGCAAGGTGGCGTTGAACTGCGCGGCCTTCTGGGCCAAGGCTGTCAGGCCCGCGTCGAGCATGTCTGCCACCACTTCCGGCTGGATGATGTAACTGGCGTTGATGCTATTCGCGTTCAGGACCTCGACCACGGTGGGAGTGACCTGCCTGGGGATGGGAAGGTTGGCGTTCGCGCCAGCGTCCGGGTCAACGCAAGCCGGGGCCCAGTGTCCACCCACGCTAGGAAAGCAACCGGCCAGCCCGGTAACCGAGGCTGCGGCCGCCATCTTCGCGGCATCGGCCATGATCTCGCGGCGTGTTCTGCCTCCGGTGTCTGACATGCAAATTCCCTTTTTTGAGATGCAATTTCCTTTGAGCGGTCGCTTGGAAAGAATAGCATGGCCGACTTCAGTCTTCTGGTAGAATCACCCTCGGTCGGTCAAGGGTGGCGGTAACACCGCGGTGGCGCGGTCCCAGTCCAAGGAACAATACATGACAGCCATTTCCCGACGCACTTTCGTAGGCGGCTCGCTGGCCGCAGTCGCTGCCCTTCGTTATGGGCGGGCCTTCGCCGCGGGCGAGCCCGACATCGTGGATGTGCAGGGCACGGACCCGCATAAAATGATTGCTGCGCTCTTTGCGGCCTTGGGCGGCATTGGCAAGTTCGTCAAGAAGGGCGACTTCGTGGTCATCAAGCCCAACGCGGCTTTCGCCAATCCGGCCGAATGGGGCAGCACCACGCACCCGCAAACCGTGCTCGCGGTGGCCCAGGCGTGTATGGAGGCCAAGGCCAAGGGGGTCATGATCCTGGAATTCCCGCAGGCCAAGGGCGAAATGTGCCTCAAGCGCTGCGGCCTGATCGAGGCCATGGCCGCGTTGCCCGCCGCCAAGATCAAACTGCTGGGGGCCGCCAGTGACTTCCAGAAGACCACCGTTCCAGGCGTGGCCTTGAAGAGCACGGATGTGGCCAAGAACGTGTTGTCGGCCGACGTGCTCATCAATCTGTCGGCGGCCAAGGCGCACTACCAGTCAGGTGTGTCGCTGGGGCTGAAGAATCACATGGGGCTGGTTTTTGACCGGCAGATCTTTCATACCGCGTTGGATCTGCACCAGGCCATCGCCGACCTGGGCCTGGTCATCAAGCCGAATCTCACGATTATTGACGGCACGCGCGCTCTGCTCACCAACGGCCCGGCAGGTCCGGGCGACACGGCAACCCCTGGTCGCATGGTGGCCGGCCGTCGCATCGCCTCGGTCGATGCCTACGGTCTGACCCTGGCCAAGTTCAACGGCAAGAACATGACACCCGCCGATGTCAGACACATCGAGCTCGCCGGCAAGGCAGGCTTGGGGGAAACCGACGTCGCGAAGCTGAAGGTCAAGAAGGTTTCCGCCTAGGCCGGCCCATAGCGCCATGATTAGACGAGCGGCGGTCGCCGCAGCCTTGCTGGCCTCCGCGTACGCAAATTTTGCGTGGGCGCGTACTCCGCCCTTGGCCGTGGATCCGGTCGAGGGCATGTGGATCGGGGGTGGCGAGGTCTTCATCTACCAGACGCAGAGCCGCTGGAGTGTCTTCCCAGCCGGCGCGAACGTGAACAAGATGGCGGTGGATGCCCAGGTCGTGTGGGTGGCCACTGACGACGGCGTCATCCGCTTCGATTCACGCAGCCGACGCTCGACCCGCATCACCATGGACGACGGCCTGCCCAGCCAGGTGGTGACCGCGGTGGCTTTCGACGATCAGTTCGTGTGGTTTGCGACCAACAAGGGGGTGGCGCGCTACCGCAAGTTGGACCGCACCATCAAGGTGTACACGGAAAAGGACGGGTTGCCTTCCAAGGTGGTGAACGATGCCTTGACCGTGGGTCGCCAGGTGTGGTTCGCCACACGCGAAGGCATCGCCTACTACAGCCCCGACGTGGACGGCTTGCGCGGCTTCGGCGAGGCTGACGGGCTGGCTGGCGGGGATGTGGCCGAACTTTATCAAGTGGGCGACGACCTGTGGTGCCGCACTGATGTCGGGCTGTCGCGCTTTCGCATTCTGCAGCGCGTGTTCAACAACTTCTCGCTGGCCATGATGAAGGCGCAACAAGTTCGCGTCTTCACCATCGACGGCACCACGGTGTGGGTCGGGACCGACAACGGACTCTACACCCTCGACACGTCCGATGATTCGTTGNNGAGGTCGTCCAGTACAATCGCCTGACCCGATCCATCCGGTTCTTTACTGTGGTCGACAACCTGACCCGAACGGAAGGCAGCCTCGGCACGGTGCTCAACGGCACGTTGTGGACCGTGATGTTTCCCGACACCGGCGCGCAGGTCTTCAGCGTGAGCCTCGACCATTTCGTGGAAGCCAAGCTCGCTCTCACCGAGAATAACGAAAACAAGACCACTGCCCACGCGTTCGCCAGGGTCAACGCGCAGACGCCCTACAACCTCACCACCCCGCCTGGCACGCCTCACTGGGATCCCCAACGCTACGACACGGCTGACGGCAATCTTTCCTTTGGCCACAGTTTTTCGGAGGATCGCAACCTGAGTGCCTCGGCGCGCCTGGACTACGGCACCCTGGAGATGCGCGGGATTCGTACCCTGCAGTACAAAGTGGAGTACTTGGGCTCACAGAACGACGCGCTTCGCGACGTACGCGTGGAAGACCAGCTCAAATACCAGACGCTTGAGGAAGGTCTAGACCGGCCGCTGCTGTTGCAGGGCGCGTATGCGCGTGTGGCCACGCCAGGCGCGGAACCCAAGGCCAGCTTGAGCACCACCGCCGGGTTCCGGCGCGGGGAGCTGGTGCGTGACTTCATCACCGGGCCTCGCCAGAGCATGTACCAGCTTTCGAGAAAGTACATCGTCGCCGCATCAGAACGCGTGTACGTCGATGGGGTGCAGCTCACCAATGGAACCGATTACACCATTGTGTACACGGCCGGGCAGTTGTCCTTCCTCAACCCAGAGAGCATCGACGACCTCAGTGTGATTTGGGTGGAATACGAGGCCGATCTCATGCCGGTGAAGGATTTGGGCAGCCTGTCCCTACTCGACATGCTGCCGGCTGACAACGAGGTCGGCACCTGGGCGCAAACTGGTGGTGTCCAACTGATCACCAGTCAGACGGGGCTTTACAATCAAATCGATGGCGGCGCGCCCAAGTACATCGATCGTGGCTGGGTCGCCAGCGCGTACGTCAACTACAGCCAGGGTTCCCGCACTATGCAAGTGGCTATCCACGACATGGGCACTGATGCCAATGCCGAGGGCATCTTCAACTATTCCAAGCCACCCGCGTGGCAGCCCATCAACGGACTTTCCAACGCGGTGCTGGACATGTCGCTCGCTACTAACTACGCCACCAACGCCTATGTCAACCGTTTTTTCATCGAGATCAACATCACCGAGAAGGACGATGCCTCGCGCACCACAATCGAGCTGTTCACCAACCAGATAATCAACCGCAAGACCCAGGCCGGGTCCAACATGGGCAACGCGTTCAAACAATGGATGGTGGCCGCGCGGGCGGCTGCTTCGCCGATGCATGGAGTTGAGATCGGCGCGCGCGTGGTGGAGATGCAAGACCTGACCGCGCCGTCACAGGTGGTGCTTGACCCGAACACCCAGAAGCCCATGCTCGGTCCCAACGGGCTGCCCATACAGAAGGTCATGCCGGCACGCAGTCTTTTGTCCGGGGTAGCCGATGCTCGCTATCAGCGGCAGGTGGGCCAGGGTGGACTCTTGACCGGCTACGGGGAATTCGCCGGCTCGGACAGGCAGGATCCTGGTGGTCCCAACGGTTGGGCAGGCATGGGCTTCTTGCGCCTTTCCCATTCCTCGCTGGAAGGGACAATTTCTGGCCGCAAGGATTCGCAAGGTTTCACGGCGCTGGGCAACGACAGCACGCGCTTCGGCAAGCTGGACGACGAGCTACGCCTGAGCGCAACTGGCTATCCCGTGACTTGGCTGCCCACCACGATCTTTGTCGACCGCCAGCGATCCTTTGTGGACGATGGCACGGGCAAGATCACCGACAATGTGGGTGTGATTCAGCACGCACTGGCGCGGGTTCAGCTCAACAAGAAGGGGCTGCCCATGACCAGCTTGCAGGTGGGCAGTACGATTCTGGACAATCCCAATTTCTCCACCAATCGACTGCAAGCCGTCGGACAGACGGACTATGACCTGGCGCAGATCCTCAGTTTCACCAACATCAAGCGCTTCACTGTGCGCGGGTTGTACAGTATCTCCCAGGCAGAAACCGACAAGAGCGGGAGCTTTGCCTTTGACGACCGGGTCCAGCTGTCGCGCGTGGAAGCGAAGCTATCACCCACCAACACGGAATCGATCTACGGCCTGTTCCGTTCGCGTCTGCTTGAGCGCGAGGCCAAGCAAGACGGACCCTTTGCCCGCAGCCTTCTGCACTGGGAACTGTACTCGGGTGCCAAGAGCACGATCATTCCCGGCATCGCGCCCACGGTCACCTACACCGCCATCTACGACGACAATCGACTCGCCACCTCGAGTACCTCGACCAGCACGACCACGTCGACAGGGACCGGAGCCCTGGGCGGAACTCCCGTGCTGGCGCCGGCGTCGCTGATGAGCCCGAGTGTTTCGGCGCTGACTCCGGTCGGGCCGGGTACAATTTCTGTGGCCCCGCCCACGCGCGCAGTCCAGGCAACCATTGGGGGGGCGTTGGGGATCTTCCCGGGGCAATGGTTGAAGCTGCTGGCCCCTGCGGCCATCCAGCCAACCGTGTCCATCGCCGACAATGAGACCTCAGTCGACCAAATCAAGACGCAATACAATCGAGTCTATCGTTTTGATAACCGCGCGGTGTGGGCCAGCGGGGGCAAGTTCGACCTGGAGTTGTATCAACTGCATCAGGAGGCCGTGACTGCACAAGACCACCACAAGAACGCGACGCAGACCCTGCTGCAGAATCGCATCGTGTATCGGCCGCTGTTCTCCAGTCCCATCACACTACGCCTCAACTACCAGGACACGCGCACCCGCTACGACGATCCCAGTTACGGGAGTAGCGTGGGCTCCTGGGGCGATCAGACCCTCTATCAAGGCATCTTGCAGTGGCTCATGCGCTGGAACCAGTTGCTGACCACGCTCTCCACCTTCACATTCGATATCACGGACACCGGGAATTTCCTGAACAAGGATCCCGCCACGCTGCTGGTGACAGCGTACAACAACCGGCAGTACCAGGTCGGCCCGGAAGAGGAGTTTCGCTTCTACCCGCTCAAAGAGGCTGCGATGCTCTACCTCTATCAGCGCGACGGCGTGTTTCGTTGGTTCGGCCATGGGGATGGCACCAGCAACGCGATTAGCTACTACGTTGCCGCCGGAGGCATCTGGCGCATGGGCGACAAGATCTACCTGGACGGCGGCGTCGAATACGACAACCTCACTTGCCTGTCTCAGCCGACCAGCGGGTCGGCCTGCCTCGCGGTGTCGCGGATCGTTCCGCGGCTGTATCTAACGGTGAACCTCTAGCTCATCTTCTGATACTTGGCCGCCGGCAGACCGCAGATGGGACACTTCTCGGGCGGCTTGCCGAATTCCAGGTGGCCGCACACCGGGCACAGGTAGACGTCCATGGCGTCCAGATCCTTGCCCGCCTGCAAGGCGGCCAGGGCTTGCTGGTAGAGTTCCGCGTGTACGCGTTCGACCTGGTTGGCGTAGTCCAGCATGGTCTTGGCCTTGTGGTTCTCGCTCTTGGCTTGCTCCACCATGGGCGGATACATCTCGCGGTACTCGTAGGTCTCGCCGGCAATGGCAGCTTGCAGGTTTTCGAGCGTCGAGGCCACGCCGCCCATGTTCTGCAGATGGGAGAGGGCATGGATGGTCTCGGCCTCGGCAGCGGCGCGGAATAGCTTGGCGATTTGGGGATAGCCGTCCTTCTCCGCTCGGCGAGCAAAGGCGAGGTACTTTCGATTGGCCTGGCTCTCGCCAGCGAATGCGGTCTTGAGGTTTTCAATGGTGGAGGGCAAGGGAAACTCCTTTTGTTGTGAGACCCAGTCGATGCCCAAGCATGGCGGCTGCGTGCGGGCTGCGCAACCCCGGCTTGGAGTAGCAACGGCACCACCCCGGTTCGGCCCCGTCCTAGGCCCCTTGCAGAAAGTCCTCCATGGTCACATTCGCGGTCAGGGCGCCGAGCGCCAGACACGCATCACGCATCGCGGGGAGGGTGTGATAGGCGGCAGCTCTGCGGCGGCAGCACGTCCGGACGCGGGCTATTCGTAAACTTCAGCGCTCGCCAGTAGTCCATTGAACAACCCCAATCCGCCTGTGACGAGAACCCTCCCGTCGCCCAAAAGGGTCGCGGTCTCGTAGGATCTTGCCACTGACATGCTGCCGGTTGCCGTGAATGTACCGGATACAGAGTCGTAGATCTCCGCACTCGCGGCGTTAATACCGCCGACCATGAGGACGTTCCCGTTGAGCAACAACGCCGTTGCGAGCCCGAGCCTTGCCACGGTCATGCTGCCAGTCACCGCGAATGTTCCAGCCGTGGGGTCATAAAGCTCGGAGATTGTCCCACTGTCCTCTCCGCCGGCAACGAGGACCTTCCCATCGGGCAACAGCGTGGCTGTGGGGCCAAACGATACGTGGGTCGTGCTGCCAGTTGCCGCGTACACTCCCTTCGCGGGGTCGAATAGCTCGGCCCTAGTGTCCTCAGAGCCGCCGACAATGAGCACCCGCCCATTGCGCAGCAACGCTGCCGCGTGATGGTCCCTTGCTGCGATCGCGGCGCCGGTCGCTGCAAATACCCCGGTCGCTGGGTCGTAGACCTCCCCGCTGGTGGAAGCGTTGGCACCTCCGTATCCTCCGACGATGAGGACCTTCCCATTGGTCAACAACGTCGCCGTGTGGTGCACTCTTGCCTGGGTCATGCGGCCGGTTGTCGTGAATGTTCCCGCCACGGGATCATAGAGCTCGGCGCTAGCGGTGGCAGAGAAGGTGGTATCAGGGTATCCGCCGGCGACGAGCACCTTCCCGTCGCCTAGCAACGTTGCTGTATGAAAACCTCTCGGAACGCTCATACTGCCGGTGTCCGCGAATGTCCCGGCTATGGGGTCGTAGATCTCCGCGCCCGCGAGCGACCCTTTGGCGTCTGTTCCACCGGCAATGAGCACCTTGCCACTTGGCAACAGTGTCGCTGTCTGGAGAGTCTTTACCTGGCTCATGCTGCCCGTTGGCACGAAAACTCCCTGCAACGCTGTGGTGCCAGTCGTTCCCCCGGAGGTTCCGATGTTTGCCTGAGTGGTGGTGGCCGCTCCACCGCCGGGTGCGGAGGATTGGTCTGTCGAAGACGGGCTACCCCCGCCGCCAAGATCCGCCCCGGATCCCCCTGTGATGCCAATCCCCCTGTTTGAGCTGCTGCATCCCCACATTGCGGGGAGAGTCGCTGCCAGCACGACGACGCCATACCAAGTCCCGCAGATTAGCATCGAGATCGCTTTTTGCACTATCATGTCCCCCAGGCCAAAGGTTTGGCGCGCAGTATAGCGGAAGTTGTCGGTTCGGGCGCGATAGGTTGCCTTTCTCGGCGCCTCCGACGACGCCGAACCGTTCGGCTGGCACGGAAACCCGGACATCTGCTGTACGTTCCGAAGCGCCACGCACGTGTCATGTGCGAACGTGTGCGCTGCGTGTGCATCTTTGTCGCAAGAGATCTCCTCCTTTCTTCGCCCGATTGGTTGGGCTATCGTCCGCTTCGTTTGAGTAGCAGCCCGGTAGTTTGCGGAAGATTCCACGAACTGTTTCGCCTGTCGTCCATCTACTTGGGGGTTAGACATGAGAGGCTCTTGCGTTGCTCGCCGGTGGTGTGTTGCTTTCTCGTCTGAGTCGAGGCTGGCGTTTGCCGTTGCGGTGCTCGCGGTCAGCATAGCCGGCTGCTCGCGAAAGGAGCCGGCAAGCGAGCTAGGTGTGAACGTTTCGGCTGCGGCGCTGAACGCGAGCCCGCAAATCACCAATTTCGCGGTGTACGCTCAGAACAGCGCCACCCTGCGAGACCGGACCACGCTCTCGGGCGGGGACATTGGCGTGCATGTGGCGGGCACAGGTCCGTTCCTTATCACGGGCTACGAGCTTGCCCTGGCATCCGGCGTTCAGGTCGACGCGACCCACAACACGATCGCGAACCGGCTTCTGTTGCAAGGTGCGAAGGTGGGGGACGTTCAGACCAACACGCTCGCGGTCCAGAATGGTGGGACCTACGCCAAGAAATATGCATTCCCCACCACCATGCCGGCCCTGCCGGCGCTCGCGCAGGTGTTTGCGGGAACTGTGGCATTGACGGTGAACGTATCCTCCACTACTGCGATCTCGCCCGGTGCCTACGGTGCTGTCACCATCGGCAGTAAGGGCATCTTGCGTTTGCAGGGAGGCGTGTATCACTGGGCCTCGCTGCAGCTCGACGATGATGCGCGCATCGAGGCACTCGCGCCGGTGCAGATTCGCGTGGCCGGGCGCGTGGCCGGGCGGCTGAGCACGCTTGCCCGCGTGTGGATCGGGGCTGCCGCAGGAGTGACCCTGGCCGCGAGCGATCTGCGCATCGAGGTTTCCGGGAAGAACGGCACCGGTGGCGGGCTGACGGAGACGCCGATCGCGGCGGTGTTTGGCACTGATGCAATCATTTCGGGGGTGATATTGGTCCCCAGCGGGACGCTCCAGCTCGGGCAGCGCAATACAGTGACGGGAGCCTTGGTGGGGCGTGACGTCTACGTAGACATGGACTCGAAGGTCATCTTTCAAAGCGGGCCGGCCGTTTTGAAGTGCGCACAATTCTGCAACGATGGCAATCCGTGCACCAAAGACACATGCACGGGCGAGGTTTGCAGCTATCCGGCGCTGGCCTCGGGGACGAGCTGCAGCGACGGCAACCCCTGCAACGGCGCAGAGACCTGCGACGGCGCGGGCAAGTGCAAGGCCGGAACTCCGATTTCCTGCACGGCGCAAGACCAGTGCCACGCGGCCGGGGTGTGCGATCCAACGACAGGGGTGTGCTCGAATCCGACGAAGACCGACGGGACTTCGTGCAACGACGGGAACGCATGCACGGTCAGCGACATCTGCCGGAGCGGGACATGTAGCGGGACGACGTATAGCTGCGACGACGGGCTGGCGTGCACGACCGACACATGCAAGGGCGATGGAACTTGCACCCACGCCATCGCGGCCAACAACTGTGCCATCAGCGGGGCGTGCTATGCCGCCAGTGCGCTAAACCCGACGAACTCGTGCCAGCAATGCACACCTGCCACCAGCACGAGCAACTGGACATCGAAGAGCAATGGGGCCGCTTGCAACGACGGCAATGGCTGCACCAAGAACGATATTTGCACGGGCGGTAGCTGTAGCGGGACGGCGTATAGCTGCGACGACAAGATTGCGTGCACCAATGACGTGTGCAACGGTGACGGGACCTGCAGCCACCCGGTCGCGGCGGGAAGCTGCTTGATCGGCGGGGCATGCTATGCGGCCAACGCCACAAACCCGAGCAACCAGTGTCAGCAATGCACGCCCGCAACCAGCCAGACAGCGTGGAGTCCGAAGAACCCCGGGACCGCTTGCAACGACGGCAACGCCTGCACCAAGAACGACGTATGTACGGGCAGTGCCTGTGGCGGGACGGCGTATGGCTGCGACGATGGGCTGGCGTGCACCGCGGATTCCTGCAACGGCGACGGGACCTGCAATCACACGGTCGCGGCTGGAAACTGCGCCATCAATGGGACGTGCTATGCGAACGGCGCCAGCAACCCGGCGAATGCCTGCAAAGTCTGCAAGCCAGCGCAAGCCACCACCAGCTGGAGCAACCAAGGCGACGGAACCAGCTGCAACGACGGCAATGCCTGCACCAAGAACGACGTGTGCACGGCGGGCACCTGCGGCGGGACGGCGTATAGCTGCGACGACGGACTCGCTTGCACCGCTGATTCCTGCAATGGCGACGGGACGTGCAGCCACGCGATTGCGGCTGGAAACTGCGCAATCGGCGGGGTGTGCTACGGCGCCAACGCCACCAGTCCGACGAACCAGTGCCAACTGTGTGCACCCAGCACCAGCCAGACCGGCTGGAGTCCGGCCAACGGGACCGCGTGCAACGACGGTGAACCCTGCACGCAGACCGATACGTGCTTGGCCGGAGCCTGCACGGGGAGCAATCTGGTCACCTGCACGGCGAGCGACCAGTGCCATGACGTGGGTTCATGTATCCCGGGTGTAGGAACGTGCAGCAACCCAGCGAAAACAGATGGTGCGCCTTGCGACGATGGCGTGGCCGCATCCCAAGGGGATGCCTGTACCGCCGGCGTGTGCCAGGGGACCATCCCCTGCGCGTCCGTGGCCGACATACACGTGGGTGCAAAGCACTCGTGCATTGTTCGCACAGACGGCAGCCTCTGGTGTTGGGGCGACAACTCGCTGGGGCAGCTTGGTACCGGGACGATAAGCTCCAGTGGGATCCCGGTCCGGGCCGGGGCCACGACTTGGAACTGGACGTCGGTGACCAGCGGGGGATATCACACTTGTGCAATTCGAAGGGACGGAACGCTGTGGTGCTGGGGCGACAATGCTCAGGGACAGCTTGGCAACGGGACGACAGACAACACGCAGATACCATCACAAGTAGTGGGACAAGACTGGGTGATGGTCCAGGCTGGCCTGCAGTATACCTGCGGCGTGCAGCAGAATGGGAGTCTGTGGTGTTGGGGGGACAATGCGCATGGTGGTCTGGGCAATGGCACGCAGGACAACAGCTTGGTGCCTGTTGAAGTGGTTGGGATGGGCTGGGTCTCGGTCGCCGCGGGCGCTTGGCACACATGCGGAATCAAGGCTGACCAGACCCTATGGTGCTGGGGCGGGAATTCAGCGGGCGAAGTGGGCAACGGCGGAACCGACGACAGCCTGACGCCGGTGCAGATCGGGGGGACGGATTGGCAGAGCGTATCCGTGGGCGTGGCCACGGGATCTTTCCACACCTGCGGCGTGAAACTGGACGGGAGTCTGTGGTGCTGGGGCGAGAATAGTGCCGGTCAGCTCGGGACAGGCTCGACCGCTGGTAGCGTGACACCAGTGCAGGTCGGCAGCGCGACCTGGACGAACATGTCAGGCGGCAACCTGCATACCTGTGGCGTCGAGAGCGACGGGACGCTGTGGTGCTGGGGCGACAACGAGCAAGGGCAAATCGGGGATGGAACTTTGACCAATCGGCTGGCACCTGCGCGCGTTCCGGGCCAGGCATGGGCACAGGTCGCGGCGGGCAACGTGCATACCTGCGGCAGGCGACAAGATGGCAGCTTGTGGTGTTGGGGCTGGAACGGTGAAGGCGAGATCGGAGACGGGACAACCGACACCCATCAGGCGCCCACGCAAGTAGCGGGCAGTCTGTGCGGCCAGGTCCCGATCTGCGGCAATGGTGTGAAGGAACCGGGTGAGCAATGCGACGACGGCAACAACGTCCCGGGTGACGGCTGCACGATGGATTGCCAGGTTGAGAAGTGTTTCAACCCCAACTGTCCGGAGCCCGACGCCTGCCATGACAAGGGAGTATGCGATCCAGCCACAGGGAATTGCTCGAATCCGAGCAAGGAAGACGGCGCAAGCTGCGGCCAGGGCAATGCGGGCATTTGCCAGCAAGGCGTATGCCTCGGCGGGGGCGCCCCCAGTAGCGTCAACCCAGTGTTTAACTGCCTCGCGATAGATGCGACTGGAGTCACCTTCGCGGTGTTTGGGTACGTGAACGGAACAGGGGGGAATATCCACGTGCCACTGGGAGCGGAAAACGTTATGACTCCAGCAAGCGTCGCGGTGCCACCCACTTGGTTCGCCCCGGGAGAACACCGAGGCGTATTGGTTGCCGCGCTGTCGGGCGGGAACGTGTCGTGGCAGATCGGCAGTAGCGTGGCGGAGGCGCATCAGGACTCCACACCAATTTGCCCAGTCGTCCTCACGCCGCAGGGCGATGCAGCGGATCTCGGCGGTGGGGACCGTGCGCCGCTTCGACCACTGGATCCCGGGGATCTGGCGACTCTTTCGGTGGTGGACACCGAGGTCGACAGCAAAGGAATGGCGGCTGGCCCACTATCCGGCCGTTTTGCGGTCAACGCCGACGGTGCCGCGACCTATGTTCTCCCGTTGAATGTGCCTGAGGGCCGGGCCGGAATGGGCCCCAAGCTGGCCCTGCAGTACAACAGCCAGGGCGGCAACGGAATGATCGGCGTTGGCTGGAGCCTCGCCGGCGGTTTCTCCCAGATTGCCCGGTGCCGGAAGATCCACGCGGTTGACGGGGAAGCACGCGCCGTCCAGTTTGATGACTCTGATCGTTTTTGCCTCGATGGGGAGTACCTGGTGGCTTCTCCAGACAAGACGCTTCCGGGAAGCGGCGTGACCGAATATCGAACTGAGCGCGATCCGTTCGTGCGCATCAGCGTGAGCCAAAAAGACGCACTCGGTCCCACCTCGTTTCTCGTGGAGTACGGCGACGGCAGGAAGCTGACATACGACACCCTGATGGAGGGGAATCGCGCCACGGTGGTTGCCAACCACGCCAAGTTTGACCCAACCTGGGCCACCTATGCCACGGTCAGGTACGCGTGGCTCCTCTCGAAGGTCGTCGACTCAGTCGGCAACACGATGACCATCGACTACACGGGCGACGGAGAGGAGATGCTACCCAAGACGTTCAGCTACACCAGCTTCGTCACGCCATTTGGGTGGAGGCTGCTGCCAGCGCTGCGCCAAGTGGTTCTCACGTACGTGGACAGGCCCGATCCATCGGACTCCTGGGTCTCCGGCTATCAGCTCAAGTCTAGCCGCCTGCTCAAGATCATCGAGGTCCGCGGTCCGGCGCCCAATTCTATAGGCACGCTGTTCAAGTACTTGCTCGACTACAAGAACCACAGCGTGACCGGGAACAGCCTTCTCTCTTCTGTGACGGAGTGCGACGCGAAGGGCGTGTGCAAGCCGGCGGCCACCTTTGACTGGGAGGTCGGAAGCTCAGCCTTCAGAAGTGGCGCTGGCCTCTACCTTCCGGAGAAAGAGAACCTCGGCGGTTCCTTGAAGTTTGCGGACATCGATGGCGATGGCCTTCCCGATCTGCTCTACATGACGGGAACGACGCTGAAGTACGGCCACGCCAGCGAGGGAATCAACATCGTGACTGGAACTCTCGAAGTGGTATTTGACGCCTCCTATAATGACGAGACCGGCATCACCACCGGCAGCACCCCTCCCTCGCTGGACGACGTCACGCCAATGGATATCGACGGTGATGGGAAGGCCGAGTTGGTTGTCCGTCAAGTCGAGAAGGGAATGTCCTGGCTTCGTTACTACAAGTACGATGGGACGAATTTCAATCTCATCCCGGATGATGGCAACGAGATTCCGGATGTAGGGCCGTATGTCTACGTGGCCGATCTAGATGGGGATGGGTTGCCCGAACTTATTCGGGCAGTGAACTACGCAAGCCCGCAGTATCCGGACTGGAGGTGGGCGTACCGGAAGATCGTTGGAGGCGTTCTAGGGCCATATTCGCAATTGGGCGGCTCCGCAGCGCTCAGTCAATACAACAACTATGTAGGTGATCTCGACGGCAGCGGACGAACATCGATTCTCTTCCGCGGCGGAGACACCAATGACACACGCTACCTATGGGCGAGCCTTTCAAACAACAATGTCGAGTCCGGTGCCTCGACCGTGCCGTGGGTGGCGCGTTCCGGAAACGACGGGATGGGGAAAGTCCTGCTCGACCTAAACGCCGACGGTGTGGCAGACGCCGTGGAATACCCTGTCACAGATTCCCTATCCGAGTCTTCCGCCTATTTCGTGAACACCGGGAACGGGATGCTTGGCGGCACTGCAAACTTTGCGACCCCGATTGCCGTTGGACAAATGATTTCTGCGGGAGCCGGCGGCAACGACCGTTTCATCGTCATGGACGTCAACCAGGATGGCCGCGACGACATCGTTTCGGCCCCGGCTGGGGTGTCTCCAGATGCAGGTCCCCTGCGGGCGTTCTTATCGAATGGGAAGGGATTGTCCTCACCAACGACTATTTCCGAAGCCGGGGAGGTGATCAATTGGGGAGGGGCCGGAGATGGCAAACTGTTCCGCGCCATCGACCTGAATGGCGACGGGCTCACTGATTTTGTGATGCAAAACGGAGAGTACCTCGAAGTGCATATGCACGACGGGAAGAAGGCCGACATGATAACGGCTTTCCACAGCGCAACCGGCGCAAGCACGTCTGTGACGTATTCTCCTTGGAAGGAGACGAGCAGCCTGTCGCCAGGATGCAACTATCCGGTCCGCTGTCCGAAGCGGGGACTCTGGGTGGTGTCCGAACACAAGGTCGACCCTGGCGCGGGCAACGGCTCGCCAGCCCTTTTCGACTACGGCTATTCGTCGGCACATATAGACGTCCTCGGCCGCGGCTGGCTTGGCTTCACGGAACAGTCAACAACTGACAAGCAGACAAATGGGAATCGTCTCGTCAGGACAGAAAACTACTCCCGTTGGGGCACGTCCTATCCGTTTGTCGGGCGACCTTCCAGGGTAACTGACACAGTCACGCTTGACGATGGCAGGATACTCACCTCCAAGTCCGAGATGTCGTATGGCGTAATCGCTGGGAACATACTCCAGGCGGGACAGACTTACGCCATTGGACTACAGAGTGTACTCTACCATGAGAGCGAAACTGCCTCTGGCTCAGGCGTGGAGACAACGGTCCGGCAGATTTCCGAGAGCATGCAATACGATTCGTATGGCAACGTTTCCTATCGCGAACGGGACGGTAGCAGCACGTTCGACTCCACCCAATCCTCCTACCTCAACGACACTGCGAATTGGATTCTCTCCCCTCCAACATCGCGGACATGGGTGAGCAAGAGCAGTGGTGAGTCGATGTCGCGGGCGAAATCCTGGACATATGACGGTGGGCCGGCGCGCCTACTCAAGACGGCCACGGTGCAGCCGGGTGGCGACGCCAGCCAGCGACTTGACATAACGTACACCAGAAACCCGCTGGGCTTGCCCGTGACTATCACCGCGGTTGATTTGACCGGTGAGCAGCGCATGACCACGATTCAGTACGACGCGATTGAAAGCAGTCGCCCTGTTGTCGTTACTGATCCGGCCGGGTTCGTGACCCGCACGGCCTTTCACACAGGCCTGAACCTTCCTGTCTGGCAGCTGGACCAGAACGGTCTCACTACAACCTGGACTTATGACGGTTTCGGCAGGATTCGAGTTGCCAGTCCGCCAAGCCGCGATGACGTCAGCACCAGCTACAAGGTTCCGTCCACCGGCGGCGTCTTCGAGATCGATCGATCTCGCGTTTCCGGCGGAAGATCATCGGTGGTTTATGATTCGCTGGGCCGCGCCGTACGGGGTAGCTGGGCCACCGCCAACGGCAAGACCAGTGTGGTAACAGCCAGCTACGACGCTCGATTCCCCGGGAAACTGGCGCGCCTGTCAATCCCCAGGTTCGACGATGATCCTGCCCCGGACAGGTTTACCGTGGCAACCTACGATTTCGCCGGTCGGATCAAGACCGTGACCGATCCAGACGCCACGTTCAGCCGATTCGAATACGAGGGACTAGAGACCACGACCTATGACCGCAAGGGAAACAAGTCATACGTCGCAGCGGACGAGCTCGGGCGGGTGGTGAAGAGTAAGCAGTGGACAGCGGCGTCAGACCCAGGTGGGGCAAGGGAGATCCCTGTGACCTACCAGATTGGACCGTTCGGAGTGATACGCAGAATCCAGGACGCGAAAGGAAACAACATCTGGTCGACGTACGATGACCTGGGCCGCAAGACCAACATGACCGATCCCGATGCGGGTTGGCGAAAGTACACGTACAGCGCCTTCGGGGACCTGCTCTCAGAGGAAGATCCGAAAGGAAAGACGACACTGTCTCACGACGCCGATGGTCGACCGACCGGTGCTGTCTCGCCAGATGGCACGACCAAGCTGGTCTGGGATAGCGCTGCCAACGGCCTGGGCGCGTTGGCGGCGACAACATCCGCGGATCGGGTCATCCGAACCATGGCCTATGACACCCTTTCTCGGCCGACCAGTGCGACTTGGGAGATTGAGGACGAATTCTACACGGGCGAGCAGACCTACGATGGGTTCGGGCGCCTATACACCGTGACCTACCCTGATACGCCAGGCTGGACGCGCTTCAAGACCGAGTACCAGTACGCTGGCAACGGGGATCTGCTTTCCTTGACGGATGTCCCGTCGGCCGGGGCGCAGGCGCGGCTGTTCTGGAAAGCCGATGATCGCGATGCGGCTGGGCGGCTCAAGCTGGAGGAGTTCGGCAACAAGGTAACCACCACCCAATACGGCATCGACGAAGATCGCGGCGTGGTGACCGGCATTACAACCAAGAGCGGAGATGTCACAGTCCAATCGCTGGGATTTGCCTACGATGCCAACTTGAATCTGTCGGACAGGACAGACTCACTGACAGGCGTTCTTGAGCATTTCGATTACGATGCGCTCGACCGGCTGCAGACCTGGCAAGAGATTGGTTCGCTCGGCTGGAAGGTGACCTACAGTCACGACGACATAGGCAACCTGACCGGTCGCTCGCTGCTGGGCAGCAAAGGTGAGACAGAGGACCTGACATTCGAGCACAGCGGAGTGAATGCGGGACCGCACGCGGTGACCGGCTCGGCCTGGGGCTCGTACGAGTACGATACGAAAGGCAATCAGACCAAGTCGCCCGAGGGAATCATCGACTACACGGTCTTCAACCTGCCCAAGCAGATCACCGGCAGCGTGACGACCAGCTACAAGTACGATGCCTCGGGCACGCGCGTGCTCAAACGGAGTTCTGGCAACACGGGCACGACGGTCTACGTGGGTGCCCTGTACGAACGCCGCGGGGACGCGGGGTCGAGGAGCCACGTGCTGTACCTGAATGCGGCTGGGCGACGGATCGGGCAGGTGCTGCGCAAGGAAGCGGACAACAGCGAGCAAGTCCAGTATATCCACGGTGACGTGCTTGGCTCATCCGAGACAGTGACCGACGACAGCGGGAAGCTGGTCGGGCAGGCGCGCAAGTACGATCCTTTCGGCGGTCCGACCGATTTGAACTTGCCCAAGGCCTTCCCAGGCGGGGCGTTGATGAGCGGCGACGTGCACCTTGGCTTCACCGGCCACGAGGAGGACTCGGAAACCGGCCTGATCAACATGCGCGGCCGTATCTACAATCCCAGGGTCGGCCACTTCCTGACCCCCGATCCCTTCCTGCCGAATCCGATGTCGTCAATTGGCCTCGGACGGTACTCGTACGCCCTGAACAATCCGCTGACATACACGGACCCGACGGGATTTGAACCGGTCGACTACGGTGGGCAATTGTACTCGGAAGGCGACAAGCTCCCTTCCAAGAATGGGGCGGTCTTCGAGTACGACGATGAACAGGTCCATTCCGATCTTGTGATGGTTTTCGGTGATCACCAGGTGGTTGCGGACAGGCGCACGCGTATCTCCTTCGACGATGAACAGGTGGTGGCAGACACGCGCACGGGCGGTATCGGGTTCAGTCCCTACGACTCGTCCACCTGGACGCCCGGGCAGAATGGGGTCGAGATGTGCGGCGCTGGCGGATTCTGCGGCATGCAGAGACGCTGGCCGGGCGGCGGCGTACAGCGCGACAACGACACCTGGGTGGATGTCCCACTGAAAGGGGGCTTCGTCCAGACCCTCCCGATGGGAGTCTACCAGGATCAGTACGAATACAGGCCTGACAACAGCAACAAGCTCACGGTCGACTTCAACCGCGCGCAGGTCGCCGACGGCCCAAACAACACCGTCACCGTGAACGGCCCATCGAGGTCAACACCGGTGCAAGGCATGTCGGCCGCCACGAGCCGGGGAGGGGGGAACGGCGTTGGGCCGTCAGCGGCGGCACGAGACGCATGGGCGGAAGTGGCCAAACTTCACGCTCTTGCTGCCCAGATTCCCAACGGTATTCTGATGCCGAGGGCGGAACCACGAGGTGTGAGCATGGCCGCCAACATCGAACTGGGCCGGCAGCACTTCGGAGATCTCATTTGGTTTGCGCAGCAGGTCCACACCGGCGGGCCGATGGACTACAAGCAGATGGGGCGCCAGTATGAGGAGTTCGGAAATATGAACTACGGCGCCGTGGGGCGAGCGCTAGGGGTTCCTGAGCAAGTCTTGCTGCGGGCCGCAGGAGCCGTGCAGATCCAGAGCGGGACGTCTGACCCAGCGTTTGGCGGCCCGCTGGATACACACGGACCGTTCGGCGACGATCCTGTTGACCAGTTCTGGGTGCATCAGGGGGCGCGTCTGTATGAGATGCGCGCTTCAGAACCGTAGGAGGGGTATGCTATGATGGCGGGAATGCTTGGCGCAGCGCTTGTGACGAGCCTCTGGGCTGGTGTCCATTCGGGTGATTTTCCCATTCCGCGCGCCCAGGAGGAGTTTCGGCTGCTGGGCCCGCACGTTCACGGGTATTGTGGGACTATCACAGGGGACGAGAAGGCTTTTCGACACGCGGTGGTTCCTTTTGGTCCAATGGACTTGACTGTGTCCAAGGGGACGCCGGATGAGGCGAGTGTTCTTCGGAGCTTGTACCTTGGAATGGTTGGCGCAATTTGCAAAGTAGACGCTGCCGTCCTGTCGAGAAGCTTCCACTGCGGGCCGGCCTGCACGTCAGGGCGCAGAGAGGAGTTGTTCAGCGGGCTTCGCAAGATAAAGAAGACGGTAAGCGCGTTTCAAGAAATGAGCGCGGTTGATCTGGTGAGCCAGTGGGGAATCGTGGGCGAGTATAGGATCAACAACGTGTTCGTGATGATGGGGCAAGTCGTCGAGACGAAACCGAGCGAAGTGATGGGTTTCGTACCTTCGGACCACTGGGTACGACTGGAAGGGCTGGGGGTCTACTTGAGCCGCCTGGGAATCTCGGACGCCGCCTTCTCGTCTTTCTTGCGGGGCGTGAAGGAACTTTCCCTGGCGGCGGTGGTTCGGGACGAAGCTGGCATTCGAGTCGTGCGCGTAGGTATTGGCGAGAGCGAAAGTGGCCTCCTCTTCCTCACGAAGGATAGGCGCAGCCGCACGCCGAGATCTGGAGAGAAAGCTAAGGATGGTCGACGGTATGTGACGGTTGAGGAGTTGGAGCCCGGCCTTTTGTTCTATGAGACTGACTGAGAGGCAATGGATGGCTACTCGAACAGCTGCGCTTGGGCTCGCGTGCCTGCTGGCTCTCCCGACAGGCGTCGGAGGCTGTGCCTCGTATGATGAGGTTGCAAGAGTCCAATCCCCGTCCGGCAAGATCGACGCCGTCCTGGTTGAGACGAACGGAGGCGCAACAACGTCGTTCAGGTACGGTGTTCACCTAGTGGCCAGCGGAAGCGCCCCGGCCGCTCCGAATCGCGTCGCGGTTTTGGACGGAGCGACGCGTAACGAAACCGCCTATGGGACAAACCTTGTCTGGCGAGGGCCGACGCTTCTGGTTGTCGAGTTCTTGGATGCGAAGAGTGCAAAGATTGAAAGGGCGGTATCGGAAATCGGCGGTGCCCGCGTCGTGGTTGCTATAGAGGAAGGTGTGCGCGACCCTTCTGCGCCGGCCGGTGGCATGCTCTACAACCTTCACCGAAATGGACGGCCCAAGTAGCTGGATGTAGCACTGCGCTATCTCAGCCGAAGAGCGCGGCCACGGGTTTCCACAGGCCCCGAGGCTTCTCGCCACTCGTAAGCACATCGGCGGGCAGCCGCGTTTTCGTGACCGACCTGGAACACCTGCTGGCCGCGATTTGAATTGGTACGCGAGAAATCGCTTGCTCAGCGCCCTTCGCGCACACGGCGCTGCAGCTCGACCGGATCGCGGGCAGCGGCCACCGCGATTTCGCGGCTGATGCGCCCGGCGCGCACCAGATCGAGCAGCGACGCGTCCATGGCCACCATCCCGTCGTCGCGGCCGGTCTGGATTTGCGTGGTCAACTGGTGGGTCTTGCCCTCGCGAATGAGCGCCCCGACCGCGTAGTTGACCATGAGGATTTCCAGCGCGGGATAGCGCGTGCCAGGCAGAACGCCTTCCAGCAGCTGCTGGGTGACCACCGCGCGCAGCGAGCCAGCCACTTGCAGCCGGATCTGCGCCTGCTGATGTTCGGGAAAGATGTCCACGATGCGGTCGATGGCCATGGCCGCGCTGCCACTGTGCAAAGTCGACAGCACCAGATGCCCGGTCTCGGCTGCGGTCAAGGCCAGGGCCACGGTCTCGCGATCGCGCATCTCGCCCACCAGGATGATGTCAGGACACTCGCGCAAGGCCGCGCGCAGCCCGACGGCAAAGCTTTCCACGTGGGTGCCGACTTCGCGCTGATGAATCAAGCAGCGCCGGGGCTGGTACACGAACTCGATGGGATCTTCCAGGGTGATGACGTGGCGGGCGCGGGTTCGGTTCACCAGTTCCACGATGGCGGCCAGCGTGGTTGACTTGCCGCAACCGGTGGGCCCCACGAGCAGCACCATGCCGCCGGTAAGATTTCCCAGCGCGCCGACGCTGTCAGGCAGGTTCAGTTCGGCCAGGCTAGGGGCGTGGCGATTCACCGGCCGCAGCGCCAAAGCCAGGCCGTGCGCCTGCCTGAAGACGTTGACCCGCAGTCGCTGCGGTCCTTCGGCGTCGAGGGCAGGTGCCTCCCAGGCCAAATCCACGCTGCCGCTCTCGTCGAGACAGCGGCGACGTCGTGCATCGAGCAACGAGTCGACGAACCCCAGGATTTCTTGCTGGTCGATGGTGTCCCCCGACGCCGCCAGGCCATTGGCCGTGCGAATCCACAGGGGCTGCCCTGCGGACACGATGACGTCCGACACGGTTTCATCGATAGCGCGGGCGATCAAGCCCGCCAGGCGGGACGACGTGGCTGCGACTGTGCCGGCGGACGGACTGACGGCTGGCGTGGTCACTGTTGCGCTCGCCGTTGCAACGCGCGCATCGGCGGGTCGCGGGCTGACCGGGGCGGGCGGCGCCGGCTTTGCCAGAACATCACCTGTGCGGCGCAGCTTCAGTGACAGCTTGTCAGCGTCCCCGCGCGCCTCCACGGCAAAGACGCCGTGGCGTTCGGAGCGGTACACGGCGTCGCAAGCGCCGGAAGCGCGCAGCCGGTCAAGATCGGCCGGGGCGAGCGCCTCGGCCGCGAAAGTCTCGAGTATCTGCGGGGCGAGCGGGGGCATGGTCAGGCCGCGGCCCTGGGCACCGATGAGCACCGGCGGCTCGCGCGCCCGCAACACGATCCCGGTCGCCTTCTGCGCGTCAATCAGCGCGAGCAGAGAATCGATGGCTGCCATGGCTCACAACCTAGCAAGACCCGCGCCGGCGCGCCCGACGCGACTACGCGCTTGTCACAATTTTCCGCAGGTCTGCCCCGGATTCCACCACAGAGAGCACAGAGATCACAGAGACGGATCGGAAGGAAGGAAGGAAGGGTTAGGATCCGGATCCGAACCCCTTTCCCTCCGGCCTCTGTGGCCTCTGTGGCCTCTGTGGTGAGATTCCGGATCGCGCCGGCCGCCGTCAAGTCCCGAGAGAATCGTGGTTAGTACCTATACCCTCGACACCGGCGGTCCTACTAGTTTCGTTGACAGGATTCGCGGGCAGCCAGTAGAAAGGCAGTTTCGGTGGGTGGGAGCTTCCTACCCGCTGCCCTCTTCGACAAGGAGATGACCATGACTCGAACGATGGGGTTGCTTTCGCTGCTGGTTCTTGGTGGGGCACTGGCTGCCACGGGTTGCGAGGACAAAGTCTGCCAGGAGGCTCTCGGCAAGGCGACCGCTGCCAAGGCCGAGATTCTGAAGTCGGCGGAGGCCATGAACAATGAGTTCACCGCTTCGAAGGCTAAGCTGGCTGCCACTGAGAAGAATCTAGAGGCGGCGGAGAAAGCGGTGGACGAATGCAAGGAGGCTGCTGCCAAGGCCGAGGAGAAGAAGCCAGCCAAGACCAAGGGCAAGAAGGCCAAGAAGGGCAAGAAGGGCAAGCGGAAGTAGTAGCTCAGGCGCGCGCCCTGGCCGGCGAGGTCATGGCACAGGGCCGGAGGAGGTGAAGAGGTAGCCTGGATTGCCCCGGGCGACGAGCCTCGTGCGTCGGCTGAGGACGCCACCGACTGCCAGCACTGCGAGGTGCTGCCGGTCTGCTGTGTCCAGGTCGCCCCGGCGTCCCCTGATGTGTAGACGTAGCCACTGCTGCTATTCCAATCGCAGGCCGCGGCGACCAGGTTCTTGCCATCCTATGACGATGCCACGGACATCCACGATTGCGAGGTGCCCGTCTGCGCCCAGGTCGCCCCGGAGTCCGCAGACTCATAAAGATATCCGTCGTGGGCTGCGGCGACCAGTTTGGTGCCGTCTGCTGACGACGCCACCGACATCCACCACTGCGGGGTGCCTGTCTCCGTCCAGATCGCTCCGGAGTCCGCAGACGTGTGGATGTAGCCGTGGGCCACGGCGACCGGCTTGGTGCCGTCCGCTGACGACGTCACTGACTGCCAGTACCCCAGTGGGCTACCTGGCTGCTGCGTCCAGCTACCTTGCTGCTCAGGCGGGCCAGGCCACGGCGACCAGTTTCGTGCCGTTCGATGACGACGCCACCGACGCCCAGTTCTGCGCACCCAGCGACGTACCGGTCTGCATCCAGGTCGCCCCGGAGTCCCCTGACGTGTAGAGATACCCGCCGCAGGCGGCGGCGACGAGCTTCGTCCCGTCCGCTGACGACGCCACAGAACACCAAAGACTCGTCGCTGTCACGCTGGCCCTGGTCCACACCACCCCGGCCCTGGGGACGCACCCATCCCCGCCGTCATGGTAGCCGGCCGCACACCCGGCGTCGTCGCCGGAAATGACCCCATCCACGCCGCCGTCCTCTTTCCCCGCGGCCATGTCCCGGGGAGAATCCGCAACGGCAGAGTCGGCAACTGGCGCATCGACCACGCCGCTGTCCTGTCCACTTGCGAGCATGTCCGGGGGAGCCTCCGGAGTGGCGAAAACATCTGGGCTCGCGAAGTCGAGAGAGGCGTCGCGACCCCCACTTTCGGCGACCACCAAATCCCGCACGCCGCTGTCGATGTTGCTGGGGCCGCTGTCGGCGCCGGAACGCTCGACAGATGCGTCCGGGGTCGGCTCGCGCTCCTTCCGCAACCGAGAAACGCTAGTCCAATCGCCAGCGTGGTGCCAGACACCCATCGACTTCCTTTCATGATGACCCTCCCACGGGGCGCAGCGTAGCGAGAAGTCGCCGCAATTCCCAGCCCCGCTTTTCCGGCTGCAGCAACACGCGCTTCCTGTACGGTCACCACCTGCGCCAACTGGCTCCACGGCGGCGAGACCAGCCTGATGGGCGGCATGGGCGCGGCGGGACGGGATCATGTTGGCGCGTTTCCGGGGCAGTTTTTGAGGTGAGGGCGGCAGTGGCGAGGGACGATGCGCCTGCAGCGATTCTCGATGCATGACCCAGGTGCCGGCCAGAAAGCTCAGAATGGGCTATAGTTTAGGTCAAGAGGTCGTCCGATGGCTGTAACGGCGCAACACATTCTCGAAGAACTCCGAACGCTTCCCCCGGCGGATCGGCTGCGCGTGGTCGAGCAGGTGGTTCACGACATGGCGTCGGACGCAACCGCCCCGCACGCGGCCGCACCGTCGGCGATTTGGGCGGACGAGAGCGAATCCGATTTCCAGGCGTTCCAGTCCACCCTGGAGCGTTTGCGGGCGACGGATATTTGGCGCAGCGGCGATGAACCGAACCCTGCTTGATACGGACATCCTGTCGGATTTCCTGCGCGGCCAGAACGGCAACGTGCTTCGCCGAGCGCAAGCCTACATCAGCGAACACGCTCGCCTCACGCTATCGGCGGTGACGGTGTTCGAAGTAGTGCGCGGACGGCATCAGGCGCAGCAAATCGATCGCGCAGCGCAGTTTCTCGCATGGGCGCAGAACGCAGAGGTGCTTGCATTCGACGACAAGTCCGCGCGGATCGGCGGCGAGATAGCCGGAGCGCTCTTGCGGACTGGGACGACGATTGGTGTTGCTGACGTTCTGATTGCGGCAACTGCCATCGCCAACAACGTGATCTTGGCAAGCGCCAACGTGGCCCACTACCAGCGCCTCGTGCCCTTCGGACTCAGCGTCGAGAACTGGCGAGACCCGATCTGAGGATTGCTGTCGTCGGCGCTCCCATATGTTGAGCGCTTGGTGGGATGCGGGTGGAGCGTGCAACTCGATGCCGACGGTGCGCTGGCCTTCACCGCGCCCGGCGGCTAGGCGCTCCCGCCCGAGCCGCCCCGGGAGATCGTCGAAGATGCGGTCGTGTTCCGGCGCGAGCGGGCGGCGGATCAGGGGCTGGAACTGGGCGCAGAGACGAACCTGCCGGAGTGGGACGGGAACGTGGTCGACTACGACTGGGCCGATTCGACGAGAAATGTCGGAAGGGTTGTTGAGGTGCACGTACCACCGCCCCGACCTGCTACCCTGAAACAGTAAGAGGGTGCGAGGTTCCGGCTCCGCTTTACGTTTCTTTCTCGGCATCAGTGACTCCCGAGCCCACACGGTACTCCTGAGTGACGTGCGATTGACAGCGGAACGCCTGATACCTAGTGATCGCACCGCCGTCCTACGTCCCATTGCCGAGCGTGCGCACGCCGCCGGATGCAAGCAAGGGGTTTGGCGCCCCTGTCCGATCCGAACCCCTTCCCCTCCGGCCTCTGTGTCCTCTGTGCCCTCTGTGTGAAACAGCTAGCTACGTCGAAAACCCGGCTTTCAGGTTGTGTACCACCTCCAGCGTCTTGCCCAGCGCCTCTCGGCGCGACAGACGGACCTTGCCGGATGCGCGGTCGATGCCGATGACCTTGACCAACATCTTCCCTGCGTTCTCACTGGCACGCAATCCCGTCGCAGGCGGCCCCGCTGTCGGCCAGCAGAACTCGGCCCATGGGGCTGTTGGCCGGGAACACGGTGAGGCCCTTCAGCCCCACCGCATGAGCGCGCTCGAACAGGCCGAGCACGCCCTCGAAGCCGTAGCCTTCTGGAAGATTCACGGTCTTGGAGATGGCCGCGTCGACGTACGGCTGCAGAGCGGCTTGCATGTCCAGGTGCGCTTCGGGCGCCATGCTCGAGGTGTCGACCATCGCGTCAGGTGGACCGGCGTCGAAGCCGGCCAGTGATTCAAACAGCGCGACGGCATAGTCGGTGAGCTCCAACGTCTCGGGCGGGCCGTCGAGTCGCTGCACCACACGCTGGTAGCGCGGCCGGAAGATGGGCTCGATGCCGCTCGACACGTTGCCGGCCAGCAGGCTGATGGTGCCGGCGGGCGCCACCGCGAGCAGGTGGCCGTTGCGAATCCCGTCGCTGCGGATGAGCATTTGCAGGTGCTCGGGCAAGGCCGCCACGAAAGGCGACAGCAAGAAGCGATCCGGGTCGAGCGCCGGGAAGGAACCACGTTCGCGCGCCAGATCGATGGACGCGCGATAGGCGGCGTGGGCCACGGTGCGCATGATGGCGGCCGCGGCCTGACGTGCCTCCTCGCTGTCGTAGCGCTTTCCCAGCATCAACAGGGCGTCGGCCAGACCGGTCACGCCCAGCCCTAGCCGTCGCGTGGCGCGCGCTTCGGCGGCCTGCTCGGGCAAGGGAAAGTGGGAGACATCGATCACGTCGTCGAGAAAACGCACGGCCAGGGCGGCGGTGGCCGCCAGCACGTCGAAATCAAAGACCGCCCGGGGCGTGAACGGCTCGCGCACGAAACGCGGCAGGATGAGCGAGCCCAGGTTGCAGGCGCCGTAGGGGGGCAGGGGAAGCTCGCCGCAGGGATTGGTCGCGGTGATGCGCTCGCGGTACCACAGGTTGTTTCCCTGGTTCACGCGGTCGACGAAGATCACCCCGGGCTCGCCACTCTGGTAGGCAGCGCGCACGATGCGCTGCCACAGCTCGCGCGCGCGCACGCGGCGCCACACCCGACAGGCCACCGCCCCATTGCTGCCCGTCCATGCCCGCATCTCGACCGGGGCGCCCGGCTCGCCGTCGGCGAGACCATCGGCAGGAAAGACCAGGGCGAAATCGCGGTCAGCAGCCACCGCGGCCATGAATTCGTCGCTGACCTGCACCGATAGGTTGAAGCTGGCCAGCGCGCCGCCGCCGCGTTTGGCATCGATGTACTCTTCGATGTCCGGATGATCGCAGCGCAGAGTGGCCATCATGGCGCCCCGCCGCTCGCTGGTGTTCTGCAAAGTGGCGCACATGGTGTCCCACACGCGCATGAAGGACACTGGCCCGGTGGCCACCTGCCCCGTGGACCGCGCGCGCGCCCCGCGCGGCCGCAAGGTGGAGAAGTCGGTGCCCACGCCACCGCCCTGTTGCAAGGTGATCGCACTTTCCTGCAAGGCGGAGAAAATCCCTTCCATTGAATCCTGCACCACGCCCATGACGAAGCAGTTGAATAGGGTCACGCGCCGGGAAGTGCCGGCACCAGCCAGGATGCGCCCGCCAGGCAAGAATCCCTGGCCCAGCAGTCCCTCGAATCGGCCCGCCCACTCAGGATCGGATTCGGGCTGGGCCACCGCCCGCGCCACCCGACGAAAGCTGTCGGCCAGGGTGGCCTCACTGCCTTCTTGTCGATAGCGAAGTTCCCAAATGCGCCGCGAGATGGAAGGCAATGGCTCGCCGGCTGCCGTGACATCCTCAATCTTCTTCATGGGTCGCCGTCCCCTTCCCACACCCCAAGCATACCGCGTTCGATATCCATGTCCCACTTGACGGCGACGCGGCAACAAGTGAAGTTGAGCCGCCCGTGCCCTCCGAGCGCGGCGCGCAGGGAGCAGCCGAAGCTTGCCATCCGACCACAATCACGATTTCGTCATCCTCGGCGGGGGAGTGGCGGGTGTGACGTTCGCGCTGGAAGCGAGTCGGCGCGGCCGGCGCGTCGTGCTGCTGGAGAGCGAAGACCAGGTCGGCGGCCTGGCGCGCACCTTGCGTTTCGGCGACTTCCGCTTCGACATCGGCGGTCACCGCTTTCACAGCCGTTGGCCCGAAATCACGCAGTGGGTGCTGGAGGTGTTGGATGGCGACGCGGCCGAGGTGCCCCGACGCAGTCGCATTCGACTCGACGGCCGCTATGTCGACTACCCGTTGCGTTTTCCCAACGCCCTGGCTGCTTTCAATCCCTGGCAAGCTACGCGCATCTTGGCCAGCTACCTGTGGGCGGCGTCCCCGCGGCTGCGCCGGCGGCCCGACCTTTCGTTCGAAGACTGGATCGTGCGGCGTTTTGGTCGGTCGCTGTACGACATCTACTTCAAGCCCTACACCGAGAAGGTCTGGGGTTTTCCTTGTGCCGAGCTTTCCGCTGACTGGGCCGCCCAGCGCATTCGTCTGCCCAGCTTGCGAGCGGCGGTGGTGGGCAGCCTGCTGCGCCGGTCGCCGGCACCTTCGACGTTGTTGTCGCAGTTCCTCTATCCGTCGCTGGGCATCGGCGTTTTGCCCGAGAGCATAGCGGAAAAGGCACGCCAGACCGGACGGGCGACCATTCGGCCGGGGTGCCGGGCGACCCGCGTGGAACCCGACGGTGCCTCGGGCGGCTGGCGGGTGACTTTCCACGGGGCCGATGGCGAGGCGGCCGTCACCGGCGCGAGACTGGTTTCCACGATTCCCCTGGAGGTGCTGCTCGGCCTGTTGCCTCTGCCCCAGGCGCAAGCCGGGACGCTGGCCGCTGGGCTGCCCTATCGCAGCCTGGCTTGCGTGTTTCTGGCGGTCGATGGTGCGCGCGTGAGCAAGGACAGCTGGACCTATTTCCCGGATCGCGATCTGGTATTCGGACGCACGCACGAACCTGGCAACTGGAGCCCGCGCATGGTTCCCGAGGGCAAGACTTCATTGTGCGTAGAGATCTTTTGTTCGCAGGGCGATGAGGTGTGGCGCCGGTCCGACCCAGACGTGATCGAGCCGGTGCTGGCCGACCTGGATCGCTTGCGTTTCCTGCCGCGCGCTCGGGTGCGTGAGGCCTGGGTGAAGCGCGTGTCGCACGCCTACCCGGTGTACCGCGTGGGCTACGCCGAACACATTGCGCGCGCGCAATCGGCACTTTCCCGTTGGCCAACCCTGCATCTCTTGGGTCGCACCGGGACGTTCCGCTACCTCAACCTCGATGCCGTGATCCGCGAAGGCTTGGACTTGGCGGGATCGCTGTGCCAAGGCCCATGATCGCGCGCGAGCAGACTGCGGTTCGCAACGTGGGCCTGCTGCTGATGCTGCGGGGCTTGCTGGCCGTCGGTGGGGTGGTGGTCGCCGCGGTGGTTCCGCGCCTGATGGGTCCGACCGGCTACGGCCAGGTTGCGCTCTTGGTGACGCTGAGTTTCTGGTTCACACTGGCCGCCAGCCTGGGCTTCACCCAGGTCATGGGCCGCCACGTACCCGGCTTTGGCCAGAGCAGCGACGAAGATGGCCTGCGCAGTTTTTTCGGAGGCCTGCTGGCGATTCGCATCGTGGCGGGCTTGCTGGTCGCGGCGCTGTACTTGGTCGTCACCATCACCTGGCTGCGTGACCTGGATTGGGTGGCCATGGCTGTGCTGGCCGGGGCCGTGTTCGTGCGGGCGCCGGCGGGGTTGTGCTTTTCTCTCCACCTCGGGCTCAACCAGGCGGCGCGCTGGGGAGTCGCGGATATCTTGCGGCAGTGGGGGACCTTGGCCTTCATGCTGCCCGGGTACCTGATGGGTGGATTGCGTGGCGCCGCCCTGGGCGTGTTGCTGGGCGAGTTGGTGGTGCTGTTGGTGGGCAAGATCGGGGCGCGGTCCTATCTGAAGTGGGCGGCTTTTCGCATCGATTGGCATGGCCTGTGGCCGTATTTGCGTTTCGGATTGATCTTCTACGTGAGCGACTTGGTCCTGTCGGGGTTCGAACGCAGTGGCGAGGCCATGGTGCGCGCCCTGTGTGGCGACTACGCTCAGGTCGGCTTCTTCGGCGTGGCCTATTCGGCCTTTCTGACCGGGGCGGTGGGGCTGCCGCAGATCGCGCTGGCTTTTGCCCCGCTTCTGACGGTCCTGCGCCTGGAAGGTGACCAGGCTGCGCTGCGCTTGTGGATCGAGCGTCTGTTGAAATGGCTGGCATTGGGGAGCGTGGTGGTGGTGCTGGCGGCCGTTCTGGTTGGCAAGGATCTCGTGCCCCTGGTGCTGGGCAGCGCCTATCGCCCGGTGGCCGCGAACCTGATCCCATTGGCCATCGGCCTGGTGGCCTTGTCGCTGACCAGTGTGGCCAACCTGTCGGCGCTGACGCACGACCGGCCAAGCGTGGCCCTGGCTGCGGCGGTGTTGCGGCTGGTGACCTTCTGGGTGCTGGGCCTATCCTTCGTCGGCCGCTGGGGAAGCTGGGGCGCCAGCCTGGCCGTGCTGGGCGCCCTGGTCGCGCAGGCTGGGTTCTTCACCTGGCGCATGCGACGGGTGGTGGGGTATTCGTTGCGCCGATGGGTAGCAGTGGTGGGACTGGGAGCGATGTTTCTGCCCCTCACGTTGCTGCGCTCGTCGCCCGCGATCGACGCCGCCCTGTTCGCAACCTTCGTGGTGTGCTATGGCGGTCTACTGCTCTTGCTTGGTTGGGTCACCCCGGATGAGTTGGGTGTCATGTGGCGAGCGGTGATGGGCGCGCGCTCGCCGGCCCTGGGGACATCAGGAGATCAGTCGTCGTGAATCCGGCAGGGGAACAGAAGTCGATGCGACTCTCGGTCGTGGTTCCGGTCCACAACGGCGGCGAGGGTCTGCGGCTCTGCCTGCAAGCACTGGCGGCCTCGGCGCGCCCGCCCGACGAGGTCATCGTGGTCGACGACGGCTCGACCGATGGTTCGGCCGCGCTTGCTTCGGCTCTCGCTGCGCACGTGCTGACCACCTCGGCCGGCCCGCGCGGCCCGGCGCATGCGCGCAACCGTGGGGCCGAGGTGGCGACCGGCGAGGTGCTGGTCTTCATCGACGCCGACGTGGCGGTGCATGCGGATACCCTCGCTCGCATGGAGGCGCTTCTCGCGGGCGAGCCCGACGTGGCGGCGGTTTTCGGCTGCTACGACGACCATCCTCCGGCGCGCAATCCGGCCAGTCTCTACAAAAACCTGCTGCACCACTATGTCCATCAGCACGGAGCGCGCGAGGCCGGCACCTTCTGGTCCGGCTGTGGCGCTGTCCGGCGGGCGGTGTTCTGGGCCACGCGCGGATTCGACGAGACCTGGACGAGCATGGAGGACGTCGAGCTGGGCGCGCGCCTGCGTCAGGCGGGCCACCGTATCCGATTGTGTCCCGAGATCCAGGCGACGCACCTCAAGCGCTGGACCTTGGCCAGCCTCTGGCGTACCGACATCTTTGGCCGCGCGGTTCCTTGGACGCGTCTCATTCTGCGGCAGGGGCGCTTGTCCTCGGACCTCAACCTCGACTGGCGCAGCCGCCTGAGTGCCCTGGCGGCGTGGGCGCTGCTCGCGTGCGCGCTGCTGGTCCTGGCATTCGGGTTGCTAGGGCTGGGACGGCTAGCAATTTGGCCGGGGCTGGGTGTGTTGCTGGCCAGCGCGGGCGTGGCGGTTCTCAACGCCGATCTCTATCGCTTCTTCTTCCGACGCGGCGGCGCCCGATTCGCGTTGATCGCAGCGGCCCTGCATGTCGCCTACCTGTTCTACAGTAGCCTGGTATTTGTCTGCCTGTTGGTAAGCCATCGATTGCGCGGTAGCGTGGGGCGTTCTCGTGAGCCGACGATCAAATAGGCGTGCGCAGCCGGCCTCGCGACCGCTGGCGAGCGACCCGGCGGTTGGCGGAAATCGCCTGCGGGCGGCGCTGGCTCGCACTCGAGTGCAGGCGGCGCTGCTCTTCCTGTTGCTGCTGGCCGCGTATTGGGCCAACGGCGATATCCTGCCGGGCAACGACCCCATAGCCAGTGTGCGCCTGGCGGGCAAGTTGGTCAGCAAGCACAGGCTGGTTTTCACGCCCGAAGAGGATCCCTTCATGTTCGAGTGGCACCTCGGGACGCCCGAGGGTGAGCGGCACGCGCACTTTCACTCCTGGCGATCCAGCCTGAACGGCGAGCCCGTGCGGCGAGCGTATGAGCGCGGAGATCTGAGCAAGCCGGAGGCGAACTACTACTTGATGAAGACGCGCTACCCGAACGTCTACGCCAACCGGTATGGCGTGGGCGCGGCCCTGTTCGCGGTGCCCTTCGTCGCCGCGGTCTATCCCTTTGCCCGCGATCTCTACGACCGGCCCTCGGCGGACATTCTGTGGTTCACCAGCAAGCTGGCGGCTTCCTGCGCGGTGGCGGCCAGCGCGGTGCTGCTGTTTCTGGCCGCCTTGCCGTGGCTGCGGCCCAAGACCGCAATCTGGCTGGCGCTGGCCTATGGTCTGGGCACTTGCGTGTGGAGTTCGAGCAGCCAGGCGCTGTGGCAGCACGGCCCGATGGAGTTCTTTCTCGCCCTGGGAACGTATTTCTTGCTGCAAAGGGAGCGTCCGCGCGCGGCCTATTGGGTGGGGCTGAGCTACGCTCTGGCCTTTGTCTGCCGGCCTACGGCCGCGGTGGTGGTGGCGGCTGCGGCCATCTACTACTTGGTTTGCGACCGACGGGCGCTGCTTCGCTTCGTGGCAGCCGGCCTGCCAGTGGCCCTGCTGCTGGCGGCATACAACCTGCACGTGTTTGGCACGCTCATCGTGTTGGGGCAGGTGAATGTTGGCGCCGCGACAGCGCAGGCACCGGCGGCGTTCACGCTGTTGCCGGTGGCGGCAGCGGCCACGCATGGATCAACGGCCACGGCCACCCAGATGTTTCACACATCCCTGCTGCAAGGGTTGGGCGGGATCTTGATCAGCCCCTCACGCGGTCTGTTGGTGTTCTCGCCCGTGGTGGTGTTTGCCTTCTGGGGGCTGGTGCGCGTGTTCCGGGACAGCCGCTTTGTGGCTCTGCGACCGGTGGGTCTGGCAGTCCTGGCGCTGTTCCTGGTGGTGGCACGTTGGTACGGTTGGACGGGCGGCTGGGCCTACGGGCCGCGCTTGCTGGCGGATGCGGGCACCTTGCTGGCCTTCTTGGCCATTCCAGTGGCCGAGGAGATTCGGCGCAGCCGCGCCCGGGCTGCGGCGTTTGCCGTCTGCCTGGCCTGGTCCGTCGCGGTTCAGGTGGTGGGCGCGTTTGCCTACGACGTCACGGGCTGGAACGAGCGCGTGCTTTTCGTGGTCAGCGAGCCGGGAAAGCAAAGACCGGTCTTTTTCACCGCCGCAGAGGAAGCCCGGCGCGAGGTCTGGGCGCATGGTGGCTCGGTGGAGGAGCGCAAGGTCAACGTCGACAAGCGGGAAGGACTCATTCGCGTTTGGTCCATTCGCGACAACCAGATCCTCTACTACGTCGAGCACTTCCTGCAAGCGCGCAGGCTCAAGCAGATCGCCATCCAGAAATTCTTGAAAGACAGCGCCTAGTGCCTCCGGTCAGAATTTCGGCCACGTTTGGGCGGCCGATCCATCCCGGCCGGCTGCGTTGCTCCTCNNTCTTCTGACCGGAGGCACTAGTGGCTGGTCTTACTTGCGCAGCGACTTGCCAGGCAAGGCCGGCGTGATGGTGCTCAGGTCCACGCCCAGGGCCTGCAGGACAGTGGGCGTAATGTCTCGTTGCTCGCCCGCTGACGTCAGCTGCGGATCGTTGCCGGCGAGAAAGATGTGGGTGGCCTTGGCGTGGTGGGTGGTTCCCACGTCGAAGCCATGGTCAGCGGTGATGTACACGGCGGTATGGTCGTAAAGCCCGTCGGTCTTGAGTTGAGCGACCATGCGTCCCAGCCAGGCGTCGAGAGAAACCAGGGCGCCGTCATACTCGGGCGAACCTTCCCCGTACTTGTGGCCGTTGACGTCCACATCGCCAAAGTGAACGAAAAGGAAGAAACGACCCTTGGGGCCGAACTTGTCGATCAGGGAAAGGACCTTCTGCCCCACGCCACGCGCGTCGCGCGGCATGTCGCCATCCCACGCCGTGAGCGTGCCCTTGACCAAGTGGAAAGGCTGACCCAGCAGGTTCTGTTCGACCGCCAGACGCATCTTCTCCAACCTGCGCGCCTGTTTTTCATCGTCATCGTTCGGCTGGTTCGGGCTGGCCGCTTCCATCTCGGCAGGGACCTTGGGCCCGCCTGGTCCGAGGCCCATGGCCTTGCCGGTGACCATGATGGTGGCGATGTCCTTCTTGCCAAAAGCCTGCTGCAGCCGCTCGAAGATCGAAATGCCGAGCGGAATGGGACGAAAGACGGTGTTGGAAAATACGCCCGTGACGCTGGGATCGTACCCGGTCAGCATCTGCGCATGCCCGGACCTGGTGTCGGTGACGTGGCCTGAGACCTCGATGTCAACCATCCGCCCCTCCTTGATCAGCTGCGCCAGATTGGGCATCTGGCTGCGCTTGAGAGAGTCGTTGATGTGCTCGCGTAGGGCCCCGTCCCACGAGATGAGAATGGCGCTGCGTTGCCGCGGCGGCGTCGAGGGTTTGAACGCGGTCGCACCGACGAGCACGAGCACGGACAGAAATAGGCGGGAACGGACGAACATCGTGGCGTCCTTTTAGCACCGAAATGCTCCTGACTTGCACTTGCACTTTGTCAGGCGCTATCGTCTGCCCATGACAAAGACGCGAATGACATGGATCCTTGCAGGGGCAATGTTGATGGTCGCTCCGTCGGCCCAGGCCTTGGACATGGGCGGCCTGGCCAAGAAAGCTGCGGGTGGCGCGGCCACGGCAGCGCGCGACAAGGCGGCCAAGGAAGTCAACGCCAAGCTTTTGGCCGAGGGGCGAAAAAACCAGTGCAGCTTCAAGACCGACAGTGACGAGCTGGCTGCTGGCTGCGACAAGAAACTCAAGAACCTGGCCAATGCCCTGGTCGAGGCCAAGAAGCGCCTGAGCGTGGCGGGCGTTACCAGCTTCAAATTCGAGGTTTCCGGCCACACCGACTCAAGTGGCAAGGCCGAGCACAACAAGGAACTGTCGGGCAAGCGCGCCGCCGCGATCGAGCGCGAATTGGTGGCGCGCGGGATCGCCAAGAGCGAGATCGTGGCCATCGGCATGGGCTCGGATCGCCCGCTGGTCAAGCCCGACAATACGCCTGCCAAGAAGGCGAAGAACCGCCGCTACGAGATCCAGGTGCACTTCTAGTCTGGATTGCCTTCGACGGCCAGGTCAATGGCCCCGAGGAGTGCGACTTGGGCAGCGGCAACGGCAAGGTCGATGGCAAAGGTGGGTGCAGCTTCGGATGCATGACACCTCACTATTGTGGCGACAGCATCATCGACTCGGATAGGGGCGAAGAGTGCGATCTGGGTGACCTGAACGGGGTGCCACTGGACCCCAACGGGCAGCCGTCGGACACGGGGATTGTTCTTCGCGACAGGAACTGTAGGGTTCTTTGGGTCGATCACTAGCGGGGCGCGGCCAGGCGATGGAAGGATGGCGAGGTTCGCGGGTCACTCGTACCCGACGAGCTCGGTCAGGCACGTGACCACCAGGAACGTTCCAGGGGCCGCCACTGAGCCCGACGGCCGCAAAGCGGAAATTTCTTGGCCTTTGTACGAGACATTCCTGCAACCTAGGGCGGTGTTGTCGTAGGAGAGGTACCAGCAAGGCCGCGAGTCCTGGCTGATGCTGTTAGCGAGAAGGGCGTCGACGGCAGCTTGGCCGCCAGCACCGCTGGGGTCGAGACTGGCGGGATCGAGGATCTTCCCCTGGGCGTCTTTGCACTCAGGGAGCCTAGTTTCCGTGTAGCTGGGTTGCAGCCAGCTATCAACGCCCGGCGTGGAGCACGGACTTCGGTCGACAACCACGCATTCAGGCTCGACGATATCGGGTGTATTGGGGTCCGTGTCGATCAATGGGTAAGTGACACAGCCAGGCGTCAGCACCTGAACCATCCCATTTCCAATCTGAGTCATGGCATTCGTGAAGTCAGGATTACAGATGCTGAACGTTTGCCCCCGGTTGCCGAAGGCGTCGATGAACTTCTTCAAGCGAAGACCGCCATAGGCCTTGTAGATATTGCCATCAGTGGACTTCTGGGACGGAATCGTGCAAATGGGCATGTAGTCCCACAGATTCGCCTGCGATGCCGGAAGCGAGGTGGCATCCTTGTCAATCCGGTAGTTGGGGTTGGTTTGAAGGTCGGCCGGGAGGTTCGTGTCGTTCGCGTCCGGGGGCCAGCCGATGATGCCAGACACGAGGATTCTCTGCTTGGCCTGGGCTCCCTTGGTAAAGTTGTTGATGTCGTTGATGACGTCCTGAACATCGATGAGCGGCAGATAGACGTAGTCTACGTTGTTGGGGTCGTCGGGGCTACCGTTGGGGTTAAGCAGTCTCTTCTCCTTGGCCGAGCAGTCGGTGAAGGTGTCCGAGAAAGGCGTCGTGCCCGTGTAGCCGATCGACGGGTCGTAGGTTGGAATTGGGTTGCCGCCGCAGAGATGGCCGCGCGCCGCACATCGCAGGGTCGTGGTGTCGCCCGGATCTCCTTTGGTCACCATGTTGAACATGTCATCGTTCAGAGTGTTGTAGTTGTTGGCGGAGCAGTCATCCTGGTCGGTGACGAGAACGATGGCGAGGTAGGCGTTGGAACGCAGAAATCCGCTATTTGCCTCGTTGATGCCGTCCTGGGGAATGAGAGCCACGCGAGTGGCTTGCAGCAAGTGTTGTTCCTCGCAGCCGTTGCTTCCCACAGCCGTGGCCAGGCAAGTGAACACGTCTTCAATAGTCCGACCGGAGTAGTTCCGTTGCCGGCCACCTGTCCCGTCAGGGCTTGCGCCATCCTCGATCCAGCGCGCGCCTGGCAGCAGGCCGCAGCCATCGGCAATGGGGTTGTTCGCATTTGTGGCGGCCACGCTGCCGGCCGCGACCGACGCAGTCAGGTCGTTGGGATCGTTGCCCCACAGAAGGCCCCTGTCGCCCAGTCCCACGCCGCAGTTGCCGCCCATGGCACCCATGCCAGCCCCCATGTTGCTGCTGACCACGCCAATGTGCACCTCGGGCAAGCCACCCGGAAGCCTTTCCAGAACGGCGATCATCTTGCGGAAGTTCTGAGCCAGCACAGCCTGTTTGGGGGCCATGGACGGGGAATTGCCGATCACGAACAGGATGTCGACTTGGCGCTCGGGGCCGCCAACTCGGAAAGAGACTTGGGTCTGTCCTCCGTCGTGTGGCCCTGGCCAATCCGGCGCTCGGGACGCGCAGGCGAGGAGAAGCAGGGGGAGCACGGCTGGCGGGCACCAGCAATGGCCCAGCGGCAAGAACCGTGAAGCTCGACGGACCATGAAGACCCTCCTTGCGGACAAGCCAAGGCGACGTTTGAGATTTGGTGCAGGGCGAAGCAAGACTCGTGCCGTGGAGATCTCCAGCCTTCATTGCCTGCAAGTCCCGATGCCCGCCAACATAGGTGGCACTCGGGCCAACCTAGTATCTGAGTGCCGAGGGAGCCACCCGGTGCACTCATCCGACTCCGGGAGCCGCATCGGGCGCAGAAGCTGCGGCAACAATAGACCTTGAATGCTTCGAGCTCGAAGGACTGCAGCGAAGCTCACGACAGAAGGATCAACCTGGGAGACGTCCGATCCCGAAAAACCATTGTGCTTCCAAGCACTTCAACACGGTCCTGCGCAGGCACGAACCGGGGTTGACTCCGCGCAAGCGAGCGCACCGCCATGGTGCCCAGAGTGGCGACGCTGGATGGCAGGCGCCCATCCGACCGGTCAAGCGGGACAAACCCGAGAATTCCACTTGCCCCCTTTTGGTTTTGAGCATATGCATCCTAACGGCGTCACGCTGAGGCATCTTGGGCGGCGTGCGCTGATTGGAGCGGGCTAGGGTGCCATCCAACCAAGGAGGAGCACACATGAAACGCGCATTGGGGCTGTGTTCGGCTGTTGCAATCCTGACATTCCTGGCCGCCTGCGATGAGGACAAGCTCCGCATTGACCGGGTGGAGCCGGCTGAAGGCATCACAGCGGGCGGTGATTCGGTGAACATCCTCGCGGCGGGCTTGCAGCCAGGTAAGACCGGGGTCCGCGTCGCACTAGGCAGTCACGTGGCCGAGCAGGTCGTCATCTCGTCCAAGGACAAGATTAACCTCATCACCCCGAGCGGGGACAAGGGGCCGGTGGACGTGATCCTGGACTTCGACGATGGGCAGCGCTTCAAGATACCGGGGGGCTTCCGCTACGTCGACCCGAAGGAGACCGAGGACCTGCGCAAGGCTTTCTTCAACAAGCCGAAGGCTCCTGCGAAAAGGTAGCACCTGATCTAGCAAACGTGGTCAAGACCGTCATCGTCATCCTGTTGGCCGGTACGGTGCTGGTGTCGTCCAACGTCGCCGCCGAGTCGGACACTCTTTGGTCGCGCGACGAAGGAATGCGGGTCTGCCTGAAGAACTGCGTCTCAAGAATCGAGAAGGCAGCGCCTCCAACCACGGAGCAAAGGGGCGCTTGCCAAGACCGAGGGGGAGGTGCTGCCCGTACGTCCGGTGGTGTGGGAGGGCAGCAGGAGCAAAGCTCCTGCCCTCTATTGCTCCCGATCCAGTCGGTAGTTGGCGCAGCTGAACAGGCTCCGCACAGTTTCTGCACTCCCGCATCCTCTAATCAACCAGTCAAGCAGGAGGTCTCCCATGTGTTCACCAATCAGATGTTGTCACATTGTCTCGTCGTCGATGCTCAGCAAGTTCTCTCAGCATCCTGATTTCGATGCGAAAACGCGCGCTGCCTTGATGCAGAGTGCTATAGCTGCCGCTTTTGCCCGAGGAGAGAGAGTTGCCTCGCGTTTCATGGCGATGGAATTGGCTCGCACGACGCCCAACAACGGGAAAAAGGATCGCATCGTCTACGATGCCGCGGGCAAAAGCCGCCAGCCGAGCACTCCGGTTCGAAAAGAAGGCGATCCCAAGAGTGGGAATGCTGCAGCCGATGCGGCCTACGATTCGACCGGCGCGACCTACGACTACTACATGGACTTCCTCAAGCGTAATTCGGTCGATGGGCATGGCCTGGCCCTCAAGTCCACAGTTCACTCGGGCAAGGCCCCCGACAACGCCTTTTGGGACGGGAAACAAATGATGTTCGGGGACGCCACGGCGACCGGACCGTTCGTCGGAAGCTTCGCTGCGGCGCTCGATGTCGTCGCCCATGAACTCACCCACGGAGTTACCCAATATACGGTTCCAGGCGGAGGTCTGGAATATGAGGACGAGTCCGGCGCTCTCAACGAGTCGTGGTCCGATTGCATGGGCTGCGTGGTCAAGCAGAATGCCTTAAAGCAGGATGTCAAGACGGCCGACTGGTTGATCGGGCCGACGATCATGAATCCGAAATACGGAAAGGCGCTCCGATCGATGAAAGATCCCGGGCACGCGTGGGAGCAGGACGATCAGCCTGCCGTCTATTCAAAATATGTTCAGGGTGGCGATGTGCACACCAACTCCGGCATCCCCAATCACGCGTTCTATCTTGCGGCGAGCAACCTCGGGGGCAACTCCTGGGATAAGGCCGGGCCGATTTGGTACAAGGCTCTCTCTCTCCTAACTTCCCGGGCCACCTTCGCAGAGGCGAAGGCTGCCACCATCGCCGCTACGAAGGCGCTCTACAGTGACAGCGAAGTCGAGGCGGTCACTGCCGCTTGGAAAGCAGTGGGGGTATAGTCTCGATCGATGAACATAAGCCTGCGTAAGCACGGTGGTGGCTTTTCCGGTAAGGCCGGGGAAGTCGTCTATGAATTCGACACCGCCGACCTGCTAGAGGCCTCCCGGAAGGAGGTTCTCGGGCTGGTTGCCGCGGCGAATCTCTCGACCCGGCCGCCCAAGGCCGTGCTTACGCAGCGCCAGTCGCAGGCCTCTCTCTATTCGCTTCAATGCTCGGGCGCTGGCCACGACCAGACGTTGGAGTTTCATCTCGATGCGGTCGACAAGTCGATGCAAGAGCTCGTCAACTGGATCCAGGACGAAATCATTCCCGCGAGTACCTTCAAGCCCAAATGACCGCCGCGGTGGGCAAAGCCATGATTCAGCCAGTAGCAGATGAGGCGCGATGCGCGGGCCAAGAAGAGCGAGCTTGTTCTTCCTATCACCGCCAGGCGACTACAAAGTCGCCGCCACGTGGCCCTTGGCCTTGGCTTCGAGGGGCGTTTCCTCGCCTTCGTGCATGACCGTGGCATGGCCAAGCATGCGTTCTGCGAGGCCGTCGATGATGTCGTAGGCGACCGGGATCACCACCAGGGTGAGCATGGTCGAGGTGATGAGGCCGCCGATGACCGCGATGGCCATGGGTGAGCGCAGCTCGCTGCCCTCGGAAAGCCCCAGGGCCACTGGCATCATGCCGAAGATCATGGCCCCAGTGGTCATCAGGATGGGGCGCAGCCGAACTGGGCCCGCAGCCAGCAGCGCCTCGCGCCGGTTCTTGCCGTGGCGGCGAAGCGTGTTGGTGTAGTCCACCAGCAGGATGGCGTTCTTGGTCACCAGGCCCATGAGCAAGATAATGCCGATGAGGGTAATCATGCTGATGGTCGAGTGCGCCAGGGCGATGGCCCCCAGTGCGCCCACCATGGACAGGGGGAGCGACAGCATGATGGTGAAGGGGTGCAGGAAGCTCTCGAACTGCGCCGCCAGCACCAGGTACACGATGATGATGGCGAG
>PMLB01000422.1:2999-39728 GCA_003158735.1 Myxococcales bacterium | reverse complement strand
GGTCCGGTCGAACGGTTCGCGCCGCGCATCCTTCTTGACCACCGAGGGAAGCAACTCCTCGACGCGCTCATAGGTGGTGAAGCGCTTGCCGCACCCGGCGCATTCGCGGCGGCGCCGCACAATCTGCTCGTCCTCGCTGGGACGGGTGTCCACAACCTTGTCTTCGGTGGCAGAGCAGAATGGGCAGCGCATGGTGCGAGATCCGAGGGTTTTCTACCACATGGAACGCACCAAGGTGCCCATCGTCGTCGACGCAGGCCTGAGCACGGTCTGGTACGCGGCGGCGGCCATGATATGGGCGCCGGTCCGGCAGGTTGGCAAGTGGCCAAGCAGTTACGAGAGCAGGATCTGTCGGCGCATGCGCTCGTCGAATTGGCTCACGAACTGCGCACTGTCACCAGTGCGACGGGAGCGGCGTTGTTGATCAACGAGTGGAGGTGGCTACCGTCCGGCGCCGTGGCTTTCGGTTCCGTGTTCGACACACGGCCAAGGCGCGCATACAGGGCGCCCAAATGGCATCCAGGCATCGCCAAGTGCTTGCTGCTGGTCAATCCCGGTCACTGCGCTCGGTGGAATCGACAATAGCAATGCCGAGAGTTGCATTGGTGTGGGCGCTTACGGAACAACTGCGATTCGTGCTGTTATGGCTGCCGACAAACCGGCAGTTGCATTGTCACGGGTGTGCGCCGTCCGCGATCGAACAGCACGCTAAAGTCTTGACAGGCGGGCGCAGAACCGTACCATTTTGACTGTGCGCCCCAGACAATTCCGTTGGGGAGCAGCGGAGGTCAGTACAGTTTGAGGAGGCAGTGAATGGCAATGGCAACCGGCAAGGTGAAATGGTTCAGCGATTCCAAGGGGTACGGATTTATCGCGCGGGATGGGGAGGAGGACGTTTTCGTCCACTACTCGGCAATTACGGCGGAGGGGTATCGCTCGTTGGCCCAGGGTCAAACAGTGGAGTTTGACATCACCAAGGGCCCCAAAGGGCTGCAAGCCATGAATGTCAAACGCCAGGAGGCAGCACAAGCGACGCAGTAGATCCGCCGCCGGCTCCCCACAATTCCAGTCAGTCGTCGCGCTGCCACGACATCTGGATATCGCTGCCGAGCTCCGCAATGACCCGTTCGCGGAATTGGCCTTTCAGCTTCTCCGCGATCTGGCCCATACGTTGTTTGGAAACGCGGTAGCGCACGCCCAGGGCGGACAGCGAAACCGGTTGGTTGGTCATGGCCAGGTGCTCGCGCCACACGGCCCGTTCGCGATCGTCGTCCAGCTTGCCTTCGAAGTCATCCATGAGTCGGCGCACGGCTTGCGACAGTTCGTCGCGCGCGGCTTGCTGCTCGGGCGAAGCCTGCTGTCCCGAGATCTTCTCGGCCAAGGGCACACCCTCTTCGTCGGGACGCGGTTCAAGCGAAACCTCGCGCGAGGCCAGGTGAGCGGACACCTCGGCCAGGTCAGATTCATCCACTTCCAACCGGGCTGCCAGCAGCTTGGGCGTGGGATCAATGCCCTCGGCCAGCAGCTTCTGGCGCTCTTTTTCCAGACGGAAGAACAGCTTGCGCCCGGCGCGGGTATTGCCCACGTGAATCAGGCGCGAGTTGGTCATGAGGAAACGCAGGATGCAGGCGCGAATCCAGTAGGCCGCATAGGATCCGAAGCGCGTGCCCATGTCCGGATCCCAGCGGCGCACGGCCTCCATCAAGCCGACCGCGCCCTCCTGGAACAGGTCAAGCAGGTTGAGCCAGGCCCGCCGGTACTGATAGGCGATGGACACCACCAGGCGCAGGTTGTGCAGGACCAAGGTGCGAGCGGCATCGACGTCGCCGCGTTCGCGCGCGGCCCGGATGAGTTCGCGTTCTTGCTTCTCATCCAAGCGCGCGTAGCGGCGCGCCTCATCGATGAAGCGCTGGACCGGATCCCGCGCGGGCGCCAGGCGTCGTGCCAGCGCCGGCGGAATGACTTCCGGCGCGGCGCGCTCCACCAGGTCGGGCTCAATCGGAGCCTCGGCCTCGGTATCACGAGCATCCGTCTGCTCCGTGTCAGCGACGGTATCGTCGGGGGGGCGGCTGGAAGAAGACTTGCTCATGAGGCTGAGAGCGCGGCCAAGAGCTGGTCGTTCTCCTCGGCCGTGCCAATGGTGATTCGTAGCTTGTCTTGCAGGCCAGGCTTGTCGAAGAAGCGCACCAGGATGCCTTTGGCCCTGAGCGCGCGGTAGGTCGCGCCGGCGTCGCCGCCCGGGCAGGTGACCAGGATGAAGTTGGCTTGGCTGGGAATGACCTGCCAGCCGCGCTGGCGCAGCGACTCGCTCAGACGGACCCGCTCTGCGCGCACGTGCTCCCAGGTGCGGCGCGCATAGTCCTGATCCTCGAGCGCCGCCGCGGCTGCGCTCACGGCCACCGCGTCGCAGTTGTAGCTGTCCTTGACCTTGTTCATGGCCGACACCACGGCGGGCGCCGCAATGGCGTAGCCGAAGCGCAGGCCCGCCAGACCATAGCCTTTGCTCAGGGTGCGGCAGATCATCACGTTGGAGAACTCGCGCACCAGGCTCAGGCCGTTCTCCTCGGCGAAATCCACGTAGGCCTCGTCGACCAAGAGCAGGCCGGAAAAGCGCGTCGCCAATTCGCGCACCCTGCTCGTGCGCACCAGCGTGCCGGTGGGCGCGTTGGGGTTGGCGAAGAAGATGGCGCGTGCGCCGGTAGCCAGGAGCGCATCGATGGGTAGATCCCAGCCCGCGGCCCAAGGCACGGTAACCACCTTGACCTCGCCCACTTCGGCCAGCACCGGGTAAAGCGAGTAGGTTGGATCCGGGTAGGCCAGAACGTCGTCGGGTCCTAGATAGGTCCGCATGGCCATGGCCAGGATCTCGTCGCTGCCGTTGCCAGCCACGATCATGTCGGGCGAAACCCCGTGCACGCGCGCCGCGGTTTGGCGGAAATCTTCTGCGCTAGGGCTGGGGTAGCGTCGCAGCCGGTCGGGATCGATGCCGCGGATGGCCTCGACCACGCGCGGGCTAGGGGGAAACGGGTTCTCGTTGGTGTTGAGCTTGACCACGCGCTCGCCCGGCCGTGGCTGTTCGCCGGGCGTGTAGGCGGACATCTTTTCAACGTTGGGGCGGGCTTTGGGCGTGAGCGACACGATGGTTCGTCCTTGCTGGTTGCTGGGCGTCTGGGGCTGGTGGCTACTCCTTGCCCAATGTCTTGCTGCCGACCTTCCAGCCAGCCGGAGACAGTTCGCCGGTCTGCGCCGCCTGCAGCAGGCGCACCACTTCGTCGACCGAGCGGCCAATGCGTATGATGTTGCAATCAGCGTGCACGATTTCGCCGTCAGGATCGATGATGTAGGTCGCGCGCAGAGGGTAGCCCGAGTTTTCATCCAGGCACTGGTAGTCGCGCGCGATCTTCTTGTTGAAGTCCGCGATGAGAGGGTGGGTGAGGGTGCCCAAGCTGCCCGCGATCCATTCCTTGTGTGAGTACTTCGAGTCGGTCGAACAGCCCAGCACCACTGCGCCCAGCTGCTTGAATTCCTTGTCGCGGCGAGAGAACTCGCTGATCTCGGTCGGGCAAATGAAGGTGAAGTCAGCCGGGTAGAAGAAGAGCACAACCCACTGCCCGCGGTAGTCCGACAGCGAGATCTTGGAGAACTTGCCATCGCCGGTCACGACGTTCTCGGTGAACTCCGGTGCTTTCTTTCCCACGAGATTCATGGCTTCCAGTTCCTCCGGCGGGACGGTCGCTCGCCAGGGTCCAAGCTATCACGTCCGTCCGCGTGTGCCAGGGCGAGGCTTGGCGCCAGGGAGCGTATGGTGCTCGCACCCGGACGGGTTCGCGAATATAGTGACCACTTCGGACGTCAAGCCCCACGGAGGTATCCAAGATGCGCAAATTCGTCATGGCCGCAGTGTTGACCCTGAGCGTTCTCTTGCCCGCCGTCTCGCAGGCCGGCTTGGTGGTGGAGGGGTCTTTGGGCCAGGGCGCCCAGGTCTCCAGCCCGCGGGCCTGGGAGCGAATCAACTTCATGGTCGCGCCAGGGGTGTCCATTCTGTCACTCCTGCGATTGCAGCTCGGCATCGTGGGCGACTTCGCTGATACCTCAGGCAGCAAGACCGATCTGGAGCTGCGGCCGATGGTTACCATCGTTCCCCCCCTCCTGCCCATTTACGGCCGCGCCATTTTCGCCATTGCCAATCTGGCCGGTCGCGGCGGCGCGAAGCGCGAGTTTGCCTATGGCGCCGCCGGGGGCGTGCGTTTCGGCCTGGGCCCGATTGGCGTGTTCGGTGAAGTCGGGGTTCTGCCGCGCAGCCGTGACTACCCGAGCGGCAGCAAGTTCGTCTGGATCATCGAAGGCCGCGTTGGCGCGTACCTGGAATTCTAGCCAGCCGAGATCGGGGTCGCGGCGACCGGCGCGCAAGCACCGCAGTAAGCCAGGACGTCCGTGCCCGAAGGGAGTAGAATTCTGGGCATCATGCGCAAAACCGTCGTCGCTCTCGGTCTCGCGTTCGTGTTTCTGGCGGCTTTCGGGATGGACGCCCGTGCCCAGGTCACCTTCACACCCGGCCCGGATACGCAGACCTTTTTCAACCTGACCGGTTTGAGCCAACAGGATCTCACCAACAAGCTCAACGGGTTGTTCCAGGCGGCGGGTACCCAGGGCTACCTCCGGAGATTCGGTGATGCGCAAAGTTTCACCAGCAAGGGGATGGGAGTGGACTACGCCTCGGAGGCGACGTACTTCGAGGTTGGCGGCTCAGCCAGCTTTGCGCTGGGCATGGACAGAACCTACCAGCCAGGTAACACACAGGGCTTCCCGATTTCAGGTATGGGCTTCAATGCCACGGTGATGGGCGGGGTCAGTCTTGGCTTTCTCGGGATCCCTGTCATGGTGTTTGGCAACTGGATGAAGGTGCCCACCCAGAGCTACGGCGCCATGAGGGGCAGCCTCGACAACTGGGGGGTCCACGCGCAGCTCCGGCTGTTTGGCCCGTCCCACAGGACGACGGCGCTCAAGATGCTGGTCCGCTGGGGTGGCATCGCTGTCACCACGGGAATCGACTCCTCGCACATGAGTCTCGGGCTGTCTCAGAACATTTCTTCGAAGTTCACCTTTCCCAATGCCAGCATCCCGGACGTGACTGTGGATACAACTGGAGCCGCCAGCGGCCAGATAACGGACGTGAACGGCACCGCTGTCGGGACAGCCCATCTCAACCTTGACATGACGACCAAGAGCATTCCCCTGGAGGTCACCACCAGCTTGCGCCTGGTGACCCTGCTAACCGTGTATGGCGGTCTGGGCTTCGACTGGCAACTGAGCGGTGGCAGCAACATGGACGTGGGCGTAGACGCAAGGATGGTCGGCCATGCGGCGGGGCAAAACCTGGATCTGGGCACGGCGCACGTCAATTTCGCGGCTCACGCCGACCCCAGCGCGGCCAAGATCCGTGGCATCCTGGGCGCGCAGGTCAACTTCTTGTTGTTCCGCCTCTTCGCCCAACTCAACGTCGCCAACACCAGCCCCACCATGGCCAGCGTGGCCGTGGGCGCGCGCGTGGCGTACTAGAACAAGCAGGTACCAAGGCCGCTGTGAACGAAACTGTCGTGCGTCCTGACCCGCGGGTCTCCATCGTGATACCCGTGTTCAACGAAGAAGTGGTCTTGCCGCTGCTCTTGCCCCGGGTGCGCGCCGTGATGGATGCCTTGCCCGGCGGGGCGGAAGTGTGGTTCGTCGACGACGGCAGCCGTGACGCCACCGCGCAGGTGATCGAGCAGGCGCATCGCGCGGATGCGCGCATCAAGCTGGTGCAGTTTTCGCGCAATTTCGGCCACCCGGCCGCCATCACCGCTGGGCTCGACTGCGCCCAGGGCGACGCCGTCATCCTGATGGACGCGGACCTGCAGGATCCGCCCGAGCTGATCCCGGAGATGGTCGCTCTCTACCGGAGGGGCTTTGACGTGGTGCAGGCGCGACGGTCAAGCCGAGAGAAGGAGTCGCTTTTCAAGCGGGTCACGGCCTGGGCTTTCTACCGAATCATGGGCGCCCTGACCAACCACGAGATCGAGGCCAACGTCGGTGAGTTCCGCTTGATGAGCCGAGCTGTGGTCGAGGCCCTCGGCCAGTTGCGCGAACGCCACCGCCTGGTTCGCGGTCTGGTGTCATGGGTCGGCTTCTCGCACACGACCGTGGATTTTGTGCGGCCGGGACGCGCGGCTGGAGAGACCAAATACCCGCCGTTGAAGATGCTGCGCTTGAGCGCCGACGGCCTGACCAGCTTCTCGACCGCGCCCCTGCGCATCGCCAGTTTGCTCGGCCTATGCGGCCTGCTGGGCGGCCTGGCCTATGCCGCGTACGCCGTCTATGTACGCTACTGGCTGGGACGGGCGGTTCCCGGGTGGACCTCGCTAGTGATCATCAATGTTTTCTTCTCCAGTATCGTTCTGGTGTGTCTGGGCTTCGTGGGTGAGTACGTCGGGAGGATCTTCGAGGAAGTGAAACGCAGGCCGCTCTACCTGATCCGCCGCAAAGTCGACGGTGCTCCCGCGGCCAGCGACGCGGAATCCGGCCGCGCGCCTGAGCGACGGTAGTGCGTCACGCAGACGCAGAGCGCGTAAGGATTTCCAAGTTTCGGGAATCGGGTTATCTTAGCTAGCGCACTCTCCGCATTCCAGCGACGGTGGTGTCTTAGCTGTGGCAAACGAAATCGACAACGCAGTCCCAGAGAGCCCACCGGTCGTAGCCGCGCCGGGGTCCGTGCCCGTTGCTGCGGAGCCGCGCCGCAGGTCGGGGCCGTGGGCCCGTCTCTTCGACTGGGTGTTGATTCGCGACGCCCTGGAGCAAGCGCGGCTGGACGAAGCTCTAGTGGCGCCCGAGCGCGTGGCCATGATCCGCCGCGCGAGTGAGTACGTCACGGTTGCCGAGGGCTTGCTCGATTCCTCCGACGATGCGCCGCTTGCGCCGGTGCTCAGCCTCTACCGGGAGGCGCTCTTCTTGTTGCTGGCCAACGACATACCCGGCAAGAAGGCGCTCATCATCGCGTTCGAGACCGCTCCCGATACCGTGCTCGAGGGGGCCGTGCAGCACGACGCCAGCCTGGCGCGGGTGCGCCACCTGCTGGCCATGCACGCCTCGGTGGGTGTTGGCGGTCCGGTCACGGCGGAGCAGCGCGAAGTGGCCCAGATGACCCGCACCACAGTGCGCACCATGCTGGATCAGGCGGAGTCGAGCCGAGTGGTCCCGCTGGTGCGCCGGCGACGGTCGCGCGTGGCATTTGTGGCCGGGCTGCTGGCCGCGGGCCTGGCAGTGTTGGTCGGTATGGTCGTGTCCATGGTCACGCCCACCGACCTAGCTGCGGGAAAACCGTGGCGGACCAGCAGCTCACTGTCGGCGGCGTATTCGGCCAAGATCCTGTTCCACACCAATGAAGAGATGAACCCGTGGTTCGAGGTCGATCTCGGTGAAATCAAACCGGTCCGGCGGCTCTACATCAAGAACCGCGCCGATGCGCGCTGGGAGCGTGCCGTTCCGCTGATCGTGGAGCTGAGTAACGATCGCTCGACCTGGCAGGCGGTCGCCCAGCGCGAGTCCCCCTTCGCGATCTGGGAGCCCAGCTTCGCGCCCAGCAAGGCGCGCTATGTGCGTCTGCGTGTGCCTCGGGTGACCTTCCTGCACCTGGAACAGGTCAAGGTCTACTGATGCGGGTGCGCCGGGGAGCGGGCCATGCCGCGGGGTCCTCTCGGCCATCCTGGCCCATGTGAGGGCCGCCACACGGTGGACGCGATGCCTGCCCCGCCAGACCTGGCCCCCACCGTCGAGAAGGGCAACCTGGGTTCCGCGCCGCGGGTTCCGTCTGAAGACCGATGGGCCTGGTTGAGCCAGGCCGGGTTGTGGAACCGCATCGGAACATGGGCGCTGTTCCTGCTCCTGCCCTTCGCCATGCTGTCGTGGCTGGCGCCCTTTGTGTCCTGGCAGACCATCGGCAACGACTATTCGATCTTCTCGTTGCTGGCCCAGTTAGACCTGATGTGGTCCATCCACAAGGGAACCTTCCCGCTCTACATGCCGGGCTTCGCCGGGGGCCACTCGACCGCGGCCATGACCCTCGGGCAGCTGTATCACCCGATCTCGTGGATATCGAGCCTGATGCCCGGCTACTGGGAGGGACTGGCTCTCGAGTGGAATACCTTCTTCCGTCTCCTCGCGCTCGGTTTCACCCATCTCGTGCTCTTCCATGTCTGCCGCCGGCTGGGCATGGCTCGGGTCGCCGCCTTTCTCTGCACGTTGCCGGTCGTCTACAACCTGCGCATGCTCGACAGCTTCCGCTATGGAGCGGCGCTGGAAGCTTACACCGGCATGCTGCTGGTTCTGTCCGCCGGCATGCTGGCGTTTCTCGAGGAGCGCAGCAAGGGCAAGGTGGTTTTTCTGGCAGCCAGCACCTACCTGCTGGTGGTCAGCGGCCACCCTCAGTGGGCGTTGCTGGGCACCACCGGTGCCTTGCTCTTCCTGGTGCTCTTCCCATGGGTCGTCTCTGCCATCAGACCAAGCCTGCCGCCGCTCACCCGGGCGCGCGTGCGGCGCTATTTCAAGCGAATCCTTGTCGGAGGCGGTGCCGGAGTATTGCTCGCGTTGCCCTACGTTCTCACCTTCTTCTTCGAGTTCTTTCGCACCAATGAGAGCCGCGCGGCCAACACCAGCTACGATTGGACCTTGGCGTACTCGGATTCGCTGCGTGGAGAGCTGAGCAACTTCCTGTTTCCGCTCCACGCCGACGTGCACGGCGCTTTCGGCGGATCCGCGCTATTCCTGGTGGTGGCACTGCTGCCAGTGGCGGCCTTGCTCAAACGCCCTCCCTGGTCGCTGTGGTTGATGTACGCCTTGGGGGCGTTCGCCTTGCTGTTCTCGTCGGGCCACGAAACCCCGGTGCACCGCTTTGTCGTGGCTAACGTTCCCCTTTTCGAGTCCTTCAGAACCCCGGGCCGGATCGTGCTCTGGCTGCCGGTGGCTGCCTTCCCGATCTTGGCCTGGATGTTGCGGCCGTCGAGCCGGCGCGCCCTCTTTGTCGCCGCATGCAGTGCCGTCGCGATTGCGCTTTGGGTTTGGCTCCGGCCGCAACAGCTGCTGCCCATCCACGAAGCGTTCTCGCCCCACGCCATCCTGCCCGCTGGCATACCGGCGAACTACGACTCGCTCATCCTCTTGCTGTTAGCGGCCACCGCCCTCGCTCTCGTGCTCGCGGCTGCGCTCAAACGTGGATCTCGCTATAGCCTGGCCCTGGCCATAGCCGGCACGCTGGTGACCAGTTGGCTGTGCCTGTCGGTCGGAACCTGGAAACAGAACAAGGCGCGAACCTACTCGTTCAGCAACATCGTCCTCGACAGGGTGAATTCCATAGCGGCCCACGCCTCGGGCGGCGAGGGCGACGGGATGGAGCTGCGTTCTGTGAGCCAGTACCGACATCGTGGCGTGAATCCGGCGCGTCCCTTGGGCGTGGTTGTTCACGACGCGGAAGCCACGCAATCGGATGATGAGGTTCTGCAGCACTTGAGAGCGGCCGCCACCGCTACCGCCACGCGTGTGTTCATCGACGGTCCCATCCGCAACAGAACGCAAGAGGCCTCGTCGGACAAGGACAGCGTGGCTCTGGTCTACAACACCTCCAACCGTTTCAAGTTCGAGGTGGCCGCGTCGAAGGACGGCTACTTCGTGCTCGGCCTGCCGCTCTTGCCAGGATTCATGTGCCGGGTGGATGGCTTGCTGGCCAAGGTGGTGAGGGCTGATGTCCTGTATCCATCGGTCTTCCTGTCAACCGGATTTCACACCGTGGATTTCTTCTTCGTCTCCTGGCCATTTCTCGTCGGTACCGGGTTTGCGTTTGCCACCCTCTGCGCGCTGGCGCTCTGGCTGAGCCGTCGCGGCCGACGTCCCCGTTTGCTGAAGATTCTGGCGCTGGCGTGCCTTCCTCTGGGCCTGCTGCTGTTGTGGTTCCTGTACGGCGGCCCTTCTTTCGAAACCCACTACATCTGGCAAGTGAACGTGTGAGGTCCACCGTCGCGCGGGCAGGGTGGCGTGGCCGAGATGATTTCAATCTTGCCGGGCCAGATCGAAGATGAGCCAGCTGATATCAACCGCGTGCAGGACGATGAGCAGCGAGACCATCACGGCCAGGATGCGCAGCCAAGTGTGGTGGCGGGCTTCGAGAACCTTCCACCCCTGCATGTAGATCGACGCGAAACCGCAGATCGCCGGGAGCAAGTAGATGAACTTGATGGCGCAGAAATCCCGTATCAGGCTGGTCACCCTGACCAGAGACGCCAAGAAGGCGCCGGTGCTGACCAGCCCCGAGATCTGAAGAAACGTCCACTCGCCCAGCGGTTGCGAGAACAGCGTCGCTCGGCGGCGCCAGAGGTTGCGCATGCTACTGGCCCACCCGAGCCAGAAGACCGCCAGCGCCGCCAGGGCCGTGATCAGAGCGGCCCGTCCGACCGACAAGACCCGACTGTCCAGGCTCGCCCACTGAGGCGGAAATGACTCGAAACGCGTGAAAAAGAGGCGACCGTAGAGGTGGCTCCAGAACGAGGTGCGGTGCAGGGGCACCGCAGCCAGGCCGTTGCTGGTGTACGGGTGTGCGATCACGTCGCCGAGGCGGAAGGTGAGATAGCCAGAGGCGACCGACTCGATTCCCGGGCGTCCGTAGAAGGTCTCGTCGAAAAATGAGGGTGGTGGATACTTGGGAAGGATCAAGGTGAAGGCATCGCCGGTGATGCGCTGGTTTTGAACATAGCCGCCGAGAAAGGGCAGGGGCGCGAGCAGCAACAGCGAGCCGAATCCCCACGCGCTCAGCAGCACCGAGCGGGCCACCCTCTTCTTTTCGGAAAGCAGGCTCAGCCCGATGTTGAAAATACAGAGCAGCGTCACCAGGACGCCGGATGCCTTGGACACCGCCGACAACGCGCAGAACAGCGCGCACAGGAGCAGCCGCGTGCCTCTGGGATTGGTGAAGAAGCGGTAGGAGGCCAGGAAAGCGGCGAGGCTGAGTGCGATGACCGCCGAGTCGTTGGTCGCCTGGGCACTGATGCCCCACCAGCATGGATTCAGGGCCACGGTCGCGAAGACCAGATTGCGAACCATCGGAGAGAGCGTCAGCCCCGAGATGAAACGGGCAAACAAGAACAGCGCGCAGATGCCGAACGTGACGTTCAAGAACTGCGCCGCCAGAACCGTTTCCAGCCCCGGCGATAGCGAGAAGGCCTTCACCAGCGCGGCGGTGCACAGGTAGAACAACTTGGGGTGGTGGCACTCCAGGCACTGCATGGCCTTTGGGAATTCCGCTTCATTCAGGATGCGATACACCACTTCCAGATGATCGTCGTTGGCCCATCGGTTGACGAAGGCCAGGGTCAGCCGTGCGGTGGCGGCCAATACGAAGATCGGGCCCACCCAAGAACGCCTGAGCCACGACATGTTCTTCACGTGACTGTACCAGGCCACGGTCTGCCCTGTCCCCTTGAAATCGCGTCTCGGCCCAACCCCTTGCAACCGGTGGCACGGCCGGCGCGACACCGTGGTAGGATAGCAGCCTCGGATAGCAGCAGGCTTCGGACGCCACCTCATGCGGATGAACGGAACCAAAAGGTCGGTTGCAGGCGCTGCTTTTGGGCGTCGGGAACTTCTGCTGGGCCTCGTGGTCGCTGGCTCGTTCACCCTGGCGTGCTGGCGGACACGAAGTGGGCCGGTCATCACGCCGGAGGCCGTCGGTGCGGTGGCCATGGTCCCGCCCGACGGATTCGAGCCAGCGTTGCGCGAGGCTGTGCGAGCCGCGTCCTCAGAGCTGATCCGCCAAGGCGACTCGCCCGCCGACTTCTACGCCGAGGTCAGGAAGACCCCCGAGGGCGAGATCGTTCTGCAACTGTGGCACTCGGATGCGTTCCGGCCCGAGAACCGGGACACCGTCGGGAATCCCGGGGGCAAATGCCGGACGATGTACTTCGATCCGGGCACCCACCGCATCGTCCGGGAGCTGCGCTGGCAATAGTCCATCGTCGCGTCGCTGTCCGATGACGCAGCGGAGCGGACGGCCACAATCCCAACGCTGACAGGGCAAATTCGCGAGTCACAGGCGCGCCGTGCTACGCTGGCCTCCACCCGCGGCGCGGTCGTTGCGGGGCAAGTCCGCCGGCGAACGGCGGGGCGCAAGTTCTTGAGGACCGAGCAAAATGAAAATCTCTCTGACTTTTCAGTTCGACAAACGGTCGCTCTGGCGGAACCTGGCTATGGCTGCGCCGGTGGTGGCCGCGATGGTGCTGCTGGGCGTGACCGTGCACAAGCGCAACCTGATGGAGCCGTTCTTCGTGCACGGCACCTACTTCGTGCTTCTCACCATGGTGGCGTTCTGGGCGTCGACGTACATCATCGCCCTCAAGGGCACCACCCGCGACACGCTGCTGGCGTGGCTCAAGGACAACTGGCGGGGCCTGGTCCTGGCCGCCGCCGTCTCGCTGGTGGCCATCCTGGCCATCCAGCCGGCTCTGCGCGTGCTGGCCGACGAAACCAACCTGCTCGGCGTGTCCAAGAACCTGCACTTCAACAAGACCGCCGACTTCGCCACTACAGGCAAGTGGTACTACGAGGCCTACTGGAATCTGAACGTCACCACGGATCGGCGGCCGGCGCTCTTTCCCTTCCTGGTCAGCCTGCTCCACTCGTTCTGGGGCTACAGCTACGCCAACGCCTTTCACCTCAACGCCCTTCTCATTCCCTTCTATGTCTTCGTCGCCTACCGCTTGGCCAAGTCCCTGGGCGGCGAGGTCTTCGGCCTGCTCGCCGGTGCGTTCGTCGTGGCCCATCCCATCACCCTGATGTCGGCTCGTTCCGGCGGCTTCGACCTAATGGCGGGGTTCTTCGCCTTGCTCTCGGTCAAGTGCTTCCTCGACTACGCCAGGGAACCTACCGCCAACCGCCTGGCCTTGTTGTGGCTGAATCTGTGCATGCTCGCGCATGTCCGCTACGAAGGCGCTGCCTCTATCGTGGCATCAGCCGTGGTCTTGTTGGCTTTGCGCATGGTCAAGTGGGAGCACGTGAAGCCGTACCTGTTCGTCTATTTGTTCACCCCGCTGTTTGCCTTGCCTCGCATCTGGCAGACCATCATAAAGGCCGGCGACAGTGAACAGCCGCTCAATACGACCCTGTTCGGTTGGAAACATCTGTCGGAAAATACCCGCAACTACTTTGGCCTGTTGCTGAATCCTCTGGATTTTCGTCATCCCCACTCCGGCCTGCTGCTGGCACTGGGGCTGGTCGGCTGCCTGGTGGTGGCACGCTCGCTGTGGAAACTGGCCCACGAGCGCGAGCGCAAACTGGTCAAGGAACGTTTTGCCATCTTCGCGGTGGTCTGGGTGGGCGTGATGATGGTGATTTACCTCCCCTATTTCTGGGGCAAGCCCCTGCACCCGGCCTCGGCGCGGCTGTTCGTGCCCCTGGATGCGTTTTTCTCCCTGATGGCCGCGTGGCTTGTGACCTTGCTCTGCCGGCGCGCGCCGCTGTGGCTGCCCTCGCTGGTGGCGGCTGCGGCGGTGTTCTTGAACGTGTCAGTGGCCAGTGAAGCCCGCTTCATCAATGAGCTCACCCTCACCCGGCAGGCGGCGCAGACCTGGCGCTTCTTCGAGCAGATTCACGACAAGAACATCATGGTGGTCACCGACCGCCCGGGGCTTTTCACGGTCATGGACTACGGTTCCATGGACCTGTCGGTAGCCAAACAAGGCACGGATTTGCTGTTCGAGCTATCCCGTCATCTCTACCGGGACGTGTACGTGATTCAGGAGATTGACCTGACCACCAAGAAGCCGTTGCCCGAGTTCGAGATCTGGCCCGACAAGAAGAAGGAATCCGTTCTCGAGTTCCAGAACGCGGAGAACTCGACGGTGCGCATCTCGCGTATGGTGCAAGAGCCAGCGCCGCCAGCGGAGGCCCAACCCGCAGCCCCGCCCGCGGCGCCGTAGCGGCGACCTGCGGTCGCCCTCGTCCCGCTAGGGAGCTGTCGACGCGAACGGGTCGAGTACGTCGATGCCGGTGCGGGCGACCTCCTTCACGTTGCGCGTGACCAACGTTAGGTCGTGTACCCCTGGTGGTGCAATCAGGGCGGTAGGGGCGACCTGCAGTCGCCCTTTTCGCAGGGATCAACGGCTTGGTGCGGAATTTGGTGGGTCAAGCCGCACCGAACGAAAGGCGTCTGTTGTTGTGAAGCCCAGTTGCGCCACTCTGGCTTGACGAGGTCGCTTCACCATATGCATAATTCACCAAATAGTGATAGAAGCCAAAGTACGTGCCGAACTGGCTGTCGAAGTTGCTGAAGCGTGTTCATGGACTGGGTCGCCCAGCGACGAGTGCGCTTCACTCTCAAGGCCAGGCAGGACCTGGCCATGCTCGGCGCTGGGCTGGACGAAGAGGACGCATGCGATGTGCTGGCCAACTTGGGCGCAGGCGATTCTGCCGGTCGCCTGGTTTCGGAAGGTACCGGCGAATGGATGTACGTCTTCAAGCCGCTGGTTGCGGGCACGCCCGTGTACCTGAAGCTGGTCCTCAGGGAGTGCTGCCTGATCATATCGTTCCACGAGGATGAAGGTGATCGCGATGAACAAGAACCATAGAGAGAAGACCTCAATCAGTCCCGCGCGGCGCACTCTGTCCGATGAAGCGTGCCCTTCGTGCGGCACCGGCATGATCGAGCGGCGTGCTCAGCTGAAACTTCCTTTGAACGGGGAGAATGTGTCCGTGCCGTCGGCCCTGCACCTGAGCTGCCCGAAGTGTGGCGAGGTCGTCTTGCGCTTTGAGGACTCCCGCCGGCTGCAGGAGGACGCGATTGCCATCTACCGCAAGAAACACGGTCTGCTGTCAGCAAGCCAGATTCGGGGCATTCGCGAGCGCTTCGGCCTTACCCAGGGGGAGTTCGGCCGGCTGCTGCATCTGGGGGCCAACACGATCTCGCGCTGGGAGTCCGGTCGGAACGTCCAGACCGAATCAATGGAGATGTTGCTTCGGCTCATTCGGGATCTGCCAGGAAGCCTCGACTACCTCCGGCAACACGCGGCGTAGGCAGCGGCATGGGTCGGCGGCGACCTGCCCGGTAGGGGCGACCTGCGGTCGCCCTGCACTTCCATCTGATGAACCCTGAAAAGTTTGCGGGGTCCGCAACGGCGTTCCGGGGGCAAGGTGGGCAGCGGGGGTACACGCAACGATATCGACCTACTAGGAAATCGGCGTCTTGCCTCCAGATCACGGCGATTTCCGTCGACTTGAGATCTGGCCAGAGGCTTGCTTGCTGCAAGTCCTTGAGACTACCCACATGACCTATGGCTCATCCCGTGCATTTCGTCGCTGGTGTGCAGCGACGACCCTGCTGGTGGTGTCTTGGTCGCTGCCGGGATCGGTGTACGCGCGGGTCAGCCCGATGGAGATCGTGAAGCAGCAACTGCGCAGGCCGAACTTCCTCATCATGGTGGAGAGTCCGGAGTCGATGCAGGGGATTCCGGGCGAGAATCCCACGCGCTACAACGAGGTCGGAGCTGACTGCCAGAATGGCGACCGCTATTGCCGCCTGTACGGCCAGCCCAATCGCTGCGAGTTTTCGGGCATGGGCGGCCAGGGCTACAAGTTCGACTACGTGTCAGTTGGAACAGCCCTGCAAACCCAGACCCAGTCCGAGACCGTGATCACCTCGACCATCACCCGTACGCAGACCGGCACCGGCACCCTCACGGATAGGTTGACCTTGGTGGTGACCAGCACCTCGACCACACCCAGCGGCGCGACCGTCAGTTCCACAGGAACCACGACGCTCACCACCTCCCAGACCGGCAGCGGCACACAAACCATCACGCCGACCGTCACCCGAACCGCCACGTCCACCAATACCGGCACCGCGACCCCGACGCAGACCCAATCCACCGCCAGCACCAACACCGGTACCACGACCAATACGCAAAGCCAGTCCGCCGCGACCACCAACACCGGGACGACCACGAACACGCAGAGTCAGTCGCAGGCCACTACGAACACTGGCACCACGACCAATACGCAAAGCCAGTCCGCCGCGACCACCAACACCGGCACCACGACGACCACGCAAGCCACAAGCAACACAGCGACGGCGTCCCAGTCGCAAAGTCAGTCGGCGGCGACCACCAACACCGGGACCATCAGCAATACCAATAGCTACTCGGGGACTACGACCAACACCGGCACCACGAGCAATACCAACAGTTACTCGGGAACGACCACGAACACGGGAACGACGGCCAATACCAATAGTTACTCTGGGACCACGACCAATACCGGGACGACGAGCAACACGAACAGTCAATCCGGAACGACCACCAACACCGGGACCACGGCAAATACCAACAGCTATTCGGGAACCACGACCAACACCGGGACCACGGCAAATACCAACAGCTATTCGGGAACCACGACCAACACCGGAACCATCAGCAATACGAACAGTTACTCTGGCACGACGACCAACACCGGGACTACGCCCAACACTCAGACTCAGTCGGCAGGAACCACCAACACTGGCACCATCACGAACACGCAAAGCAAGTCCTCGGCCACGACCAACACTGGGAACGCGACCAGCNNCTATTCCGCGGGCACCACCAACACAGCCAACGCAACCAGTACCAACAGCTACTCTGCGGCCACCACCAACACAGGCAACACCACAAATTCCAACAGCAAGTCCGGCAGCACGACCAACACGGCTACGGTAGTGCCGACGACGACCTATGTATCGACGACGACCCGATCATCGTCCAGTTCGGGCACCACAACCGATACCCAGACCACCACCAGCGTGACGACTTCGCTGTACGACTCCTACACAGCCTATGAGATTGTGCACTACAGTTTCGATGAAAGTAACGAGAACGCTGCTAGCGACGACTGGGGCAACAGCACGGCAACGGGTTTTGGTGTCGGCACGGACGCGGCTGTTTTTGGCGCCCATTCTGCGCAATTCAATGCTGGCACAGGCGCAAATACATCCACCAGCACCTCCACCAACAATACCGGCATCTATGCGCGTCTAGGAGCCATCCCCGACTTCAACCCAACGGGAAATGGATTTACCGTTGCCATCTGGGTCAACCCCAACACTGTAGTCGGCAACCAGGCATTGATCACCTACCTTCCCTCGGGTGGCTATGATGGTGACGATAGTGTGCATGGCGATAGCAACAACGGCTTCCGGCTGATGTTCGAAAACATAGCCAACGGCAACAGCCATCTCTGGGCCGACGCCAATGGGGATAACACCCACGACTACGTCAACGCCGGCGGTCCAACGTCAACCTACAACATGACCAACCAATGGAACTTGGTTGTGGTTACGGCTGCGGGGGCCAGCTGGACCGTGCGGCGATACCACCAGGGGGCGTGCACAACCGTTAACGGGGACGTCGGCGCAAAGACGGGCGCCGTCAATGCGACAATCGCGACAGGGGGCTCGTGGCGAGTGGGTACGGGCGGCATCAGTAGCTCCAACAGGACGTGGGGTTTCTTCGGAAGCCTCGATGAACTGCACATGTGGAATACTGTGATTTCCGAGATCTCCATGGAGAACCTGTGCGCGTGCAACCGGACGGATTGCACGTACATTGCGCCGATAACCTCTAGCTCGACGAGCTCGGCGACCACGACGTACACTGGGAGCATTTCGAAGTGGTCGACATCCACGGCAAGCGCCAGCTCGTCGCAGTGGAACACATCCACAACCACCTCCAGCTCGTCGCAGTGGAACACATCCACAACCACTTCCAGTTCATCGCAGTGGAACACCACCACGGCGAGTTCCAGTTCGTCCCAGTGGAAGACCACCACGGTGACCGCCAGTCAATCGTCGTACGCCACCTCCACCTTGTCCTCGAGTAGTTCGTCCAATTCAACCTCTACTCTGACGGGCAGCCAATCGCAGAATTCGACCGCGACCTTGACTGGCAGCCGGTCGCAGAACTCGACGTCGACAGTGACCGGCAGTCAATCGGTGAGTTCGATTTCGACCATGACCGCCAGTCAGTCCGGGAATGGGACATCCACGGTGACCGCCAGCTCGTCGACGAACTCCACGGCGACCCTGACGGGCAGCCAATCGCAGAATTCGACCGCGACCTTGACCAACAGCTCGTCTTCGAATGCGACCGCGACGCTGACCAGCAGCAAGTCGGCGAATTCGACCGCGACCGTAACCGGCAGCCAGTCGACGAACTCCACCGGCACAATGTCAGGCACCCAGAGCGCCTACTCGACCACCACGGTGCTGGGCAGCGCCACGGCGTACTCAACCGGGCCGACCACTCAGGCAGCGACTGCGACTGGCACCGTGAGCGCGTCGGGGACTGTAGTCTCGATTGTGACCTTCACCGATCTAGGCGCCACCGAGACCCTGAGCGGGACGGACACCCTGACCGGGACAGGGACCACGACTTTGGCCTTGAAGGCGGTTCCCGATCTCGACAATTGCACGCCGTCGAGTTGCACCTGGTCGAGCGGGGTGAGCAGTTCGTACTGTTACCTTAACAGCCGGACTCCGTGCTATTCCAATAGCGACTGCGAGAGTCTGACCAAAGGGGACTTCTGCCGCTACATCGACACCGGCGATGGCTCGGGCCGTCTCAGGAATGACTTCTGCGCTTCCGGTACCACCAAGACCTGTCGCTACCAGCCGACGACCCCTTGCAACAATGACAGCCAGTGCGACAGCGGAAAGGGGGACTACTGTGTGTTTGGGACGCCGGCCAATATGTGCCAAAAGACAGGCCTGTGGTGCACGGATGACGGGCAGACCTGCGCCACAGCCGACGGGGACGCCTGCGTGTCGGCTACCTCGCGCATGATGATGGTGAAGAACGCCGTGCGCCGGGTGGTGCTGGAGCATGCCTACGACGACACAGCGGTGGTGAAGATAGGGCAGATGCACACCTACCAGGCGGGCAACGGCAGCACCGACAACCTGTTCCCCTATGTCAAGCTGAACACCACATCGACTGGGACATCTTTCTTGACGTCGACGCGTGTCGACACGAAGTTCCTGCCGCGGAGCGAACTGCTGAAGGGGGTAAGTGCAAGTGGCAAGGCGTGCTTCTCGAGCAGCACAGGACCGAGCAGCACCTGCACCATCGACTACGGTGGCGGAGGCGCCTCGGTAAACACGCCGACAGTGACCTACGCGCTGCTGAGCAGTGGCAACGACAGCCGCTACGCCGTGCCGAGCGGTGACGGCAAGATTTACTATCGGCAGGATGCCGCGTGGAGCTCGTGCGGGTGGATGTGCTATTTCGCAGGTGCCGGCCCGAGCGGGGGCGAGGGTATCTACGAGGGCAGCTACTACACCTTCAGTTACGTTTTCGGCGCGCCGGTGGTGGGTAGCCCGAGCGACGCGGCGGGGACGGGCAGCCTGTACGCGCCCAAGTACTCGACCACCTACTTGGGCAAGTCGTACGGCTCGGCGGGGAACTACTGGTACCTGATGGACGCCGAGCGAACTGAGTTCCTGAACGAAAACAAGTACGGGGCACGGGAGTTCAGCGGTCTGAGCAGTGGCGGCGCTGGGTTGCCTTGGAGCCAAGGCTACGCCCCCACGGGCGACGAGTATCCGCTGCAGCTGACCGGCGCGAGTGGCGATCCGACGTCGACGTCAGTGACCTGCAGCGCATCGAATGGAGCGCAGTGGGACCACAATGTGGTGCCGATGGTGAATGACACCAGCCTGGGCGGGAACAGCAACTTGAAGCCGACGCAGAAGGCATTGCTGAACGCGGCTCGCCTGGACAAGGCGTCGTACGGCGGGTTCTACGCCACTGGCAACCTGGAGCCGATAGCCTGCGCGCTGAAGAACGACGGGCAGAACGACAAGTACCACAGCATCGACAACTACATGTCGATCGTGCAGGGCAATGACACCATTGCCAACGGCGGCACCAGCCCGTGCTGGGAGAACCATGTGCTGCTGGTGGTGGACGGGTTGCCGCGCGGGCCGGGCGACGTGGCGGTGGGCGGTGTCGACTGCTCGGCCGCCGCGTGTGTGTACGACCCAGTGGCCAACCCGACCCTGAGCGGCTGCAACTGCCCGGCGGTGAGCAAGGCTCGCGCGCTGGCGGCCAACGGTATCAACGTGCACGTGATCGCGGCCACCACGGATCTGGGCACCCGGAACACTTATGCGGCAGCGAGCTTGAACAATGTGGCTCGTGCGGGCAGCACGAGTCCCAGCTTCATCAATATTCCGCGCTATGCGGCCAGTGAGGACGAGCTGTACTACTGGCTGAACTACGAGATGAAGGAAGCCTTGCGCGTCATGGTGGCGACCACGCCGGCCTCGGCAGCGAGCGGGTCACAGAGCCTTGCGGGCGTGACGGCCGGGAACATGCTGTTCCAGACCACGGCTGAGTTGCCAGAATGGCGGGGCAGCTTGGTGGCCTTCGGCATAGGGACAGCGACCACCACCACCACCACCACGGCCACGGCCAGCGTGTACACCACGCAACTGGCCTGGGACGCGGCCACAGTGAACGCGTTCACGGTGCGCGGATCCGCTCTCAGCGATGACCAGCAGAAACTGTGGATGCAGCGCCATGTCTTCTTCTCGGACGCCACCGGGGCGGTCCACCAGATCGCGGTGGGCAGCGACGGGAAGGTCGATTCCGGCAGCAAGACCGCCCTCGGTGCTCTGGGCATGGGCGGCAACACGGACGAGACCGAGCGGATCGTGCAGTGGATGCTGGGCAAGATCGACGCCAGCGACACCGTGTACCACAAGCCGCTCAACCCTGCGGTGATGGGCAGTGTGGTGAACTCGATGCCCATCGACGTGGGCGCGCCTGGGACTAATCTGCTCCCTGGCGGCAACCGCTTCTTCTGGGACCACGCCAACCGGCCCGAGCTGGTGTACCTGGGCGCCGACGATGGCATGATGCACGCCTTCTATGCCAGCAACGGCAAGGAGGCCTTCGCCTTCATTCCGGCTGACATGGTTCCGGTGATCGCCAAGCTCTACGCGCAGGGGGGCCAGCGCTACAGTCCCAGCGACCACATCTACGGTTTGGCTGGGTCGCCCAAGGTGAAGAACCTGTGCGTGGCCAACTGCAAAGTGGCCAGCAACCTGACCTGCAGCGACGATCAGACAGGGACCTATGATTCCGGTTGTCCGGACTGGAGGACGGTCCTGATTATGGGCGAGGGCCCGGGCGGCAACCACCCGTTCGCTTTGGACATCACCGATCCAGTGGAGTCGGGCAACCCAACGCTGAATGACGCCTCGCTGCTGTGGCACGTGGGCTACAAGAATGCGTCGGGCATCTCGGCCGCTGGCCTGGGCGAAACCGATTCAGTGCCTGCCTTCGCGTTCCACAGGACGACCAACCAAACCGACAACCGCGTGCTCATGGCTTCGGGCTATCCCTTTACCGGGAGCAGCACCACCGCCAAGCTGGTCGACGCCATGCTGTGGGATGGCTCGACGCCGAGTGCGGCGGGGCCTGGGGCGACGATCAGCGGGTCGGGCGGCTGCGACTCGAGCACCGGGCAAGAATTCGCGGTGGTGGCGGATGTGGCGGTGGCGCGTGACAATTTCCACAACGGGACCAGCCCGGCTGACCAGAACCTGCTGGCCGCGTATGTGGCGGACACCTGGGGCAAGGTGCACCAGTACGCGCCCAGCTACGGCCCGGCCTTGGACAAGGGCGGGGCGCCCATATCGCTGGGCTGTACGCAGCCGCTGCACTTCTCGCCGGCGGTGGTGCAGCTTAACCGCAACAATTCGAACAACGACGACAACACCGTCTACCTCGGGCAGGTAACCAACTCCATTCTCGACCCGAATACCGTGGGCTCGTCGTTCCCGGCGTCCATGCTGGTGGTGGCCAAGCTGACATCGATTGGCAGCGCCCCGCCTGCGCTGGACCAGACCTTTGGCAGCAGCGGATTGATCAAGGTTGTGGGGGATGCGAGTCTGGGCAATTCGAATCGGCTGTGTGGCGTCACCACCGTCGGCAAGACCAGCGCGGCTTCGGACTGCGGCTCGGGCGGAAGCTGGCTGCCTGCCACGGCTCGGCCCACGGGCACTCCGGTAGCAGTGGTGCGCACCGACGGGACTGGCTTCCAGCTCTTCACCACCTGGTACGATCCGCCCCAGGCCAACTGGGACACCTGCCCGGAAAGCGCGACCAGCGGCAACAGCTACGTCACGCTGCACGAGTTCCTGTCCACTGGAACCTGGGCACAGATCGCGGGTCGAGAGTACCCGCACCAATACGTGACGGGAGTTCAGTTCGTGGGCGCCACGATCTTCATCACCTTTGGCACCAACAGCACCACTCCCAGTCCAACCACCGACAACTTCGGCCAAAACTTCCAGCCCATCACCTCCCAGTCCCTCAGCGCTTTGTCGGGCGACCGATTCATCAAGACGGCCTGGACCGAGCGGATCGACGCAGAATAGCGATCCTGCCAGGGCCGCTGGGTAGGGAAAGCACCCGCGGCGTGGGACAACGTCGGTGGATTGGTGCATGAAATGCGCTGATTTGGATCGTGCTCTTGGTCGTTGACACCCACACGCCAGGACTCGTAGTCTCCCGGGTTCAGCCCAGCGGCGAGAAGAAGGAAAGACGATGACCAAGGCGGAACTTATCGGGCGTGTAGCTTCGAAGAAGGATCTTCCTCGTGATCTGACCAAGAAGACAGTCGCACGAATCGTCGACGTGGTTTTCACCGAGATCGGCGACTACTTCATCAGGGCGCGGCCCACGCGAACGGCGCCGCCGCGATTTTCCTATCCGGGCTTCGGCACCTTCACCAAGCGCCGTCGGGGTGCGCGCATCGTGCGCAACCCTCGCAACGGCGAGCCGATTCCTCTGCCCCCGCAGTCCACCGTGGTTTTTTCGCCCGGCCGGGAACTGAAGGGCCTGCTCAACCGCGACGTCCGCACGACCGCGACTCGCGCCGCCGCCGGGTAGCGAGCTTTCTCACCACAGAGAGCACAGAGGACACAGAGTCGGATCGGAAAGAACAAGGGGTTGGCCTGCCTGGTCCGACCCCTTTCTTCTCTTCCGGCCTCTGTGTGCTCTGTGCTCTCTGTGGTGAAATAGCTGGCTAGTCTTGTCGTTTTCGCTCTTCGAAACGGACCAACTTGGCGCGCAGCTCGTCGAGCAGGGCGCGTGAGGCGGGCTGGTCGGCCAGGTTCTTCTGCTGGCGCGGATCGTTGGCCAGGTCGAACAGCTCCCAGCGACGCTCGCTGATCTTGTGGGTGAGCTTCTTGCCGCCGTCGATCATGGTCACCTCGTGCGAGGGTGTGGCGGTGGAAGGCAGAAGCTCGGCGAAGATGGCTCGGCTGGGCAGCGATTTTCCCTCGATAGCGGGCAGCAAACTGCGGCCGTGGAAGCTGGGCAGGGGCGCGGCGCTTACCAAATCGACCAGGGTCGGTCCCAGGTCGATGAGCCCGACCTCGTCGTCGACCACCACAGGCTTCTGTCCAGGCACGACCACGAGCAGAGGCACGCGCAACTGTTCTTCGGTGAGATCCTGGCCGTGGAAGTAGCGTTTGTGCTCGCCCCAGGCCTCGCCGTGATCGCCGAACACCACCACCGCTGTGTTGTGGTCTAGCTTGGTTTCTTCGAGAGTCTTGATGATCTTGCCCGCCCACAGGTCGGCGAAGGCGATCTCGTAGTCGTACTTTTCCTCCAGTCCCTGCACGCCCGACAGCGAGGTGGGGAATTCGGGATGCTCCATATAGCTGGAATGCGGCTCGAAGAGGTGCGTCCACAGCACAAAGCGCTCGCCGGTTTGGGCAGCCTTGCGCAGCCGCGCAATCACGCGCGGGACGATGCGGGGCGAGGCGATGTCCTTGTTGGAATCGGCGATGCTTTTGGCGCCGTCGTCGGACCATTCGGCAAAGCCCTTGGAGATGCCCCGATCCGCGGTGAAGAAGAAGTGGGAAAAGATCCCGATGGGGCGCAGACCCGCAGCCGCCAGCGGCTCGAAGAAGGTGTGGTTGCTGGGCAGCAGATTTGAGTAGTTGAGCGATTGCTTCTGCCAGGCGATCTCGGAGGGATAGCGCGAGGTCACCAGCGATGGGAACGAGCGCGGGGTGTTGGGCGCTTGGGCCCACACGTGCGTGAAGCGCGCGCCCCGCTGGGCGAGCGCGTCCAGGGTCGGGGTGAGCGAGTGGCCGGGCGGCCGGCCGTAGCCCGCCACGCCCAGGCGATCGGCGCGCAAGGCATCGATGGCAATGATCAGGATGTTGCCGGAAAAGGTGCCATGCCGGGCGGGCGCCGCTGGCGTGTTGGCAGGGGCCGGCTCGGCGCTGGCTGCGAGGGCGTCGCCGCCTTGGCAGTCCTGGTCGATGCCGTCGCCGGGAATGTCCTCGGCACCGGGAAAGACGTCGGCGCGTGAGTCGTCGCAGTCGCCACCGCCAAAAAGGGCCGAATATCCGTCGTGATCGCGATCGGTCAAGTGGCGCGCCACTTTGAGGGCCAGACGCAGGCCCCAGCTCGCATCGGTGATGGCGGCGTAGCTGGGCGAAGTTTCGCCGATCTGGCTGCCCAGCACGAGCAGCGTGAGTACCGCGACTGCCACGCCCACGCGCACTCCTCGCCTGGGCAGGCGCGCGCGCAGCCGCTGGCCCGGCGTTGAGCCGTACCAGAAGATGGCGTGGCCGGCGGTCAGCAACAGGGCGGCCAGCGCCGACCATAGGGGCCCGAGATCGAGCACGCGCCAATCGGCGCGCGACAGGGCCGCGACAAAGGCGAGCATGCCCGCCGTCGCAAATCCGACGAGCAGCAGGCCCGTGGCTCCCAGGCCAGGGGGCGCGGGAAGATGGCGCGTGCGTCGGGCGACCAGGCGCGCGCAGGCGACGCCAGCCAGCGCGGCCACCGGAAAGAATGCCAGGGCCAACCCAGCCGTGGCGATTACCGCCAGCTTGCGGCTGGCCATCTCGGCCACGAAGAGCCCGTGGGCTGCGCCGGCGCCTGCGGCCATGACTAGGGCCGCGGCGGCAATTCCCAGCAGGGCCGCTGCCGCGCGGCCGTCCAAGTCGCGATCTTCGCGTAGGGCGCGCCAGCCGCCAGGGACAGCGGCTATCGCGGTGGCCACGGCCCAGCCGACAAAGGCGCCTGATAACAACCCAGCGGTTCCGTAGAGACCCGCAGCCAGCGCCAGGATTTCGAACGGCCGGCCGCCGCTGCCGCGCGCGAGGACCAAGCATGCGTCCAGAATTCCAGCGCCGAGAGTTCCTGCGAAAACAGACGCACCGCTCGGCCAATGAAAACGGGATGAAGGCTGCTCTGACATTCGGCAGCGGAGAGTAGCACTATCGGAATTGGTTGCTAATCGCGCTGCGATCTTGATTTTTGCCTTGGAGCCGGTTACCTCCGTGTTCGTGTTTACCTCCATGCGTCTGATTGCGAAATCTGTCCCGTGCTGGGGCGCGTGTTTGTTGTTGGCCAGTGGCTGTGGCCGGCGCGCGCCCGCGCACGCCGCCACCGGGCGTCCCGAGAACAAGTCGTCAGCCGCCAGCGCGGCCCATCCATTGGTTGACCTGTCAGGCTATCGTCCGTGGTTCGATCTCGTGGCGAATCGCGTACACGCGGTGGAACATCGCGCTGGTCGCCTAGTGATGGCTGCTGGTGGCGTCGGGTTTCTCAAGTTCATCGACGGTGGATGGAAGGGATCGTGGCTGCCCATGCAGAAGGACGGCGCCACGCCGGTGGCCTACGTGTCCGGGACTTCGGCTGCCTTTTCTTTCCCCGTGGACGCGGATGGAGACGGCGTGCTGGCCCCTGGCAGGTCCGAGCTGCAGTTGACGCTGACCATGCGTTCTGTGGTCCCCAAGCAGCGCTTGTCGGTGTTCGTCAACGAGAAGCCGCTGGCCACCTTGGACGTCGAGCAAACCCTGCGACCGTATGACGTCGCGGTCCCGGCCGCGATGCTGGTTGCGGGTGACAACCGCATCCGGCTGACTTTTCGTTCGGCGGGCGCAATCGCCGGGGGCAAGCACGCTGCCGCGTCCATCGCCGCCATCGAGATCGGCGCGCCCAGGCCAGCCAAGGCAGCGGTCGACCAACCAGCCGTGCCCTCGGAACTTGGTGCAACTGAATCTGAATTTGGTGGCACCCGTCGCCGGGCGCTGGTCGAACCCGAGGCCTCGCGGCTGTCGTTCTATCTGCAGGTTCCTGCGCAGGCCAAGCTGGCCCTGGCCTATGGCTCGCGTGCGCCGTCGGCTTCGGTAGCGGTGCGGGTGGCGCGCGACGGTGCAGCCCTGACCACGCTTTTCGAGGGGCCAGCCAGCGGCCGCTGGAGCGAGGGGGCCTGGGATCTGACGCCTTTTGCCGGCCAAACGGTGCGCCTCGATCTTTGCGCGCATGGGGGTGGCGTGGACTGGGGCGAGCCGCGCCTGGTGGTGCGGGCTGCCGCGCCGGCTGCCGCAGGTTCGCGCAAGTTCGACCACATCTACGTCTGGATGATCGACACCTTTCGCGCCGACAAGATGCACGCCTACAACCCCAAGACCAACGTGCTGACGCCCAACTACGATGCCTTTGCCGCCGATGCCACCCGCTTCGCCTGGGCGCAGGTGGCAGGGACCTGGTCGTTGCCGTCGCAGGCGTCGATGCTCACCGGGGTGTACCCGCGTGTGCATAAGGCCACCGTGCAGGAGTCCAAGATCTCGCGCGAGGTGCCCTTTGTGGCCGAGCAATTCAAGAAGGCCGGCTTTCGCACGGCCATGTTCTCCGCCAACGGCTACGTTTCGTCCAAGTGGGGATTTGACCGCGGCTGGGACGAGAACCGCAACCTCATCCGCGAGAATCTGCCCAACAACGCCGAGACCCTTTGGGGAATTGCCAAGAAGTGGATCGTGCCTGCAAAGGCCAAGCCGCAGTTCGTGTACCTGGCCGTGATCGAGCCGCATGTCATCTACAATCCCCGCAAGGAGTTTTTGCTCAAATACTGGGACAAGCCGTACCACGGTCCCATCAAGCCGGTGCTCACCGGCATCCAGCTCGGCAAGATCAAACAAGGAACCCTCAAGGTCAACGCCACTGACAAGGCCTATCTCGAGGCGCTGCACAACGCGGAGATCACTCAGAGCGATTCGGCCTTCGCGGCCTTCATCCAAGACCTCAAGACCGCCGGGCTCTACGACACGTCCGCGGTCATCGTGATTTCCGATCACGGCGACGAGTTCTGGGACCACGGCGACTGCGGCCATGCCCAGGGCGCGCACCAGGAATTGGTGCACGTGCCCTTCATCATACGCGCGCCCGGCCTGCTGCCTGCTGGCCGGGTGGTCGACACCGATGTGGAGGCCATGGATCTCAGCCCCACGCTGCTGCAGTTGGCCGGCCTGCCCATCCCCGAAAGCATGCAGGGGCGGTCGCTGATTGCGCTGGTCTTCGACGAGGTGGGAACTGGCCCAGCCACGGGCCTCACTCAGATCGAAGCCGTTTCGCGTGGGCTCAAGAGCGGCCGCTATCGTCTAATTCATTCTGGCGTGGCACGCATGGAGCTGTTCGACGAGCTGGACGATCCGCGCGAGCAGCACGATCTTTCCGGCGAGCGGCCCATCGCGCTTCGTCAGATGCGCAACGTGCTCGGCCCGCTGGTCTTCTTCGAGAATCGTTGGAAGAAGCAGGCCTGGGGAAGTGCGGCAAACGTGGAAGAGGGGTTCTATGTTGGTGCTGGCGGAAAATAGTGGTGGGTGGCAGGCTTAAGTTTTTCGGACAGGATTCCCCCGAGGAAGTAACCTAGTGGCCAGTATGCGGATTCAGCGGTCGCCGAAGCTGGTTCTGGCGGCGTGGCTTTTCGGCCTAGCCGTCGCGTCGGGCGGCTGTTTCCGGTCGGCCATGCGGCATTCGAAGAGCTGCTCCGATGCGGATCCGAATTGCCATTTGGGATCGCCGGACGACGCCGGCTGGGCTGGGTCGCGCGCTGGCGCAGGCGGAAGCATGGGCGGTGGAACTGTGGGTGGAGCTGGTGGCGGGCGGGGTGGGGCGACGAGCGGTGGACGAGGGGGCGGAACCGGCGGTGGGCTGGTGGCAGGAGTGGGCGGTGGGCGAGGGGGCGGAACTGGCGGTGGGTTATCGGGTGGCGCACGCGATGGCGGCGCCGATCGGTCGCCTGACCTGGTCGGCGACGCGCGTCGGGACACCCCGAGCGACCGCCCGTCCGACGTCGGGTGTGGCACGATCGAGATCTGTGGCAACGGAATCGATGACGACTGCAACGGCCTTGCCGACTGCTTCGATCCGGCTTGCAAGAGCCTGCCGAGCTGTATCAACCACAAGAAAGAGATCTGCAACAACGGGATCGACGACGATGGCAACGGCTTCACCGACTGCAAGGATCCCGCGTGCTTTGGCGATCCGGCCTGCTTTGTGCCGGGCCACGAGATCTGCAACAACGGCCTGGACGACGACGACGACGGCTTGATCGACTGCAAGGATCCGGACTGCTTCGCGGACCCCACCTGCATCGTGAACCCAGGCAAGGAGATCTGCGACAACGGCAAAGACGATAACGGGGATGGGCTGGTGGACTGCAGCGATCCCCAGTGCAAGTCTTTCCCGGCTTGCTTGAGCGCAGCCTGCACGGCTGACGCGGACTTTGGTTTGATCGCCAGCTCGGGCGCCTCGGTCACGCGCACCGTATCCACCGTGGGAGCGGTCGCGAGTTACGGCACCTGCGCCCCGCCCGGCGGCGTGGCCCGCGTGGCCAGCTTTAGCCTGGCGGCCACCACTGATCTCAAGCTCGACTTCTCGCAGGGCAAGGGTTCCGCCCATGTGGTGGCGGTCTACCGCGCGGGGGTGGGGCAGGCCTGCGACCAGAACCTGGTCGACTGCTTGCGTGTGGGCCAGGACGCCACGGCCAGTCACACCTTCAACGGGCTGGCCGCCGGTAGTTACTGGATCGTGGTTCAGTCGTTCACCGGGACCGTGGGATCGACCACCATCACGCTGTCGACGGGCAAGATCGTCAGCCCCGAGATCTGCAACAATGGAATCGACGACGACGGCGACGGCGCCATCGACTGTGCGGACCTGGACTGTGCCACGGCCCCCAACTGCCGGCCGTGCACGGCAGACATCAACCTGGGCGCCATCGTGGTGGGCGATCCGCCCAAGACCACGGTGGTGGATACCACCAAGGGCAGCAATCGCTATCATCCGAGCTGCGCCGGCAGTTCCACGGGCAATGACATCGTGGTTCGTTTCACCGTCAAGAACACCGTTGGTCTTGTCCTCGACATGACCCAGCCCACGGGGGATCATGCCTACGGGCTGTTCAAGATGCCAAAGGCGGGGGATGCCTGTGACAGCGACGATGGCAATAATTGTGCGCACCTTTCAGGGCCGCCGATCCCCGAGGCGAGTTGGTGGCCCTTCGATGCGGGTGAGTACCTCCTCATCTTCAAGGCCATGGCCGCCGGCAAGGAAGGCCAGATCAACCTAAGCATCTCAGCCTGGGCCGGCCGCGGTGTCGAGATTTGCGACAACGGGATCGATGATGACGGCAACGGTCTCACCGACTGCGATGATCCCGCTTGCACCGGCACGATTCACTGCCAGGCCCCGCAGTGCCTGCCGGACGGCAACCTTGGCGATATCGACATCGGCACCAGCAAGACGTTGAACGTGGACTTGACCAGCGCCACCCGAACCTTCTCCACCTTCTGTGGCAAGGGCGATGGGCATGGTCGTGTCTATCGGCTGAATCTCCGGCAGGCCATGGGATTGGGGTTCGATTGCACCCAGACCGGCGTGCAAGTCCTGCAATTGGGCGCCCAGGTCAGCCCACTTGACCTGTGTGATGCCGATGTCCGCGACTGCGTGGATCCCGACGCCCAACCTTTCGGTTGCGATTTCGTCATGCCTAGCCTGCAACCCGGCGCCTACAACCTGATTGTGCAGGCCTTCACCAGCGGAACGGAAGGCACCGTGAACCTGTCGCTGACCGGAATGGCCTACACGGTACTGGAAATCTGCAACAACGGGATCGACGATGACGGCGACGGGGCCATCGACTGCTACGACCTCAAGTGCGCGGGCGATCCGAGCTGCGCGAAGCTGGTGTGTCAGCCGGACAAGGCGCTGGGCATCCTGCCGCTCGACGGCTCGCTCACAACCGTGGCGGTTCAGACCTCCGGCGCCGGCGATGACCAAACCATGAGTCCTTGTGTGTCAGGCAAGGGTGGCGCGGACGCGGTGGTTGGTTTCACTTTGACTTCCAAGGCCGATCTCACCATCGAGTGGGCCCAGGCGGGCAACCACGCCCTGGTACTCTATGAGCAACTCAACGCCAGCATGCCTTGTGAGGCCAACACGCGCATCGACTGCAAGGCCACGGCGAATGCAGGCACGGGCAGCTACCAGGTCACCGGGCTTGCGCAAGGCAAGTATTACCTCGTGGTGGACGCGGACAAAGCTGGCAGCGAGGGCGGCGTGATCTTGCAGATCAGCGGTCACCCTTCACCCTAGAAATTCTCACAGGCAGGCTCCGTAGACCTGATAGTCCGGATCGGTCAGCCGGGTGCAAGCCTTTCCGACGGCGCAACTGGGATTGCTCAACTGGCAGATGGTCTGGCAGCTCCTCTGGCTGCCACGCTCCACGCACATCAGACCGGGCTGGCAGTCCGCATCCGTCGCGCACGAAATACCAACCGCACCTGTGCGACTTTGGTCGCGGCACGCGCAGTCGGTGATCTCCCCGGAGTAGATGAAACAGCACAGGCCCGCGGTGCAGCCCCCGGTCGCGTCGCCCGTGGGATTGCAGGCACGCGAGCAGAGGTGCAGCGACGTGCTGGTCTGGCCGCAGGAAACGCCGGTCATGCAGAACGAGCCGAGGCCACAATCCGAGTTGTTGTTGCAGAATTTCCGGCAGGTCTTGACCGGCTGGGCCGGGGCAGGGCAGGTCGGGGTGGTGAAATCGAAGCACTCTGAGCCGAGCGCGCAGTCGGTGGTCTCGGTGCAGGGATCACCAGGGTTCACTTGGCCCGCGGAATAGCAAAGCATCTCCGGCTGGGACTCCTTGTCGCAGACCAGAGCGCAGGTCTGGCCGGCCCCGCAGATCGTCGCGGGCGCCATCGGGTCGCAGGGTGGGGCGACAACCACGGTCACGTAGGTCACCTGGCCCAGGTTCAGCCGCTGACGACCACTGGACCCTGCACCCAGCGACAACCCGTTGATGTCGAGAGGCTGCACATCCAGCAGGACATCGTCCTTGAACGCGGTGCTAAGGCTCACCGAGAAAGTGACCGGCGTGGCGTCGTCGAGCTGCAGGAGAGCTGTCGCTGGCCGCGGCGTGTCCGGATAGAAGAGCTGCTCGCTGAACTGTCCGTCGGTCACCGTGACCCGAAGCTGAGCCACGTTGGCAATCGGAGGGCTGCTGGATACGAGCACCACGACGAACGACTTGTCGTCCGAACAGGCGGACGCCAGTGCCAAGAGCAGAACCAACAGCGTACGCGCAGGCAGAGTCATGGCTGGAACTCGTGATTGCCGAGGATGGTGTTTGGTGCAGGCGGTCTGCGATCGGCCAGCACCAGGATCACCACGCTGGCGGCCACGGCAGTCCCCAGGGCGGTCCAGAACCACCATTGTCTCACGATGGGTTTGCTGGTCTTTTCGTCGGTCGGGGATGGCTGCGTGAGGTCGAGCCCGGGTGACTGCAGGGCCGGCGCGCCCGCACCCGGAAGGACAGGCGCTTCGGGCACAGGCGCAGCGGGTGTTGCGAGCCGACTGCCATCGGCGAACGTCGGGCATGGCCCCAGCAGCACCCCGGCCAGTACAAGCGTGATTGCGGTCGGCAAGGGTCTCAAGCGCTCGGGCTCCTCGATCCTTGAGCTAACAGTGCGCCCTCTTCGCGGTCAAGAGCTTCCGGGGCCGGATCCGGTGGCCGATGGCCGGATCCGGTTGCCGCCGGCCGGTTCCGGATCCGGTCCCGGCCACCGGCTTCCGGCTACCGGGGCTTTCTAGTCGTAGTACTCCAGCCCCAAATGCGTGATCAACTCCTCGCCACGCAGGTGGCGCAGGGTGTTCTTCAACTTCATGAGTTGAATGAACGTGTCGTGCTCGGGGTACAGCTTTTCGGCGGTCATGGGGCTCTTCCAGTAGAACGATAGCCACTCCTGAATGCCGTGCATGCCCGAACGCTGGGCCAGGTCCATGAACAACGCCAGGTCGAGCACGACCGGCGCGGCCAGGATGGAATCGCGGCACAGGAAGTTCACCTTGATCTGCATCGGGTAGCCCATCCACCCGAAGATGTCGATGTTGTCCCAGCCTTCCTTGTTGTCTCCGCGCGGGGGGTAGTAGTTGATGTGTACCGAGTGGTACATCTTGCCGTACAGGTCCGGGTAGAGGTGGGGCTGCAGGATGTGCTCGAGCGCGCCTAGCTTGGAAACCTCCTTGCTCTTGAAGGACTCGGGGTCATCCAGCACCTCGCCGTCGCGGTTGCCCAGGATGTTGGTCGAGTACCAGCCATTGACCCCGAGCAGCCGTGCCTTGAACGCCGGCGCCAGCGAAGTCTTCATGAAAGTCTGGCCGGTCTTGAAGTCCTTGCCACTGACGGGCACGCTGTTCTTCTTGGCCAACTCCAGCAGGGCGGGCGTGTCTACGGTCAGGTTGGGCGCGCCGTTGGCGTAGGGAACGCCGCACTTCAGGGCCGCGTAGGCGTAGATCTGCGACGGCGCGATCTCGGTATCGCTGGCCGCAAGTCCTTTCTCGAAGGTGGCCAGCGTGGCGTGCACTGCGGCCGGCTGTCGGTAGGCCTCGGTGGAGCCACACCACACCATCACCGTGCGGTCGAGCTTCTCGCGCTTGCGGAAGTCGTTGATGTCGGCCATCACCTGCTCGGCCAAGTCCATCTTGGACTTGCCCTTCTTGAAGTGCGTGGCAGTCAACCGCTTGACGAAGTTCTGCTCGAACACGGCGGTCATGGGGCGAATGCCAGAAAGGAAATCCTTGAACTCGGCCAGGTGCTCCTTGGAGAGCACGCCGGCCTTGCTGGCTGCTTGATAGGCATCGTCCGGAAAGAGATCCCACCCGCCAAAGACCACATCTTCAAGACGCGCGAGCGGCACCAGTTCCTTGATGAGCGGCGATCGGTTGTCAGTCCGTTTTCCCAGCCGCACGGTTCCCATCTGCGTGAGGGAGCCGATGGGTTTGGAGACACCGCGGCGAATGGCCTCGACGCCGGCCATGAAGGTCGTGGCGACAGCGCCCATACCGGGCATCATGATTCCCAACTTCCCGCTGGCGGGCTTGATCTCGACCTTGGGTCCGGACTGCGTGAGTGGCATGTGATTCATTCTCCTTGGTTGCCTTGAGCCCGTGTCGGGTTCAGGTCTTGTCGCAAGGCGTGCACGATGCAGACCCCGTGGCAAGATACGACTTCATGACTAGCAAGCGGCGGGCCGAACCTGGACTCCAAGAAAATCACATCATTTGCCGCACAGGTGTCGGGAATGTGGTAAGAACCTGCCGCTTTCAACACCACACGCTGATCGAGTGGGCCGCGCGTGCCGACCCGGACGGAAACGTNNCCGCCGTCAGCTCCCGACACGCAGAACCCGATGGCGGCCATCGACACGCCGCTGAGCATGCGCGACATGATGGAGGCGGGAGTTCACTTCGGCCACCAGACCAAGCGCTGGAATCCGAAGATGAAGCCGTACATCTTCGGCGCCCGCAACGGCATCCACATCATTGACCTGCAGTTTTCGGTGAAAGCCTTCAGGCGCGCTTTCGACTTTCTGGTCAAGACGGTCTCGGAGGGCAAGCCCGTGCTCTTCGTGGGAACCAAGAAGCAAGCGCAGGACGTGGTTCGCGACGAAGCCCAGCGCTCGGGCCAGTTCTATGTGACTAATCGCTGGCTGGGCGGCACGTTGACCAACTTCCACACCGTCAAGGCCTCCATCGAGCGTTTGCAGGCCATCGAGAAGATGGGAACCGATGGGACCTTCGAGCGTCTGACCAAGAAAGAGGTCATCAACCTTACGCGTGAGCAAGAGAAGCTGGAAAAGGCGCTGGGAGGCATCAAGGCCATGGGCGAGTTGCCCGGAGCCGTGTTCATTGTTGACGTGGTCAAGGAGCACATCGCAGTGAGTGAGGCGCGCAAGCTGGAGATCCCCATCGTGGCCATGGTGGACACCAACTGCGACCCGGACCTCATCCAGTACGCCATTCCTGGCAACGACGACGCCATTCGCGCCATCCGCCTGTTCGCGTCCAAGGTGGCCGATGCCTGCATGCTCGGCCAGAAGCTGGCGCGTGAGCGGGCCTCGGCTGCGCATGCCCAGGGCGAGGGCGAGAACGAGGTGCAGACCATTCGCGTTTCGTCGGGTGGGGAAGGACCGCGGGTCGAGGTCGTGTCGCGCCGGAGGGGCGACATGCCTGCGCCAGAGGCGGCCGCCTCCCCCGAGGACGAGAACCAGAATAAGTAGATCCCGGCTTTTTGCTTCAAGGCAGCAGGAGACGATTGAGATGAGTGAGATTACCACCCAGATGATCAAGGACCTGCGCGAGCGCACCCAGGCCGGCATGTCCGATTGCAAGAAGGCCCTGCAGGAGTGCGGCGGCGACATGGAGAAGGCCGTCGAGTATTTGCGTAAGAAGGGCGTTGCTCAGGCGGCCAAGAAGGCCACGCGCATCGCGGCCGAGGGCATCATTGCGCATTACATGCACGGCTCACGCATCGGCGTGCTGGTCGAGGTGAATTGCGAGACCGACTTCGTGTCACGCAATCCCGATTTCCAGGCCTTTGCGCGCGAGGTTGCCATGCAGGTGGCAGCCATGAATCCCCAGTACGTGTCGCAGGATGAGATTCCGGCGGCTGTGCTCGAACAGGAACGTTCCATCCGCCTGGAGCTGGCGCGCCAGCAGAAGAAACCCGAGCCGGTCATGCAAAAGATCGTCGAGGGCCAGATGGCCAAGTGGATCAAAGAAGTTTGCCTGCTCGATCAGGTGTGGATGCGGGACAGCGAGGGCAAGAAGGACATCCGCGGCCTGCTCACTGACCTGGTGGGAAAGATCGGCGAGAACATCAAGATCCGGCGCTTCATGCGCTACGAGGTGGGCGAGGGTCTGGTCAAGCGATCCGACGACTTCGTCGACGAGGTGAAGCGCCAGGCCGGTCAGGCCTAGGAAGGCTCGCGTGGGCACGGAGTCTGGAAAGCGAAAACCCAGGGTCGGGGGCAAGCGCCCCGGCTCTGTAGATGGTGTGCTGCCGGTGGGTGTGGGGTTGGCGGCGGCCGTGGCACCGGCAGCTCCGCCCGTGACGCGTCCGCCTCTCGCCCCTGGGGTCAAGTACCGGCGGATTTTGCTCAAGCTGTCGGGCGAGGCCCTGATGGGCGGTAAGGGCGGGGGCATCGATCCCGTGGTGCTGGCCCAGATCGCCGACGAGCTCATCGACGTGCACAGTCTGGGGGTCGAAATGGCCCTGGTCATCGGCGGTGGAAACATCTTCCGGGGCGTGGCGGCCAGCACGGCGGGCATGGACCGGGCCAGCGCCGATTACATGGGCATGCTCGCGACCCTCATCAATGCCTTGGCTCTGCAGGACGCACTGGAATCGCGGGGGGCCAAGACGCGGGTGCTCTCGGCGTTGGAAGTGCAGAAGGTGGCCGAGCCCTACATTCGCCGGCGCGCCATCCGACACCTGGAAAAGGGCCGCCTGGTGATTTTTGGCGCAGGCACCGGCAACCCGTTCTTCACCACCGACACCGCGGCTTCCTTGCGCGCGATGGAGATCGGGGCGGACATCGTGATGAAGGCCACCCGGGTTGACGGCGTGTACGACAAGGATCCGCACAAGTTCCCGGACGCGCGCCTGTTCCGGCGCCTGTCGTATTTGGATGTGCTCAATCGCAAGCTAGCGGTCATGGATTCCACAGCGATTTCGCTGTGCCATGACAACAAGCTGCCCATTCTCGTCTTCAACATGACCAAGCCGGGCAACGTCCGGCGTGTCGTGCTCGGGGAGCCGCTCGGCACCCTCGTGGTCGAGGACCGGCGCGAACCGCGCAGCAGCTACACCGGCACCCTGCCGGTGGCAGAGGAGGAGCGTACCCATGGTAAGTGACGTTCTCAAGGATCTGCAGGCGAACCTGGACAAGGGCATCGACGCACTCAAGAAGGACCTGGGCAAGGTGCGTACCGGGCGGGCCAACGTGGCCATCCTCGACGGGCTGCGTGTCGACTACTACGGCACGCCCACGCCGCTCAACCAAGTCTCGTCGGTGAGCGCGCCCGACCCACGCCTCATCACCATCAAGCCCTGGGAGAAGTCGCTCATCCCTGAGATCGAGAAGGTGATCCGTTCGTCGCAGCTCGGGCTCAACCCATCTTCCGATGGCGAAATCGTGCGTCTGCCCATGCCGCCGCTCACCGAGGAACGGCGCAAGGATCTGGTCAAGATGGTCAAGAAGATGGCCGAAGACTGCAAGGTAGCCCTGCGCAACGCCCGCCGTGATGCCAACGAGATGCTGAAAGAGTTCCTCAAGGACAAAGACATCACCGAGGACGAGGAGAAGGCGGGCTTGAAGAAGGTACAGGAAGCCACCGACGCGGCGGTGACCAAAGTCGATGATGTCGTCGCGAAAAAAGACAAAGAGATAATGGAAATCTAGCGACGAGCCGCCTCGAGCACGGAGGCGACGACGGCCGACGATATTCTGCAGAACCCTGGAAGGGTTCC
>PMLB01000422.1:0-2969 GCA_003158735.1 Myxococcales bacterium | reverse complement strand
GCAGCCCGGCGAAGGCGCGGCGCAGCCGCAGGGGCAGGTGGTAGGGTGGGCAGGTCCGAGTGCCCGAAGGGCCTTGTCGGCCGGATGCTAAGAGACATTGCAGTCCGAGTTTCGCCGACGTGCAGCGAGACCCTAGCTCATCGGCGTTGATAGCGACTCACGGCTGTTTGGCCACGGCTACCCCATTGGGGGCTTCGCGGTCAAAAGTGACACGGGCCAGGTCCACCTGGTTCATGGCAAAGCGTAGGATAGTGCCGCTGCCGTGCAGGAGACCTTCGCGCTGGAAGAGATGGTAGGTGCGCAGGCCCTCCCGTGTCGGAGGATCGCCCTGGGAAACCTTCCCAGGGACGCCACTCACGATGAGGATTTTCTCGCCCGGTTGCAGAAGGAAGCCCGGGTCGATCTGACCCATAACCGACCCGCGCTTGCCCGGGATGCCTACGATGACTTGCAGGCCCGCCGTGCTAACCGGCGAGGCCCCTGTGTTGGCCAGGATGAACCACTCCTGGTTGACGCGTTTCTTGTCGGGGGCTGCATGAACTTCTTCGAAGACGAGAGGCATGGTCGGTAGTTTATAGTCGGGTCCCCCAGGAGGGCAAATGGCCAAGACTGAAATTCGCGTGATCTACGGCGACACCGATCAGATGGGTGTCGTGTACTACGGCAACTACCTGCGCTTTTTCGAGGCGGCCCGCAATGACTTTCTGCGTGAGAAGGGCGCGCGTTGGCGTGACGTGGAGAGAACACACAGCATCTACCTGCCGGTCGTCGAGGCCAAGGTCAACTATAAGCGGCCCGCTTTCTACGACGACATGTTGGTCGTCGAGACCAAGCTGGCCGAGTTGGGGCGTGCGTCGCTACGCTTCGAGTACCGGGTGTTGCGGGGCGACGATCTGCTCGCCACGGGCCACACCGTCCACGCCTGCGTCGACAAGCAGGGTGACATCCGAGAGTTCCCCGCGGCGCTTTCGGAGCGCCTGCGGCCGTGACAGCATGCGCACATCGGCACTAAGGCTTCAGTCTGCAAAGCTCCATGCTACAGTTAACATCCATGCCGAGAGTGAACGTTGACATTCCCCACCGCCTGTCGCGCGATGAGGCCCGCATGCGCATCATGGGCGCGACTTCCCGGCTGGAGAGAGACTACAGTGCGATCTGCCGTTGGGATGGCGAAACGCGGCTGATTGTCACGCGCGCGGGGCTAAAAGCCGCTCTGGAGTTGGAGGAAACCCACGTGCGGGTCGCTCTTGACCTGAGTTTCCTCCTGGGGCCGCTGGGGGGGAGCATCCGCGCCGGGATTGTCCGGCAGCTGACTGGCCTTCTTTCCTGAAGCGCCACCCCTGGCCGACGATAATCACTCCGGCCACCCAATTAGGGGGCTTCGGGACGGACAAGCCCACCCCACCTGCCCCCGCGCGCCTCGCGCGCGTCCTCGCGACCACGACCTTCTGCGGCTATCGTGCGTCCAAGATTGAATCGCGCCCCTTTACCCGGGATCTGGCCGCTGATATATAGGAAGCGGTGCCCCGCGAATGCTGTTGGCCGCAGAACCCGCCCGCTTCGTACCCGACGGAGAAACGCATGGATTTTCGCAAGCACGTGTTTGGTCTCGTACTCACGACTGCTTTGATCGGTGCCGCCGCGCCAGCGCAGGCACAGCTCAACACCGGCCGGATTGATCTTCAGGTCTTCCGGCCAGCAGCCGACTCCAAGGGCTATTTCACCCTGAACGGCGCCCAGGTTCTGGCGCCGCTCGACTTTTCCTTCGGTCTGGTCACCACCATCGCGTGGACGCCTTTGCAGCTCAAGGGCGTCGCTGCGGCCAACAACTCGATCCCCTCGGCCGTGACAGTCAACAACCTGATCACGACGACTTTGCAGGGGGCCATCGGCCTTGTTCAGGGAGACCATCTGGGCCTGCAGCTCGGCCTGTCACTGCCCATCGTGGTGCTCGCTGGCGAAGGCACGCCGGTGGACACGAAGGGCACCAATATTCCCAACGACGATACAGAGTATCAGATGGACGCGCAGGGGATCGGGGATCTGGTTATCACCCCCAAGATTCGCCTAATCAATCCCAGTCGAAAGAAGATCGGCGTCAGCCTGATCCCAGCCATGGTGCTGCCAACTGGCGACAAGAAGCACTTCATGGGCGAGGGTCAGTTCATCTTCCAGCCCTCGGTGGTGGTGGATGCCAACTGGGGCCGCTACGGTGTTCTGCGAACCGCGATCAACGTCGGGGCGAGGATTCGCACCAAGGGCGCCTCGACATTTGTGGATGATAGGGTCTCGTTCGCTCGCCCCATCTTCACCCCCGCCAACGCCGCGCTGGACGCCAACACCGGCCTGGGCATCAAGGTCGGCAATGAGATCCTGGCCGGTTTGGGCGCGGCCTGGGGCGTGGTGCCGTTCCGCTTCGACTTGGTGGGCGAGGTTTACGCTTTTGAGGGCCTCAACTCGAAGAAGCTCACGCCGATCGGCGCGGCGAACCCAGACGGCACATTTAACCACAGCGAATCGTCCATGAAGCCGGGCGGTGAAGCCATTGCGGGCATCAAGCTGTACCTGGCCGCTAACTCGTTCTTCGAGGCCGGCGGCGGCTACCAGATCATGCCCAGCTCGTACGGGGCGGCCAAGGGCCGTCTGTTCGTGGGATTCATCTTCGAGCCTGGCATGGGCGATCGGGACGGTGATGGCATCAAGGACGACGTGGACAAGTGCCCCGACGATCCAGAGGACTACGACGACTTCGAGGATGAGGACGGTTGTCCCGATCTCGACAATGACAAGGACGGCATACCCGACGAACTGGACAATTGCCCCAACGAGCCAGGGCCCGAGAGCAACCACGGTTGTCCCGAGCACAAGATCCACGATCGCGACGGCGACGGCATTCCGGATGATGTGGACAAGTGCCCCGACGATCCCGAGGACTTCGACGGCTTTGAAGACGAGGACGGCTGCCCGGA
>PMLB01000087.1 GCA_003158735.1 Myxococcales bacterium | reverse complement strand
GAGGACAAGGACGGCTTCCAGGATGAGGACGGCTGCCCTGACCCCGACAACGACAACGACGGTGTCCCCGATATTTACGATGCTTGCCCCAACGACCCCGAAGACATGGACGGTTTCGAAGACAACGATGGGTGCCCCGACCTGGACAATGACAAGGACGGGATCCCGGACAAGCAAGACAAGTGTCCCAATGAACCGGAGACCCTCAATGGTTACCGGGACGACGACGGCTGCCCTGACCCAGGCGCGCCCATCGTCGTGCTTCGTGAGGACAAGATCGACATCATCGAGCGCATCACCTTCCTGCCCGGTCAGACCGAGCTCAGTCCCGCGGGCATCAGCGTCGTCAAGCTGGTGGCCATGGTCATGCGCGGACACACTGAACTGGCCCGCGTCCGAATCGACGTGCGCGCCGACGGCGTGAACGAAGGCACCATGCGAGGGCGCGCCCAGGAGGTGGCCAAGACCCTTGCGGCCCACGGTGTTGACGCCAAGAGGCTCAAACTGGGCAACGTCAGCGCCGGCTCCAGCCGGGTCCAGTTTATCATCGAGAGCCGCGTGACACCCAAGAGCTTCAAGATGCCTTTCCCGGCGACACCCCAGGCCCCGCCCCCTTGAAACGCCGCCACCCCAGACGCCTCCGTCCGCGACACCACCATCTCCGACGCCGTAAATCTCTCAACGGTCTATACTGGTGAAAGCGACATGAAACCCAGAGGCTGGGCCGTCACCGACGTAGGCCGCAAGCGCGAGCACAATGAGGACAGCTTTCTGTGCAGCGATGAGTTGCAGCTCTACGCCGTGGCCGACGGAATGGGCGGACACCTTGGGGGAGAGCGTGCCAGTCACATGGCGGTCGAAATCCTGGAACGCGAGATGACCGCGCGTCTGGCGAACGGCTCACGAGCGGAGATGGAGTCCGACGCCATGGCGCAAGCCCTGAGGGAAGCAACCGCCGTTGCGTCGAAGGCGATCTTCGAGAGCGCTCAGGCCGAGCCGAACTACGCGGGCATGGGCACCACGCTGACCGGCCTGTGCTTCCACGGTGGCAGCGTAACCGTGTGTCATGTGGGGGACTCGCGCGCGTATCTCTTCCGCGACGGGCGGGCGCGCCAGCTCACCGAGGATCACTCGTGGGTTCAGGAACAGGTGCGCGCGGGCCTGGTCTCTGCTGACGACATCATGGTTTCCCGCTTTCGCAACATCATCACGCGCTCAGTGGGCTTCGAAGCCGGCGCTTCGCCCGACATCCTGACCATGTTGGTGGAAACCGGCGACTGCTTCCTTCTTTGCTCGGACGGCCTGTGCAACTACTTTTCCGCCGAGGAATTGGGTGTCGTGCTCAGCGGACATTTCTACGGCGAAGCCGGCTCGGCCCTGGTCACCCTGGCCAACGAGCGCGGCGGCGACGACAACATCACCTGCGTGATCGTGTACGTCGCCAATGTGCTGGCCGGCGCGGCACCCGCTTCGCATCCGTGAGCTGGAACCAGCCGCAGCGGCGCGCACGCGTCGGACGTGCTATTAAACAGCCTCTAGCAAAGGCCTATACGATGCTGCACCGAAAACACGTGGACGCGAAAGGAAACTGGGTGACCTTTCGCCCCGACATTAAGATCATGGATTGCACCATCCGCGACGGCGGTCTGATGAACGACCACCAGTTCGACGAGACTTTCGTCAAGGCTGTGTATGACACCTGCGTGGCGGCTGGCGTGGACTACTGCGAGCTGGGGTACAAAGGCTCCAAGCGCATCTTCGCGCCGGGTGAACACGGGGCCTGGAAGTTTTGCGACGAGGATATGCTCCTCCGCATCGTGGGCGAGGGGCCGCGTCCGATTCGCCTCTCGGTGATGGCTGACGTGGATCGCACCGACTACCACACCGACATCCTGCCCAAGGACAAGAGCGTCATCGATTGCGTGCGCGTGGCCTGCTACATCAGCCAGGTCCCGGGCGCGCTCGACATGATCAAGGACGCCCACGACAAGGGCTACGAAACCACGCTCAACCTGATGGCCATTTCCAAGGTCCAGGACCGCGAGCTGGAGGAAGCGCTGGCGGCGCTGGCCAAGAGCCCGGTCGATACGGTCTACGTGGTCGACAGCAATGGCGCGCTCTACTCCGAACAGATTCACGACCTGGTGCTGGGCTTCTTGGCGGCGCTGGACGGAACCGGGAAACACGTGGGCATCCATGCCCACAACAACATGCAGCTGGCCTACGCCAATACCGTCGAGGCGCTGATCGTGGGCGCCGACCGCTTGGACGCCACCATCGCCGGGCTGGGGCGCGGCGCGGGCAACTGCGCGCTCGAGCTGCTGCTGGCATTCCTCAAGAACCCCAAGTTCCACCTGCGCCCGGTCATCGAGTGCATCGAAAAACATTTCGTGCCCTTGGCCAAGAACCTGGACTGGGGCTACAGCATCCCGTACCTCATCACCGGCATGCTCAATGAACATCCACGTGCGGCCATTGCCGCGCGCGAGAGCGAGCACAAAGACGAGTATTTGGCTTTCTACGATCAGATGGTCGAGAAGGACTAGCTAAGTTCCGGCTGGGGCACCGAGGTGACGACGGCCGACGACACACTGCAGAACCCTGGAAGGGTTCCGCACCTCCCGCGGCGGGCTTCGGCGAGCTAAGCTCGCCTGCGCCCACGCGGCCCGGGGCCGCTGGCCGTGTCGGTNNCAGCAGCCCGGCGAAGGCGCGGCGAAGCCGCGGGGGCAGGTGGCAGGGTGGGCAGGTCCGAGTGCCCGGAGGGCCTTGTCGGCCGGATGCTAAGGGATATCGCGATCCGTGAAGCAGGAGACACAGGGGAAGCCGCGGGTTGACAGTCGACGTTCGTCGGTCGACAGTCGCTGGTGCTTGGGTTCAGTCATCACAAAGACAGCGTGTTTGCTGGCAGTCCTGGTGTGCTTGTTGGCGCCGGGCAGGGGTGTGGCCGGGGAGTTGCGCGCGGCCTCGCCCAACGAGCTGACGGCAGCGCTCGACGTTCTTGGCGACGCTGACCTGGTGGTGCTGGCCGATCCCAACCGCCGGCCCACGCGCCTGCTCTTGGCCACCCGGGTGGCCGCTTCGGTCAGCCACGTGCGCGCCATGCTGGTTGATCTGGCGGCCTACCGGTCCGCCCTGCCTTCCCTCCGCCGGCTGGAGTTCGAAGAGGCGGACAGGCGTCGCACGGGGTCCGGTCGGCCGCGAGAAGGAATGGTGGCCTGGGAGCTGGAGGTTCCGCTGTGGAATCTCGAAGGCAAGCTGTGGCTGCAGCCCACACCCACGGGCGCCGACCTCATCGTCATGGAGGGGGATTTCTCACCCGGTCTGGTCCGGCTCTCCGCCAGCGCAGAGCCGGCGGGCACGACCTTGCTGTCAATGGACGCCACCGCAAATCTGCGCGACGTGAACTGGATCACCCGGCGCATGGTCAAACGCAACCCCCTGGCCGAGCCGGGCCTGGCAGCAGCGTCTTTCTATGTCATGTTGCGCGCGTTGCGCCTGCAGGCCGAACGCGTGGGCGACGCGCCGGACGTACGACGGCAGCCGCTTCCGCCGCCGTCGCCGCCAGAGCCGTCAGAGCTTGATGGGGGCGGCCTGGCCCGCCTGGCGGGCGCAGGAGTGCAAGCGCCCGCTCTGCTGGCCGCCGTTCGCAGCCGCGGCAACGGCCGTTTGGCGCTGGTGCAGGTTCTTGCTCTGTCACGACTGGCCGTGGGCGTCGCTGCGGGCCTAGTCGGCCAACCCCAGACCTGGCAAGCCCTGCCGGGCTGGCGCCAGGTCAGCCCGGCCAAAGCCGCCGGAGAGTGCAGCCGCGCCATCTGCTGGAAGGTCGATTCCAGCTTTCCGTTTCTCGATCTCGATGCGACCTGGAAAATCGGGATGCAACCCTGGCGGGCCCTTTCCGTGGCGGGCGCGTGCCAGGAAGCCGCCATGGGCTTGGATCTGTTTCCCTCCGGTGCCGGCACGGCGGCTGTGCTGTCTCTCTACCCGCGCTTAGAGAAGGCCGGCTATGTGCCACGCAAGTCAATCGCGTCTGAGCCGCTGCTCGAGCATGGACTGTCGCTCGGCCTGGCCGTGGTCGATGCGGTCATCCTGGTGCGCGCGCTGGCCGCGAGCGCGCGGTGATCCCGGCCTGATCGGCCCCCGATCAGTTGCAGTAGCCGATGGTGTCTGACCCCGCCCACTTCACGCACTGGCCCCCGATGCTGCCACCGCAGTCCGCGTTGACCATCGTGGTCGACCCGGTGTAGTGGCAGAAGTTCACACAGGAGTATTCCGCCGGGTTGCAGATCAGCTGCGGGCCACATGCGAGGGCGGTCGGATCGGTAGTGAGGGTGCACTGCGCTCCTGGGGCGAGATAGCGGTTTCCCTGGGCCTGGCAGGTCCCGGTGCCATTCGCCAGGCTCGGGTAACATCCGTTTCCCGTCCCGCAATAGGTGCGGTTTGTCCCGAAGAGGTCACAGATTGATCCAATACCCGCCACATCCGCTGCCGCGAGATCGGACGACGAATCGGGCAGAGCCCGAGCGTCAGGCGTGATTTCCCCGCCGGCGCCGCCAACTTGAACGCTTCCGCCGTCATCGTCCGAAAAGGTCACCACGCCTGAGTCGACCACGATGCGCGTGGGAGAAGCTGCGTCGCCTGGCTGCGGTGGATTTGGGAAGTTCGTGTCGTCGTGCACGACGCAGGCAAGCAGCGCTGAGCACAGGGCGCCCCCTGCAACGGCCGAGAGTTTCATGAACCTAGGGTGCATTTGCCCTCCTTGCAGATCGCCGACGTGGCCGCACAAGAAGGATCCTGCGACATCACTTCTGCGCACAGAGTGCCCGCACAGCGCGCCTGCCGCGCCCGCTCGGCGCCGGCCTTGTCCTTCTTGGGAAGCGCCTTCTGTTTCCCGCCACCCGTGCAGCCGCAACAGTCGTCCGGGACCAGCACGCAATCCGAGTTAGCTTTGCACACGGCCTCCCCGCCCTTCGCTGCTGCGCCGGACGCAGAGGCAAGCACCAGGCCCGCTATCACTGCCGCAATTCGCATGAGTTGGCGTTCAGTATAGCCGCTCGGCCTGGCTGCGGCACTATCCTGCACGGGGGTCTGCTTCACGATTTCGCCTGAAATCCCTGTGTGCAGGGGCGGTGCTTGCGCGACCGGCCTGTTCCCTGCAACGCCGTGAAATCAGTGGCACAAGATCTGCTTCGCGTGGCACAATAAGCCCCTGT
>PMLB01000181.1:596-7125 GCA_003158735.1 Myxococcales bacterium | reverse complement strand
CGGCGTCATCTCGGGCTTGGCGCCAGGCAGCCCCTGGGCGAGCATCGCGGTGTCGACCGATCCAGGGCAAACGGCGTTGACGGCGATGCCGTCCGGCCGCAACTCCTCGGCCAACGCCCGCGTCAGGCCGACTACGCCGTGCTTGGCCGCGCAGTACGCGCCCAAAAGCGGCGTGCCGCGACGGCCGGCGATCGACGCGATGTTGATGATGCGTGCGCGACCCTGACCGCGCAGGCTGGGCAAGAACGCCTGAGTCACCAGGAAGATGCTCTTCAAGTTCGTGGCCAACACGTCGTCCCAGGTTTCCTCGGGCAGGGTCTCGATGCTTGCCCGCGCCACGATGCCGGCGTTGTTCACCAGGATGTCGGGCGCGCCCAGGCGGGCCAGCACCAAGTCGCGGAAGCGAATGACGTCTCCGCGGAGTCGCACATCGCAAGCGGTGACCAGATGGCGCGCGTGCTGCGCGGGATCGAGATCGTCGACAAAGTTACCCTTGTTCACCTGGCGTGCGCATCCCGCCACGGCTGCGCCCTCGCTGGCCAGCAGCACGGCGATGGCTCGGCCGATGCCCCGCGAGGCGCCGGTGACCACCGCCACTTGGCCGGCCAGCTTGCCTGGGCTCATCGCACGCGCCCGCCCAAGTTCCCCGCTGCCAGCAGCCGCGCCTTGAGGTCGGGCCGCCCGCGCATCTCGCCCACGAAAGCACTCGTCACTACGCCGGATTGATCGTGGCGCTCGCCCGGCAGGGCCAAGCAAAGCTGCTCGGCCTCAATCACGCAGCCCGCGCCGCGCGCGCCCAGGCCGCGCCACAGAGCCTCGGCGATCTGGTGGGTGGCCCGTTCCTGCAGGGTGAGACGCTTGGTGAAACACTCGACCAGATCGGCCAGGCGGCCGAAGCCCACTAGCTTTCCCGCCGGCAAATAGGCCACATGCGCGACCCCACGATAGGGAAGAAGATGGTGGGGACACATGGCATGAAAGCGCAGGCCGCCCACCACCACCCCGTCAGGGTCAGCCTCGCCCAACACTGGCTCGCCAAGAATCCGCGCTGGATCCATGTCGTAGCCCGCGAGAAACTCGCGCTGCCACACCTCGGCCACGCGCTCGGGGGTACGCACCAGATCGGGATCCTTGTCCACGTCGCGTCCCGCTGCCCGCAGTAGGGCCGCTATCGCCGCACGCAAGGCTTTCGCATCAGAGGCCACGCTGCTCCCCCTAGAGCCCGCCGTCGAGGTGAACCAGCGAATAGCCGGCCGCGGTCCACGCGTTCATGCCGCCGGTCAGTTCACTGATGTTGCGATAGCCAAGGGCAACCAGGGCGTTGCCCGCCGACCTGCTCATGCCGCCCATAAGACAGGTCAGCACGACCTTGGTATCGAGATCGGGGCCGATGAAGGCAACCAGAGCAGGAATGTCGCCATAGGCGATGCGCGCATCGGTGCTTGGAATGCTGCCGACGTTGGGCGTGTGGACATCGATGAGCAAGAAGTCCTTGTTGGCCAGGGCGGCGTGGAGCTGCTGGGGCGAGAGCTCTCCCAGCGTAGCCGGCGCGAGGTCGGTCGCCGGCCTGGCTGTGTCCACCGGCGCGGCGTCGGCGGGTTTGGCAGCCTCGAAGCCAGCGGCATCCGGAGCGCCTGGCGCCTCGGCCGCATCCATTCGGACGGCCGCCTCCTCCGCCTCAGCGTCTGGCAGGCTGTCGGGGGGCGCGAGAACATCAAGAGGCGTGGCAGCCATATCCAGGCTGGCGTCGGCCGATGAGGCTGCCGCATCGGCAGCAGCGACTACCATGTCCGGCGAGACTGCTGCATCGGTGGCGGAACTGGCATCAGCAGGCACGGCCGCCTCGGCGCCAGCTGTCACGCCATCAGGAAGGGCCGTCGCGCCGTCGGGGAGCGCAGCCAGACTGTCGGCACCGCTGCGGCTGCCCGACCCGCAGCCAACAAGGCCCACGCCGATGATCAAAACCAGCACAAGTCCAGTGTTCGTGCTCAAGCGTTCCCTCACTGGCGCGAAGCCTAGCACCGAACCGTGCCCAAGACTCACTCGCAGACGTCGTAGGTTTCGAACTGCATGGTGTAGTTGGCGCGGCCCTGCGTGGCCGAGCGCAGGTCGGTCGAGTACCCGAACATGCGACGCAGCGGCACCTTGGCGATAATCAGGCGCTGGGCGCCGCGCACGCCCACGTCCTCGATGCGCGCGTGGCGCGCGTTGAGATCGCCGACCACGCCGCCCACGTTGGCCTCGGGCGCGGTGACCTCGACCTTCATGATGGGCTCGAGCAGGCGCGTGCCCGCCTCGCGCGAGGCCAGACGCAAGGCCTCGCCCACCGCGGCCCTCTGGCCGGCGGGGGTGGAGGCATCGGGTCGGTACTCGATGCCGATGACAGATACCTCGATGTCCTCAAAGGGATAGCCTTCCGGCCCGGAGCGCATGGCTTCGGTGGCGCCTTCGAGAGCGGCATCGAGGATGGCGCGCGGTGTGTCCGGGATCCGGGGCGCGCCCGGTAGCGACTCGACCTTGGCCAGGGCCAGACTGACATGGTTGCCACTGCCGCGCGGACGCGGTGCCACCCGCACCCGGGCCTGTCCGAACAACTTCTCGTCCTCGATCTCTCGCTCGAAGCGCGCCTCGGCCTCGGCCGCCTTGGCCAAGGTCTCGCGGTACACGACCTGCGGCCGGCCCACATGGGCGTCCACGCCGTACTCGCGGCGCAGACGGTCCACCACGATGTCGAGGTGGAGCTCGCCCATGCCCCGAATGATGGTCTGGCCCGTCTCCGGATCTTCGCCGCTGCGGAAGGTGGGATCCTCGTCGGCCAGCTTGGCCAGGCCGAAGTCGAGCTTCTCTTTCTCCGCCTGGGTCTTGGGCTCGATGGCGCGGGCGATGACCGGCTCGCGCGCGGAGATGCGCTCAAGCAGGATGGGCGCCTTGGGCGAGCAGATGGTGTCGCCCGTGCCCGCGTCCTTGAGGCCCATGGCCACCACGATGGTGCCCGCGCCCGCGCGCTCGATGCGCTCGCGTCGGTTGGCATGGACGGAGAAGAGCCGGGTGATCTTTTCGTTGCGCCGGGTGCGCGGGTTCTGCACTTCGTCGCCCGCTTTCAGCACGCCCGAGTAGATGCGCAGGTACACCGTCTTGCGTCCCTCGTCCATAGCCACCTTGAAGGCCAGGGCGCAAAAGGGTGCGCTGTCGTCGGAAATTCGCGTGACCACTTCGTCGCGACCGGGCACGTGCCCGGTGATGGGCGGCACCTCGGTGGGCGAGGGCAGAAAGTCGCAGACGGCATCGAGCAAGGGCTGCACGCCCTTGTTGCGCAGGGCCGAGCCGGCCAGCACCGGAACCAACTTGCAAGCGAGCGTGCCCCTACGCAGGGCCGCCACCAGCGCGGCTGTCTCCACCGGCTTGCCTTCGAGATAGGCGGCCGCGATGCCGTCGTCGAAGTCCGCCGCGGCTTCCACCAGCTTGTCGCGCGCGGCAGCCACCGCTTCGGCCATGGACGAGGGCACGCTGTCCTCGCGCGGCGGATCATCTTCTGCGCCGGAGAAGAAGATGGCGCGCTCGCGCACCAGATCCACCACGCCGGCGAAATGGTCCTCGGCGCCGATGGGAAGCTGGACCGGCACCGGCCGCGCCCCCAGGCGCGTGCGAATTTCGTCGACCGCGGCCTGAAAGTCCGCCCCAGGTCGGTCCATCTTGTTGATGAACGCCAGGCGGGGCACGTGAAACTGGTCGGCCTGGTGCCAAACGGTTTCAGACTGCGGCTCGACGCCGGATACGCCACAGAACACCACCACCGCGCCATCGAGTACGCGCAGCGAGCGCTCCACCTCGATGGTGAAGTCCACGTGTCCGGGGGTATCGATGAGGTGAATCTCGTGCGTCTCGCCCGCCCGCTTCCATTCCAGGGTGGTGGCTGCTGCGGTGATGGTGATGCCGCGCTCGCGTTCCTGCGCCATCCAGTCCATCTGCGCCTCGCCGTCGTGCACCTCGCCGATCTTGTGGATGCGGCCGGCGTAATACAGGAAGCGCTCGGTGACCGTGGTCTTGCCCGCGTCGATGTGGGCCACGATGCCGATGTTGCGCACGCGCGCTAGCCTGGACAGCTTGCGGGGTTTGGCGACTGGGCTTGGCTTTTCGTCGGACATGGCGGCGCGGATTATAGGAAGTCGATCGGCGCCCGTCGACCTTCATGGTCATGCGACCCGATGGGTTCGGCAGTATAGTCGCGGACCATGACCCGCACCGAGTTTCAAGCCGAGTTGCAACGCCTGCGCCGCGAGGCCGGCGTGACCGAAACCAACGCAGGCAGCTTCCGCAGTGACGACTGCCGGGGCTGTCTGCGCTGCATGTTCTGCTCGGGCTGTACCAACTGCTACCGCTGCACCCACTGCACAGGATGTGAGGCCACCACAGGCAGCTCGCATTGCCTGCGCTGCACCGGCTGCCACGATTGTTCGCACTGCCGGGACTCGCAGGGCTGCACCGGCTCGGCCTATCTCGTCCACTGCGCCTCGTGCAGCGACTGCACCTACTGCACCGGTTGCGTGGGTCTGGCCCACAAGGAGTTCCACATCCTCAACCAGGCCTACAGCCGCACCGAATACTTCGCGCTCATCAAGACGCTGTTGGAATGAACCCGAGCTTCGTGGGTGGGGTGGAGCGAAGGCTAGAGTCCGCCCGAATTTCGACAAATCCCTCCTGTCAGTGGGCTGGGTTCCCTCTTCAGCGTCTGGGCAGTCTCGCAGAAATCGAACACCTCGATTACGACCGCATACAACTGCCCTCTTTGCGTCACGCGCGACACGGTGCCCAATCTCAAGTAGCGATCACGGGGAGTGGGCGCATGCGCGGAACAGACCCACCTTTCTCCACGTGTCATCACGTCGCTGAATGTCCGATAGCGCACAATCTGTCGCCGATACCCTATACCCGGATTGACGCCGGGCGATTGATCTGGTGGGATCTGGGCTATGAAGAAACATCTAGCCTTCCTTACGACTCTGCTACTGGCGGCTCTGGTTGGACGCCCCTCGTTCGCGTCGGTTTGCGTCCAGGTTGATACCTCCCAGGACACGCTGTCCGAGGGGGATCGAAAAGCGAGCAAAGCACTGCTGGAGCAAGCTCTGCGGGACCAGGGAGTGCAGGTCGACGTGCAGAACTGCACCGAGACCTATCGCGTGTATCACATCAAGCTCGGCAACAGCATCACGGTCTTCATGCAGGGGCCAAAGGGCTACCGTCAGGCGACGGCGCGTTCGCTTGAGGACGTGCCGGCGGTCTACAGCCAGATGGTCCGCTCGCTGATTTCCGGTCGCCCGATGAATGCCAGCAATGGAACCGTTGATCGCAGCAATGTCACCTCGGCCCAGCAGGCTCCCAATCGGGTCGAGGCGGATTCCTTGTGGTACCTGCGCATCGGCTACGGTCTTGCGCTGGGCCCGACCACGGGCCACGGTGTGGCTTTCGGCTTTGGCTATCGCTACGAACTGGACGAGCTTGGCATCGAGCTTTCGTTTCTGAACTTGATGATCGGGAACAACAACAACAGCTCGGGGTCGGCGACGGTTACTGGCGACTGGGCCAAGATCATGGGCCTCTACTTCCTTAGTCCGACCGCGGGCCAATCACTCTATTTGGGTGCTGGGCTTAGTTGGGGAATGGCAGCGGCCGCTGGCAACGCGACGGGCACTGGGTCGACCTCGTTCCAGACGTACACCGGGAGCGGGCTACAAGGGGAGCTCTCCGTGGGTTACGAGTTCCTGCGCGCCAGCACCATCAGGATGTTCCTACAAGCCGATGCCACGCTCCCGTTCTACACGGTTCACCGCAACACCTATGACTCCACCTTGCTAGCGACGGTCGGTGGAAGTTCGTGGGTGCCCAGCTTGGCGTTCTCGTTTGGAATCGGCTGGGGCAAGTCGAGCATACGCGTGCACGTCGTCGAATAGCGCTTCAAAGATCCCTTCAACGACGCGCGCGGATTCCGCCGCTGTGATAGAATTTTCTGCAGCCATGCACGGGAGCCCCGCCTGAACATGAGAATCCGATTCTGGGGAGTCAGGGGTTCCTTGCCCGTCCCGGGGCCGCGAACCGAGCGCTACGGCGGCAACACGTCGTGCGTCGAGGTCAGCTCCGCCGCCGGAACCCGCATCATCATCGACGCCGGCACGGGCATCCGCCGTCTGGGCAAGGAGTTGATGCGCGGCGAGTTCGAGTCAGGCAAGGGAGCGGCCCACCTCCTCATCAGCCACACCCACTGGGACCACATCCAGGGCCTGCCGTTCTTTGCTCCCTTCTACCGCGCTGGCAACAAGCTCTTCGTGTACGCCCGCCAGCGCGACGACCAGAACCTGCGCAGCGTGCTCTCCTTGCAGGTCGATTCTCCATTCTTCCCGGTGCCCTTTCACAAGGCGCGCGCCGATGTGGCCTTCCGCGAGCTTCACGATGGGGCGCACTTCGAAATCAACGATGTGGTGGTGTCCTGCGCTCGCCTCAACCATCCCTACATCGCCACGGCCTATGCCCTGTC
>PMLB01000181.1:262-585 GCA_003158735.1 Myxococcales bacterium | reverse complement strand
CGCCAGACACCCCACTACGGCCACTCGCGGCCCTCGGATGCGGTGGAAATCTGTCGCGATGCGGGCGCCCGGACACTGGCGCTGTACCATCACGCGCCGGATCGTTCGGACACTGAAATAGACGCCCTGCTGGCTTCCACGCGCAAGGAGGCGAAGGTGACAACACCCAAGTTGGACATCGTCGCGGGATTCGAGGGGCTGGACTTGGCCCTGGGGAAGGGATGATGGACGTCACCTTCTGGGGCGTGCGTGGTTCCATCCCTTCGCCGGGGCCGGGCACCGTGCGCTACGGCGGCAACACCGCCTGCGTTTCGGTTCGCCTG
>PMLB01000181.1:0-194 GCA_003158735.1 Myxococcales bacterium | reverse complement strand
CCCGGGCAACAACTTCACCGTGTACGGCGGCAGCCGCGGCGAGCGTCTCCTGGAAGACGTGCTTGAGCGCCAGATGGCGGCCCAGTTCTTCCCCGTGCAAAGCTTTCACAACATGGGCGCCCGCATTGAGATGCGCCCCCTGGGGGAGGACAAGGACGTGCAGGTCGGCGGTGCGAGCGTCCGTGCTCACGCCA
>PMLB01000125.1:22876-60385 GCA_003158735.1 Myxococcales bacterium | reverse complement strand
GCCGAACTCACCGATGATCACCGGAAGGCCCGTCGCCACCAGTGCGTCGAACCCGGCGATGAGGCCCTGCTGCCAGCTCTGCTTCTGGGCGTCTAGGCCCCAGTTGCCGTAGATGTGCTGGTCGAAGATGACATTCTTCTGTGGGTCCGCGTCGAATACGGCCTGTGCGTACTTCGCCAGGTCGGCGTTGTCCTGTCCGCAGCCTCCCGAGTCGACGGAGATGGTGCAGGTGTACCCGGCGGTACGCAGGCGCTGGATGGCGGTGACGTATGAGTCGCGCCAAACGGTGCTGTCGCTGGGGCCCCACTCGTTGGCGATGTTGAGGATCATGTACTTGTCCAGCGCCTTGTAGGTGGACACCTGAGCGACCCAGCGGTCGACGATGGTGGTGAGGGTCGCCGTACTCTCGTCACAGGTTCCCTCCCAGTTGCCTGGCATGGGAACGATGTGATTGTTGATCATGTCTTGCTGCATGACCTGGACGTTGCGGGTCATGGTGCTGCCCCATTCCCCGTTGAAGAAAAGCACCGTGCGCTCCGTGTTGGCGTGCGTCTTCGGGATTCCTGGCGCATCCATGTCGTAGTGGTTCCGGTCGACGCCCCGGATCCTGAACTCCACGCCGTTGGCGTCGTAGAGCTTTCCGTTCAGCACGAAAAATCCCGTTCCCATGTTGTAGCTGGGACGGGTCGCGCTTCCCGTTGTCCCGCCCGAGCCCTGCGCCCCGCCGCTGCCGGTCGTCGCTCCGCCCGTGCTTTGTGTGCCGCCTGTGCCCGTCGCACCGCCCGTGCCAGTACGCCCGCCTGTGCCCGTCGCACCGCCCGTGCCAGAGCGCCCAGCCGTGCCCTGTCCTCCGGAGCCTTGCGTTCCTCCGCTGGCCGACGTTGCACCACCTGAACCTGCGCGTCCACCAGTGCCGGCGGTTGTGCCACCTGAAGCCGTCGCACCGCCCGCGCCTTGTGTGCCGCCTGCGCCCGTCGTGCCGCCCGCGCCATTACGCCCAGCCGTGCCCTGTCCTCCGGAGCCCTGGGTTCCACCGCTGGCCGACGTTGCACCACCTGAAGCCGTTACACCACCGCTGCCCATTGTCGCGCCACCTGAAGCCGTCGCACCACCGCCGCCAGTTGTCGCGCCACCTGAAGCGGTCGCACCGCCGCTGCCAGGCGAGCCGCCGCTGCCTGTGGTGCCGCCCGGGTTCTGGACGCCACCAGTGTCAGGTGCGCCACCAGGTCCTTGCTTGCCACCCGACTCATTCGTGCCGCCCGACCCTGCGGTGGTGCCCCCCAATCCCGAAACACCACCGCCCCCGCCAGAACTACAACCCAGGACCAGGCACAAACCAATCAGCGTGGCCGAACGGGACGTCTTTGCTGCGATCATTCTGTCTCCTCGTCTGCCGGTGTCCGTTGAGCAGGAACTGCATCTACGGGTGAGCGGCCAGCCAATTGAGCACGCCTTGGTACTTTGGCGCCTTGGTATTGCTATCGCCGGTCGCCATCTTCAGCCCCCAGCAATTGCCGACATGCGTGTACTGCATGAACGGGCCCAACAGTCCCGCCGACATCATGGAGTTCAAATATGTGACATACAAGTTGGTCATCGCCGGATCGGTAGCGACCGCGGTGCAACTGGTCGCCGCGTACGAGTCCTGCCCTCCCTCGTAACTAATCAGGGGAATGCCCGTGCCCTTCAAACACGCGACGTGATTCTGCACCAGCGTCGCTTCATCCGGGATATCACTGGCGAGCGCGGTGGTGTCTGTGCCTCCGAAGTACGGCGCAATCGCGTAAGCGTTGATGGTTTCGCTCTGTGGGTTGACTGTCTTGTCGGCCAGCGACTGCAGATGCCATGCGCAGACCGGCGCCGGATTGCTCGCATCGCCCGTGTAGCCGGCCTGGCCTGAGAGGACTTTGACCAGGCGTGGGCTGTTCTTGCCGAACACAGCCTCGAAACCCTGGAAGATCTGCACCGCGCGGTACACATACCAGGCCCACCCTTTGTACCACTGATTCATGCCGGGCATGTTCGCCGCCACGCCTTGGTTGTCGGCGTAGGTCGCTTGCGGGAACCCGCCGTTCCACACTTCGTTCGAGTACTCGATGTAGATGCGCAGACTTGGATCCAATTTCTGCTGAATCAATTGCGCGAGCTTGGTCACGTGGTCATCGTCGGCAAGCGTGGGAACGTTGATCCAGTAGTCGACGTGAGCGCGGTTGCACAGATCAATCTGCCATTCGTAGGCCACGCCGCGATCTCCCGGCGCCACGTTGGGCTGGGCGCGCGCTGCCCAACTGCCAGCGACTTGGTCGTTGGTTCTGTTCCAGTCCATGAACCGCAGAACGTGTGCATAGGGCGCAAGGTCGGTCAGCAGCGTGGGGTTCCATGGGTTGGTTGTCGTTGCCCAGTTGACGTTGCTGGAGAAGAAGTCGCTCGCTGGTTCCCATCCCTCGTTCCAAAAGTTCGCGCCGATGAAGAACTTGCTGCCGGGAGCGGGGTTGACAAGATCGCCCGTGGAGGTCGAGCCGCCGGTGCTTGACGAGCCGCCGGTGCCTAGCGTGCCGCCCGTGGAGGTCGAGCCGCCGGTGCCTGGCGTGCCGCCGGTGCCCTGCACACCTCCCGAGCCGGTACGCCCGCCCGTGACTTGTCCCCCGGACCCTTGCGTTCCCCCGCTGGCCAACGTGGTGCCACCTGAGCCTGTGCGTCCGCCACTGCTAATCGTCGCGCCACCTGAACCCGAGCGTCCGCCACTGCCAGTCGTGGGGCCACCTGAGCCGGCGCGTCCGCCGCTACCCGTTGTCGCGCCACCTGAGCCCGTGCGTCCGCCGCTGCCATTCGTGGAGCCGCCTGTCGCCGTCGCTCCACCGCCGCCAGCCGTGCCACCGCTGCTCACGCCGCCGCCACTACCAGTCGTCGCGCCACCTGTATCTGTCGTGCCACCAATGCTAGTTGTCTCACCGCCTGTCGCCGTCGCTCCGCTGCTACCAGTTGAGGCGCCGTTGACTATTCCACCGCTGCTGGCGGTGCCGCCCGAACCCTGGACGCCTCCAGCGTCCGATGTGCCGCCAGTGCCCGGTTTGCCGCCAGATCCTGTGGTGCCTCCTGATCCGGAAACACCGCCTCCGGGGGAACTGCAACCCAGGACCAGGCCCAACCCAATCAGCGTGGCCAGACGGGAAGTTCTTGTCGCGATCATTGTGGCTCCTTGGCTGCCAGTGTTTGTCAGGTGAGAAAACTTTCACCTTTCTTGATGGGCCGATGCGTTGGGCCCGTCTCGGCCGACCTTGTGCTTCACCCGTTGACCGTGCCGGCCTGTGCGCGCTAACTCTGAGACGTGGAAGAAGCAGCTCACTGGCCGACGGTTCGGCGACCCACGGGGTGGTCGTGATCGCCCAGACCCTGCTGGTGCTGCTGCTGGCGCATCCCATGGTGACGGTCTCGGGAACGGCTACCTGTCCTGATCCCGCTGAGGTCGCCGAAAGACTGCGGCGGCTACTTCCTGACGCCGCCGAGGGCACGTCGCCGGATCGTGCGGTGTTGTCGACCGAGGGTGAGACAATCAGGATCGAGTTGCGGCGCGATGACGGTGGGTTGCTCGGAGAACGCCACCTCGCGGCCTCGGCGTCGTGTCGGGATCTCGCTGCAGCGGTCGCCGCCGTAGTCGCGGCGTGGGAGGCCGAGTTCAGGCCGGCGCTGGTTCCTTCGCCCGAGCTCAATCGTCAATCTCCGCCCATCCACTTGTTGCCCCCGCCACGACTCCCCCCGCCTCACTCTCCCAGCCCGCGCCAAGAGCCGCCGCCGGCGCCACCGCCGCCAGAGTTGCCGCCGCCACCGCCACCACCGCCACATCCGCTGCCCCCACCTGCACCGCCGTTTCTTCCACCGTCGGCAGTCTTCGACCTTGGCGCTGGGGCTGGCCTGTCGTGGGCGTCGTTCCTTGCGCCGACACTGGCCTTGCAAGGCACGGGCTCTCCGGCTGGTTGGCGCTGGGGTTTGCGAGCGGCCCTTCAAGTTGACTGGCTGCGCACGTCGCCGATCGGCCTGGGCAACGCGCGTTGGACGCGAGCCGAATTTCAAGCTGGGCCGCGTTTTCGCGCTGGCGGGGGGCGTTTGCGCATCGACCTGCACGCCGAGGCGTTGCTGGCTGCCGCAGTCGCGGCTGGGTCAGGCTATCCCAACGATCTCAGCGACTTCGGTATGGACGTCGGCGCCGGGGCCGGTGTACGTGCGCTGCTCTGCGGTCGCCGACACGCATTTTGGCTGGAAATCGCCGCCTCAGGCTGGCCGCATCGCACGACGCTGCGAATCGAAGGCATCCCGTCCATGGGCTACGAGTTGCCGGCCCTGCACATCAATGTGATCCTGGGTGCAAGCCTAGGACGTTTATGATGAAAGGTTCCGAACTCGACCGACACGAGACTGGCGGAATGAACTGCGCCGAGTCCACTGTGGCAGCGAACGAGTACGTGGCTCCGCTCGACCTCGACGGAATCTACCGAGTCCATGCGCCCGATGTGATGCACTGGATTGCGCGGCTGGCCGGGCCGCATTCCGACATTGAAGACATGGTCCATGAGGTCTTCATGGTGGTTCAGCGCCGGCTGCATGAATTTCGCGGCGATGCCAAGATAACGACCTGGCTGTACCGTATCACCGAGCGCATCGTGTTTGACCGGCGGCGCAGAGACCGCAAGTTGCGCTGGCTCGGTTTGCACCGCGCCGAGGAAGCTGGACGTGCCCTCAATTCCTCGACGACCAGCCCGGTCGAGTCGATCGAGCGCCAGCAGTCGGTCGAGCTCGTCTACCGGATCCTGGACAGGATGGACGAGAAGTATCGGAGCGTGCTGATTCTGTTCGAAATGGAGTCGATGTCGGGCGAGGATGTCGCGAAGCTGACGGGAATGAAGTTGGCCACAATCTGGGTGCGACTGCGCCGAGCACGGGCCCAGTTTCTGCGCGAGCTCGAGCGCATCGAGAGGAGGGAGGCCCCATGAACGACAGCAGCCCGATTCACGAGCATTGGAGCGACCACGACCCAACGAGTCCGCCGCTCGAGCAGCGGGCCGGCGATCTGATACGGCAGGCAGCCATGGTGCCGACAGGCGATCCCCAGCTGCTGTCTCGGGTGGCAGACAAACTGCACGGCTCGCGCAGACGCCAAGGAATGCGCATGTTGCGCCTGGCGCTGGCCGCAGGCCTGCTGGTCGCGGTGTCGGGTGCTGTTGCTGCCACGGTGCTGTTGCGGGGCCGTGTCGCCCGGTTGACCACGCCGCCACAACCAGCGGCGCCTGCGCGCAACCCGGTGCTCGCCGTGGAGCCGGTTCCCAGCAGCATCGCCGAGGAATCGCGTCTGCTGACCGCCGCACTCCAGCTTCTGCGGCAACAACACGACGCACGGTCGGCGCTGTCCGCGCTCGACGAGTACGGCAAGCGATTCCCGAACGGAACCCTCTCGCGCGAAGCAACCCTGGCACGCATCGATGCGCTTCTGGAGCTGGATGATCGCGTCCACGCACTTGAGATCCTCGACCGGACGCAGTTGACGGAACTTCCGCGGGCACGCGAGCTGGCCGTGCTGCGTGGTGAGCTTCGCGGTGCAGTGGGCCGCTGCAACCAGGCCGTTGCTGATCTCGGCTCGGGCCTTGACGGCTCTGGCGATGCGCTGGAGGAACGGGCGCTGTGGGGACGCGCGTCCTGTCGATCACGCTTGGGCGACAGTGCGGGCGCACGCTCCGATCTCGGGCAGATCATCTCGCGTTTTCCGCAGGGTAACTTCGCCAGCAAGGCTCGTCAGGCGTTGCGAGGACGGTAGGCCTGGTGCACGCGCGTTGGTTGGTTGCGCTCGCGTTGCTCGCTTTCGCGGCGTGCAGCGGCGATCTCTACGTGGCTCGCATGGGCGCGGACAAAAGCTCGGCTGGCGTGGACGGCACCTGGCTGTGGGTGCGCGACGGCGACAACTACCTTGGAACCAACCGCACCGCCGCAGGACTGGCCGACGGATCGGCCTTCAATCCGCTCTATCTTGAAAAGCTAGGGCAGATGCGCAGCATCCGATGGGGCGACACCCTGGATTCGGCATCGGTCACCGAGTGGAACACGCGGACCCAGCTAGCCGACAACTGGTTGGACTCCGACCGGGGCGCGCCCATCGAGGTTCTGGTCGCGATCTGCAACCGCGCGCAGGTCGACTGCTGGTTCAGCATTCCTGCCCAAGCCACGGATGGTTACTTGCGCGGCCTTGCGGAATACTTACGGGACAATCTGGATCCGGGGCTGATTGCGCGCATCGAGATCGGCGATGAATACTGGAATGGCCGCGCCCAATATGCGCTTGCCCAATGCCAAGCCCGCTGGAACGTGACGGACTGGTGCGCGGCGGAGTGGGCGGGCATGCGCCTGGCGCAGGCCTGCGACATCTTCAAGAACGAGGTCTTCGGTGCGACAGGACGCCATCGTGTCCGTTGCGTCGTGGTGGCCCAGGCCGGAAACAGCGGTGTCGGACAGCAAGCGATCGAATGTCCCTTGTGGGTGAACGAAGGCAACCAGGTCTGTTGGCAACACGGCTTCGACGAGTACGCCGTCAGCCGATTCTTCAGTGGCAACGTTGATAGCTGGACAACGCTGGAATCGCAGGGCGCGGCAGGCGTCGACCAGGCGGTCGATCTGCTGGCTGCCGACGTGACGGCCAACATGGCCGCGGATGTGGCGGCGGACTTGGATCTGGCTCAATCGCACGGCCTGGTGTTCACCGCGTATTCGATGGGTATCGACTTGGGATACAACCAGACTGGCGCGACGGCCGAGTTCCGCCGCCAGGTGGCGCGGCATCCGCGCATGCAGCAGGTGTACGCAGACATGCTGAGCCGCTGGAAAGCACTGGGTGGCACGCTCTTTCACCACTACGTCGATGTTCGCGGCGGCGACGGCAGCGTGTACGGCCTGCTGGAAACCGTCGAGGACGATACGCCGCGCTGGCGAGCGATAGCCGATTGGAGCCGCACGGTTCCTTGCTGGTGGCCAGGCTGCACCCGCTGACTCTCGTATGGGCAGATAGCAAGTCGAAATGTACGTGGTCGAACCGCCGGGGTGCGCGTGGGGAAAGCGTCCCAACAAACTACCAACTCGCCCACGCCATCATAGGATAGAGTCCGCGCCGTGGTCCCTTCCGAGTCACCAGGAGCAGGTTCCCGCGACACCAGTCGCCTCAGTCGCGAGATTGGCAAGGCCAGTTTGCGCTCCATCATCGACAAGGCAAGGAAGCTTCCCCTCGCTGGCGCTGCCATTCTGATCTTCGGCCTCCTGTTTCAAGTGGCCTTGCGACATCAGGCCCAACCCTATTTGACCGACGGTCACCAACGCGAGTGGTTTTCGTCCGAGACCCTCATGCAGACCGTGTCGATACTGGACCTCCGCGACTCGCCCCTCGAATCACTCACCCATATTCACATTCAGCCTCCGGGGTTCGACCTCGCCAGGGCCATTCTCGTCCATCTCTGGCCCTCCCTGGACATACACGCCGCTCTCAAGCAGGTGGACGACGCCCTGTATCTTGTGTGGTCAATCCTCTACGGCGTGTGCGGCCTGCTCATGTTCCGTTGGCTGTCAGGCCTGGTGGGAAAGACAATTGCCCTTCTTGCCTCCCTCTTGTTCCTGCTCCATCCCGCCGCCCTGGTGTATTCAACACTATTGGATACCACATTGCTGTCCAGCGTTCTTGTTCTGTGGATGTACTATTCCTTGTGGAAACTGAGACGCGGCTGTCCCTCCATCTTTGCGGTCACCGCTTCGTCGGTATTGTTGTTCTTCTTCAGGTCGCTCTTTCAACTCCCCTTTCTCTTGGTTATGGCTGTTTCTCTATACTTGTTGAAGGTGCCGTGGCGCACGGTGGTGCTTTTCTTGCTGATAACTGGCGGAATCTGTGGGTCGTACGTGGCGAAGCAATACGGCCAGTTTGGGCTCCTCAGCACATCCACCTTTACCGGACTCAATCTGGTCCGTTCCGCTGGAGTCATGAAGTACACCTGGCCCTACGAGGTTGACCCAGACGGAGAATTGCCCAGTGCTTTGCCAAGAGTCCTCACGCGGAAGAACAAGCTGGACGGCAGCCTCAACTACAATAGGCTCTGCTACGTAGAGTTCGATAGGCAGCTTGAGAGTGAATACAAGACCTACCTCACGACAGCTCCTGTGGCGGTCCTTCTCAGTGCCTACTACAACAACCTCAAGATCTACTGGCGTCCGTCGAGCACCTACTCCCCGCGCAAGCACATCGAGCTGCTTCCGTGGAAGTCCGTCTACGACTTGATCTTCTCTGGGCCAGTCTTGATTGTTCTCTTGTCTTTGGCGGGTGTGATATGGCTTGCGCAAGGGCGGAGGGAGAAGGACTACGCCTGCAGAGTGGCAATGCTATTGCCGGCGTTCTACATTTTTGCGATTTCCATCTTATGCGAGCAGGGCGAAAACCACCGCTTCAAATTCTTCTTGGAGCCGGTGTTCTACGTCTTCATCGTGTGGCAGTTTCATGACACTGTAGTTCGCGGCTGTCGGTGGGTCGTCTTGCGGCGGTGGCTGAGGTAACCTCGCTTGGGCGCTGCCGGTGTACGCTTGGGCGGGATGCTCGATCGATTCTTCAAGCTAGGCGAACGGGGCACCAGTCTGCGCACCGAAGTCCTGGCTGGCGTGACTTTCAGCCCGCAACCCCTTAGAATCGCGCCTGTTTTCCCTGGGTTACTGGGGGGTGCCGGTTGACGTGGCATTCGGATGTCGGACAAGCGGGGCGCAGTCGGACAAGCAGGGCGCAGTACGACAGGAAGGAAATCGATTTTGTTCCTGCCGCCGCTGATGAAGCCCGGTGTATAGTCAGGCGAGGTCCCTTCAGGGCATTCGCCAGAGTCTCTTTTTCCGTGAGGTTCTCCGATGAATACAGCCCACACCGGCCATGCAATGTTCCTTTTTGTGTTGGCGGCAGCTGCCTGTAACAGCTCGGAGGTAGAAAACAACGGAGGTGCGCGAGGCGGTGGGGGAGGCGTGGGAGGTGGGAATTCTGGCGCGGCCGGAGCGCTCGGTGGAAACATCATCTCGACCATCGCCTCCTCGTCCGGCGGCACGACGACGACGAGCGGCTCTGGGGTCTGCAACAGCGACAGCACTCTGGGCTGCAAGGCCGAGTATCCTGAGGCCTGCGGCGATGGAATCAACAATCAGAATGGCATCGAGGAGTGTGACGACGGAAACGCCTTGCCCGGCGATGGGTGCAATGGTGCCTGCAAGGTCGAGCCCCACTGGAAATGTCCGCCCGCGGGGGCCTGCCAGCGACTGGTCATCTGTGGCGACAAAGTCGTCGGCGCGGGTGAGGTCTGCGACGATGGCAACACTCTCGACAACGACGGCTGCAATTCTACCTGCACCGTGCAGGACCCCCGCTACAAATGTGTCCCCGGACAACCTTGCACCCTGGTTTCCCAGTGTGGCAACAAGCGTATCGAATCGGGCGAAAAGTGCGACGACGGCAACAGCAACAGCGGCGATGGCTGCAGCAGCGTTTGTCAGGTCGAGGCCGGTTGGAGCTGCCCGACGCCAGGCGCTCCCTGCAAGCCGGACGCACGATGTGGTGATGGCGTTGTCCAGCTTTCGATTGGCGAAGTGTGCGACGACGGCAACATGAAGGATGGCGACGGCTGTTCGGCCGACTGCAAGATGAAGGGCGCGGGCTGCGTTTGTACCCCGGGCCAGTTGTGCGTCTGCCCGATCGTCAAGTGCGGCAATGGCGCGCTCGAAGGGAGCGAACAGTGCGACGACGGCAACACGGTCAGCGGCGATGGTTGCTCGAGCGATTGTAAGACGGTCGAGACTGGTTTCCAGTGTCGGGTGGTTGGCAAGGCGTGCACGGCCAAGTGCGGAGACGGCAAGGTCCTCAAAGGCGAACAGTGCGACGACGGCAACACCACGAGTGGCGATGGCTGCTCCAGCACCTGCCAGATCGAGCCCGGCGCTGACTGTCCGACGGCGGGACAGACTTGCACAACGGCCAAGTGTGGCAACGGAATTGTGGAGAAGAGCGAGCTGTGCGACTGCGGCATTGACCCGAACAATCTGCCAACCGGATGCAAGGCCGTAAACGGGCTCTTCTATGGCGACGGCAAGGGCTGCTCCAAGACTTGCACCAAGGAGCCGAGCTGCCAGGACCCCACGACGGGCAAGACCCAGGCCTGTACCTCGGCCTGCGGCGACGGAAACCTCGATCCAGGCGAAGATTGCGACGATGGAAACTTGGTGGACCTCGATGGTTGTTCGTCGAAGTGCAAGGTTGAAGGTGGCTTCGCTTGCCCGCCTGCGACCGCCCAGGACTCCTCGACGTGCAAATCGGGCTCAGGACAATGCCTCGAACTCCCCATCACCTACCGTGACTTCCAGCCGGAAAACGTCTCTCCCGGCGGGCACCCGGACTTCTTTTTCCTGGGCACGAAGAAATCGCCCTCGACTTCGCCCACGACCATCTGTGTTCCCAACTCGGGCGGTCCTTCCAAGGGCAACGACTCGACCGCACGTTGTTGGGGAATCGTGGCTGCGAATCTGTTGAACGGCAAGCCGCAGCCCGGTACCACGACGACCTGCGCTTGCCAGTTCAGTGACTGGAACATCGGCAATGCTGCGCTCCACATCCCCAGCGGCTACACCCAGGCCGGCAACGACAGTCCTCTTTCCAACGGGGCTGGCGGCTATTTGGGCGGAAATATCGGCACGGCTGTCATCGTGACCGGCAACGCTGGCGTTTCTGCCGGCACACTGGTCCGCTATACCCAGAGCACCCCGGGCGGCCCGGTTTGGTTGGGGACGACACCCGCATTCAAAGATGCCGCCAGCTTCAAGCAGTGGTTCAACGATGACAACACGGTCAACAAGACCTTCACAGACGTTCTCGAAATGACCAGCATCGGCGGAAATGTCTACCAGTACGCCAGCAAGACGCATCTAGCTGGCCCGGACAATGGCTTCTACCCCCTCGACCCGCTGAATCCCAGCCAGGTCACGCTATGTGACCTATGGCCCTACTGGAACCATAGCAGTGGCGTTGCCATCTGGGCCACCTGCCAAGGCGACCAGTATTTCTTCCCACCGCGCGTGGTCCAGGCGGATTGCCCAAACCAGAATCCGCTGAGCAATGGCTGCTGGGTCGCAAATACTCCCGGCGTCAAGCATGACAATTACTTCACTGATGAGGCGCGCTACTACTTCGTCTACAACGGTGCCGCAGGCATCAGTCTCAGTTTCTACGGCGACGACGATCTCTTCATCTTCATCAATGGCGTTCTGGTCCTCGATCTCGGCGGCGTCCACCAGCAGTTGCCTGGAAAAGTGACGGTCAGCGACCTAACCGGCGGCAACGCCAGTGTCACGGAAGGTGGCTGCCTCGACGCAACAGGAAACATCACTGGGGTCACCGCTGGCTCAGCCGCCTGTTCGCCTACCAACACTACCCCCCTGCCTCCGACGGCCAAGGACGGGGATGATTTCCGCGTGCGCACCGTCCCGCTGGGGCTGGTCACCGGCAAGGTCTACGAGATCGCGATCTTCGGCGCTGACCGGCACCCGCCCGAGTCGAACTACCAGCTCACCCTAAGTGGTTTCACGACGACCCGATCCGCCTGCCAGCCTCGCTGCGGCGACGGCGTGGTGACGGGCGGGGAAGAGTGCGACTGCGGCGACGGGACCGGCACAGCTCCCGCGAGCTGCCCGGGTCCCAACGACAAACCCGCGTACACCGGCTGTACCTCGCAGTGCAAGTGGGGACCCTATTGCGGCGACGGCGTGGTCAGTGACGGCGAGGAGTGCGACAACGGCATCAACAGCGACGACTATGGCTCAGCCAAGGGCTGCGCCCCAGGGTGCAAGCTGCCCGCACGATGTGGCGATGGCGTGGTGCAAACCGACTTCGATGAGGAGTGCGACGACGGCGCTAAGAACGCAACCAGCAGCGATCCCAACGCTGTGTATGGTGGCTGTACGTCGAACTGCAAGCGCGGCGGGCGTTGCGGCGACGGCATCACGAATGGCGACGAGGCATGTGACGACGGCGTCAACGACGGCAGCTACGGAACCTGCAAGAGCGACTGCAGCTTGGCTCCCAGGTGCGGCGACGGTAATATTGACACGGACTACGGGGAAGAATGCGAACCCACCATGTCGAACGATCCCAATTGCACCGACGCGTGCCGTCTGCCAGGTGGGTGCGGCGACGGTTTGATCGAGCCGCCCGAAGAATGTGACGACGGGTCGCTCAACAACAACGGCGAGTACGGTGGCTGCGCCCCGAGTTGCGTCTTCGCCCCTCACTGCGGCGACGGCATCGTGAATGGAAACGAGGAGTGCGACGACGGCAAGAACGACGGCTCATACGGTGGCTGCACTCCGCAATGCAAGTTGGGCCCCCACTGTGGCGATGGTTATCCCAACGGCCCCGAGGAGTGCGACAGCGGAAGCAAGAATGGCGTCGATGGTATTTGCACCTCGTCGTGCAAGAAGATCATCTACGTCCAAAAGTAGCCGTTTGCGGCTCCGGCACACTGACGGAATGGTTCGGATTCTGCCACAATGACGGGGCGTCATGTGACCGCTGTCACTTTTCGCGGCCACGTACCTTCACGAAGGTACCGTTCTGCAGTTCTTCGTAGGCGACTCGCAGTTCCTCCTGGGTGTTCATCACGATGGGCCCGTACCAGGCGACGGGCTCTTTGATGGGCTTGCCTGAAATCAGCAGAAAACGCGCCGGCTCGTCGCCGGCCTTGATAGTCACGCTGTCGCCGTCGGCGAAGATCACCATGTGGCCGTCGCCTAACTGCGCGCTTCGTTCCATGTCGAAGTAGTTGCCGCCCTCGGCCTCGTAGCTGTAGGGATCGCTTTGCTGGCAGAACACGGCTTTGCCGCCGATCACGTAGGCCAGCACGGTGTGGCCACGCGGCGTGGCCCGGGTGAAGGTCACGCCCGCGGGCACGGTGACGTCGAGATACTCGGGCGCAGTGACCACGTCGCGTACCGGGCCGGTTACGCCGTCGGCGGCACCAGCGATGACCTTGATGCGAACGCCGTTCGCCAGCGCGGCCTCGGGAATCTGGGCGCTGACAAACCCCCGGTAGCGCGGGTCCATCATCTTCTGGGCTGCGGGTAGGTTGGCCCACAGCTGGAAGCCGTACATCGCGCCCTGGGGATCGCCCTTGGGCATTTCCTGGTGAACGATGCCGCTGCCAGCGGTCATCCACTGCACGTCGCCGGACGAGATCACGCCGCTGTTGCCCAGACTGTCGCCGTGTTCGACATCGCCGCGCAGGACGTAGGTGATGGTTTCTATGCCGCGATGGGGATGCCAGGGGAATCCCTTGAGATAGTGCTCGGGCCTGTCCGAGCGAAAGTCGTCAAACAGAAGAAACGGATCGCACAGCGTCGGATCGCCGAAGCCGATAGCCCGATGCAGATGAACGCCCGCTCCCTCGATGGTCGCGCGACTCCTGACAACCTTGCGAATGCGCCTGTTCTCAGCCATGGGTGCCCTCCCTTTCCAAATTTCCCGGGCCGCCGGGCCCGGCAGGCGCAAAGTGTAGCAGCTTCGCTACGGGAGGGCAGCCTCAAGAAGGGGAGGTTAGTGAGCCAACGACACAAGCAGCGCCGAGAAGTCATCCAACCCGACAACGGGCATGGAGCCGTTGTAGCTGGAGAGGCTGCAGACAGCGAGATCGTTCAGGTAGTAAGCCGAAGGCACATTCGGCGCCGTCGTGAGCACCATCTCCTTTGAGGTGCGCGGCGTGGAGCAGTCTCCAGTTGCGCCGGGTTGAATTGCCGACCAGCTTTGCATGACACTCGCGAATTCGCTTTGACTCAGGACTCGATTGCCGGTCTGCAGCTTGTAGCCAGTCGAACTGGATACGCAGGTCGACCAGCTGAGCTTCTTGGTTGCCGCGGTGACATCGTACGTGGGGTAGACAGCATCTCCGCACGCCGCTGTCGCGGCCGTCATCGCTGTGTCGCTGGCAAAGGGGTTGAGATCGGACGTCACCGACAGGCTCACGAAACTGCTGGGAAGCGGATTCATATTCTGGCCCAACTGGCCCAACCATTCTCTGATCCATGTGATGTTGGCGATATAGGTTCGACCGTCGAGTGGCGGGTTGCAGGCATAGAAGTCGTCTTGGTATTTTTGGACCCGGTCTGGAAACGTCAGGTCAAGGGTTTCGGTATCCGCGTCGGCCCCACATTGGGTCCGGTTGCTTGTCGACAGGAAGGCGAGCAGCATCCGCGCGGCCGTCACCTCGTAGCCTGTGAGTGTCTGGGTCTCGGTCTTGCGGTAGGCGGCTGCCGTGTTGGGATCGACTGCACAATGCTCCCAGTTGAGCACCCGAGTCTGAATGTCCAAGGAATAGACGTTCTTGGTATCGGTGTGGCACGCACCGGGGGGGTCAGACGTCCGCGGGATCCAGGTCACGGTGAGTGTCATCGCTGTCAGCCCGGTGAGATTCAACCCGTCAGGCTTGCTCGCGCCGTCTCCGCTTGGTAAGCCATCACTCACGCCAGCGTCCGGACACGGCATACACATCGCCCCACCGGCCGTACGGATACCACAGATCCAGGTGCCACCCTCGCAGCTACAGTTGAAGCCGTGCACGGGTCCCCCCGTTCCCTGGGCACAGGCACACGGAACCGTCGCACCTGTCGAGCATGAGGGAGTGCCAGGCGCGCACGATCCGTAGGGAAGCGCAATGTCGATGTTGGGAAACGACGAAAAACCCGGTGGCCACGCCGAGTCTCCGCACGCCGCGGGGCAGGTGGTGGTTGCCGCCGGGGTGCCATCGGGGAGGAACGGGAAGACCGACGTCGGCCCATAATCAGGCGAAGGCGCGCGGCACGACGGCCCGTCTGCGGGCGGCACCCAAGCATCAGCGCCACCATCAGGAGATGGATTCCCGAGACAGAAGTAGCTTTCTCCAGCGGGCGGGGAATCCGTTAGCACCAAGGTCAAGGGGAACGAAGTGGTGCCAATGGTCAGGGTGAGCGGGTAGGTAGCGGAGGCCGCCACACCGTCGATCGTGAAGTAGACGAAGGTCCCATCACCTCCCATAAGCCGATCCACGTGATCCACGGGTCGCTCGATCAGGTCGCCCTGGGTGCCGAAGAACACACGCAAATCTTCCAGAGTCCAGTCATCGCGAGGACGAACCACCAACAAAACGCGTCCGTCGGGAATGGTTGCATCGCATTCGACGATGGTTTCTGCGGGAAGGTTAGCGACGGGCATGGCAGCGATCTGGGAGGCGGAAACCAGCGTGAGAACGTTGCCCTGCTGGCCGATGGTGAAGGTCTTGCCGTCTGTCGTTCCCAGCAGCACGCCCATGGCTGTGGGACCCGCGGTATTCGTGTCCAGTCTGAGGGTGAACGGCGGAATGTGATCACTGATGGAGAAGGTGTAGCTGTAGCCATCGATCCCCGATCCGGCAATGCGCTGGCGCTGCAGCGTGGCGCCCGACGAGACGAATACGCGCTCACCGCCGGGCTGCGGTTGATCGACGACATACAGGGTCCCGTCCGTGTCCTGGCCAACGCCAATCACATTGGTAAGCGTGATGGGTTTGGTGGTCGGTTGGAATGGGTCGCAGGAAACCGAGCCAGTGCTGCTCGGAGGTGCAGCCTCTTGTGCGTTCGGATTCCCGCCGTCTTGCAAGGCGCCCGTCTCTCGTGCGGAGCCGTCTTTGCCGCTGCCAGTAATTCCGGCTGCGAAATCGCCCTTGCACGCGGCAGTGAAGCAAAGGACCGTCGCCATCACACGAAACAAGTTATTGGTTGTCATGTCGCTCCAGTAGCGCAGCCGCGCCAGACCTTACAGATCAAAGCAGAGATACCGAGATTCCGGCCCCCAATTGTAGCTCGCCATGCGGCAGGCTGTGCTGGCTGCGGGTTCCGGTCGCCGAGTCAGTTACGAAAATTCGCTGCGATTGCGGCCAGGCGACGCCGCGCAATTCCAGCCAGGGAGCCCAGCGTCCCAGGGCCCAACTCAGGCGGCCTCCGGCGCTGAGGCCCAGGGATGTCCCACTCGACTGTTGGTTCGAGGCGTAGCCCTGTCCCTCGACGAAAACCAGGCTGACGACTGCCGCCCCGTCGAGGCGCAAGGGACCGCGCGACCAGGCCGCGCCTGCCTCGCCGGCCATGCGGCGGAATTGTACCTGGCCAGGACTCAGGCTTGCGCCATGGGCGCCAGTGCCTGCCAAGTCCAGACGAAAAGCCAGGGCGCTGGCCCAAGGCGCCCACGCTACTTCCGCGCGCACCCCTGGAGCCGCACTGCCGGCGATCAGCGACGCGAAGCCACCCGCGGCCACAGTCACGACACGCGCCTTCGGGCGCAGGGCTGGCGTGACAAGCGTCACAGCCACGGGCGCGGGCGTGCTGTCCCTGGCGGCCGGTTGGGTCGGCCACCAGGTGGCGATGGCTACGGCCGCGGCCTTGGCGCGCTCCTCGCAGCCGCTGCCAACCGCGATCGATCGCTCTTCGCTCTGCTCGGTACCTTCGGGCTGCAGGTGAATGGCCAGCCCATCGGCGCGCGAGATCACGGCCGCGGTTCCCGGCCGGACCACTTCGGCGGGCAACAACACCGACAAGTTGTCCTCGATATCGCGGGCCGACGGGCAATTACTGTCAGATGCCACATGGGGCTGCAGCGCCAGCAACAGAGCGACGATCGATGCGGGGGTCATCAGGGCCGGCCGTCTCTACGGGCCTACCTTGGCCATGTCGCGCGCCTGCGGGGCGAACGGCCCCGAGGGGAAGCGCTGCAGATACTCGATGGCGTCCGCGCGCGCCGCTGTGCCATCGCCAAGTCGCTGACGGCACCTGGCGCGACCTGCCAGTGCGCGCTCGATGGCGTCCGTGCCCCGAGCCTGCGCCAGCACCCCATCGAAATCAGCGATGGCTTCACGAAAACGCACGCTGGCTGCGCGCAATTCGGCCCGCTGCAGGCGGCGCTCAAGGCCGCCTGGCACGCGGCCGAGATCGAGTTCATCGAGAGAACGCAAGGCCTCGGGTTGTCGGTGCAGGGCGGTAAGCGCGTCGATGCGGAGCACGGTCGCCTCGACAGACAGCCGGCCCTGCGGATAGCGGGCTTGATAGACATCGAGGGCGGCCAAGGCAGAAGCCGCATCCTGCTTCGCGCGCAGAGAACGCACGGCCGCGGCCAGCAGCCGCTCCTCGCTCAGACTCTCCGCCGGCGCAACCGCCTTCTCGGGCGGGCGGGGCGGTACCGGAGCAGTGGTCAATACCGCGGCCACAGGGGCAGGGGCAGCGGCCTCAGCCCGCGGTGCTGGCAAGGCCGGCGGAGTCGTCGGTCCAGTTGCGGGCAGAGACTCGCGATCGGCTGCGGGGACGGTCGCCGCAGACTGATTTGTGAAGGCAACGCGCGTCGGAGCAGGACGCGCGACAGGACCTGCAGCGTGTGAAGTCCGCGGGTGTGCAGGGGCGGCCAGCGGCGGCAAGGTGGTCGCGGGTTTTGCGGGCGCGGGCGGCTCAACACTCGGAGCAGCGACCTCCTGCAGAAGGGCTGGCTCAGAGGGAATTGTTCGATCGCTCTCGACAAAGATCGGCCTTTCCGGCCGGGCCCACGATCGCCGCGCGCGAGGGTTGTCAGGGGCGGAGGCTGGTTGTACCTGCGGACCTGGCGAAGAATCGCGTTTGATCACGAAGCGATCGATGGCGATGCCAAACGCGGTTCCCCAGAGCAGCAGTGAGCCTGTAACCACGACTGGACGCAGCCAACGCGCGCGTCGGGACGCAGGGCTGTACAGGCGTGCGCGCAACCGGCGCTTCACGCGATCATGGGCAGCGGCAGGCAAAGGCTGCAATCGCCGGTTGCTCTCCAGCAATGCGTCTGCCAGGGCCAGTCCCCGATCACGCCTCAGGACTACGGGGGTGGGTTTGCTTTCGCTCATGGCAACCCTTCCTCTTGGGTGAGCAAATCAGCCAGCTTGGCGCGGGCGCGGTGCAGACGGACCCACACGGTGTTGGTTTCGATGCCAAGCAGCGCGGCGATGTCTTCGCCGCTGGATTCTTCGAGTGCGGACAGGATCAGAACGGTCCGATACTTCTCCGGCAGGCGATCCATGGCCGCGTATAGGCGCAGGCCTTCCTCGCGCCGTTCAATCTCCTCGACGGGAGTGGGGCCGTTGGATCTTGATTCCGCCAGTGCCTGTCCGTGCAGACCCCACAGCCAGCGGCGGAGAACATCGTTGCGGCGCCGCCAGCGCACCACCTGGGCTGTGATACGAAACAACCAAGTCGTGATGCGGGCCTCGTCGCGGAATTCGTGGTGCCGGCGCAGCACAACCAGAAATACGTCGTGCAAGAGATCCTCGGCGTCGAAGCGTGGGCCGGCCAGCCGGCGAGCCCAGCGTTCGACCTGCGGGGCATAGCGATCGTACAGCTCGGCCAGTGAATCCGCCGAGCCCAGCCCGACTGAATCCAAGGATTCTCTCGGGGGTGAGGCAGATGGCGGCGGTTTGCGCATGAAAGAGGCCAACGTCGTTTGGTAGCGCGAGGCCCCTCAACCTTACAGAAAAGCGAGAATGACATAATGACCGCGAGGTCGGTGGGCATTTCTTTGATGATGATACTGCCATTCGTGTCGGCTGGCGCGGGCTTCCGGGTGCAGTACAATCGTTCCCGCCGTGACCTCTCCTCATTCTGCTGCTTGTACGATTCCGGTGCGTTTCTGCCGCCTGCGGCCGACCGCGGTCCTTCCGCACTACATGACACCGGGCTCGGCCGGCATGGACCTGGCGTCCGCTGCCGACGGGCCGGTGACTGTGCCTGCGGGCGAGCGGGTGGGCATCCCCACCGGATGGGCCATGGAACTGCCGCTGGGCTACGAGGCGCAGGTGCGTCCGCGTTCGGGGTTGGCTTGGCGGTCGGGGCTGACCGTGGTGAATGCCCCAGGAACCATCGACAGCGACTACCGAGGCGAGGTCGTGGTCTTGCTGGTCAACCTGTCCCAGCAGCCGGTCGTGGTTCAGCCTGGTGATCGCGTGGCCCAGATGGTGATTGCGCCGGTCATTCAGGTGGCCGTCGAGGAAGTGGCGGGGCTATCGAACACCCAGCGCGGTGGCGGTGGGTTCGGACACACCGGTTGATCCCGAACCATCGAGTATGATTACGTGCACTCATGAGCAGCATCCCGGTTGACATTTCACCAAGGCGGGCCGGCATCGTCGGCGTTTCCGGCTATTCCGGGATGGAACTGGCCCGCATCCTGGCCGGCCATCCGCACTTCTCCATCGGGCTGGCGACCAGCGACAAGTGGGCCGGCAAGCGTCTGGGCGACCGCCTGGCCGTGGCTGGACCCGCGGCGGATCTGACTTGCCTTACCCACGAGCAGGGCCAAGCCCACCTGGGCGAGGTGGACGTGGTTTTTCTGTGCACGCCGGCCGAGGTTTCGGTCGAGCTGGCGCCGCGTGCGCTGGCCGCGGGCGCGCGTGTGGTGGATCTGTCGGGTGGGTTCCGGCTGGCGGCTGACCAGTTCCCGCAGTGGTACGGCTTTACCCATCCTGCGCCAGCGTTGCTGACCGAGGCGGTGTACTCCCTGCCTGAGGCCACCCGCAACGCCGAGAAACTGCGCACGGCGAGGCTGATTTCCAACCCGGGCTGCTACGCGACGGCTTCGGTGCTGGCCGTGCTGCCACTTCTGCGCGCGGGCTTCATGGAAGCGGATTCGGCGATTATCGACGCCAAGAGCGGAACCACAGGCGCGGGCCGCAAGGCCAACGAGGAGATGTCGTTCTCCGAGGTGGCGGACGACGTGCACGCCTATCGAATTTTCCGTCACCAACACGCGCCTGAAATCGAGATGGCCCTGGCCTTGGGCGGCGCGCCCCATGTGCGCGTCACCTTCATTCCCCACCTGCTTCCTGTGCGGCGGGGCATCTTGGCCACGGCGTACGGACGGTTGCGCCACGGCACCGGGGGCAGCGACCCGGTCGGCGGCGTGCGCAAGGCGCTCGACGATTTCGCCGAGGAGCGGCCCTTTATCCGCGTGGTGGCCCCCGAGGAAGTTCGCCTGCAGGCCGCGGTGGGAACCAACCGCGTGGTGCTGGGTGCGTCCGCCGACGCCAGGCTTGGCATGGTGGTGTCGTTTGCGGCCATCGATAATCTGGTCAAGGGGGCAGCCGGACAGGCCGTGCAGAACGCAAATCTCATGTTCGGATTTTCGGAGACAGCCGGTCTGCTTAGGCTGGCCGGGACCATGCCATGAGCGAAAGCCAAGCCAAGCAGCCCGAGACTCTGGGCGATCGACGCGAACTGGTGGTCGAGGCGCTCAAGTATATCCAGAAGTTCACTGGCACGCGCGCGGTCATCAAGTACGGCGGCGCGGCCATGATCAAGGACGACCTCAAGCGGAGTTTTGCCCTTGACGTGGTTTTGTTGCAGGCCGCCGGCCTGCGGCCGGTGGTGGTTCACGGCGGCGGGCACGAGATCACCAAGACCCTGGATCGTCTGGGCCAGAAGAGCGAGTTCATCGATGGTCAGCGCGTGACCGGCTCGACAGAAATGGGCGTGGTCGAGATGGTGCTGACCGGAAAGGTGAACACCGAGATCGTGGGCCTCATCAACACCCTGGGTGGAACCGCGATGGGCCTGTCGGGCAAGGACGCGCACCTCATCAAGGCGCACAAGTTGCCGCCCCGACCGGGCAAGCCTGACCTGGGCTGGGTGGGCGAGGTCGAGAGCATCAACACCGAGATTCTCGATCTGCTGCTGGGCAAGAGCTACATGCCCGTGATCTCGCCGGTGGGCTTGGGCGTCGACGGGGCCAGCTTCAACATCAACGCCGACATGGCGGCCGCCGAGATCGCGGTTGCCGCCAAGGCCAAGAAGCTGATCTTTCTCACGGACGTGGCCGGGATCTTGGACGAGAACGGTCAACTGTTGAGCGAGCTGCGGGCCGACGACCTGCGCGGTCGCCTGCAAGAAGGCCGCGCGGTCAAGGGGGGCATGCAGGTCAAGGCGCAGGCTATTTTGCGCGCGCTGGAGGGCGGTGTGGAGGCCGTGCACGTGGTCGACGGCCGCGAGCCTCACAGCGTGGTGGTCGAGCTGTTCACCGAGAAGGGCGTTGGGACGTTGGTCACGGCGTAGCGCCCGCGCGCCTCGACGCCAAGACGCTATCGGCTTGCATCGGGCAGGTCACATTCCAGGGCTGAAATGACCCCTGCGAAGGCCTGGCGGTTCGCTTCGCTGAGCGAGGCCAGGTCGCGATGGGCGTCGAGCATGAGTCGTCCCATGATGTCGGGCAGTAGATCCCCCTCATCGAGGGGCACCTCCGAAACGCTGGCTTCTTCTGGGAAGGGCCAGCGCTCGACGATGATGAACAGGGTGTCGAACGCCGCCGAGCGGAGGCACGTCATCACGTCCTTCACCCCGCACACGATGACCGCGCGGCGGCCGTGCTGCAGGGTGGTTCGGCCCAGATGGGCCAAGAGGCCCATGCCGGTGCTGTCGATGCTTTCCAGTTCGCGCAAGTCGATGATGAGGGTGTCGCCCGGCTGCCGTGCCAGCAGGTCGTCGATGAATAGGCGCAGAGTGCGTGCGGTCACGTAGCGAACCTGGCCCTTCAGCACCAAGATGGGCGACTGGTCGAAGCGGCCGCAATAGGCCCTAGGCGCTGGTACGGTTGCCATGGCTACCCCCACGCTGAATGATGAGCATCGCCACGTCGTCGGGCAGGGCTGACAGGCCGTCGAGGTGCAACTCCTGTCTTGCCTGCTCGATGGTGACATTCGGTCTTCCGAACAACCCCCGCAGATACTCGAGCTTTTCGTCCAGGGTCGACTGCGACAACACTTCGAGCACACCGTCGGAGAACACCGACAGGCTCATGCAGGGGGCCAGCGGCACGCGGTGCTCCTGGTAGCGACTGCGCGGCAGCATCCCCACCGGTACGCCCGGTTGTTCGAGCACTGTGACCGCAGCCCCGTCGCACAGGACCGGCCATGGGAAATGCCCGGCATTGGCGTAGAGCAAGGTGTCCTCTTGCTGGTCGATCACTCCGTAGAAGATGGTGAGATGCTTGTCCAAATCATCGCGGGCCATCTCGTCGTTCAGCCGCATGAGCAGGCGTGCCGGCGACAGGATTAGGTCGTCGCCAGACTCGATAGAGCTAGCCACATGGCGCTGCACGAAGCTGCGCAGCAAGACCGTGACCAGAGCCGAGGAGACACCGTGGCCCGACACATCCGCCAGGTAAAAGCCCCAATGTCGCGGGTCGATCTTGAAGACATCGATAAAGTCGCCGCTCAGAAGACTAGACGGTATGACCTCGCGAGTGAACAGGTAGTCGCCGAAGCGTTGATGGTTGTGCGGCAGCATGCGCACCTGGATCTGCCGGCCGGCGTTCTCATCCTCAGCCAAGAGCCGCAGACTGGCCTCCAGGTCGCGGTTGAGGCGTTCGAGGTGGGCTCGATAGCGACGGTTGTCTTCGACCAGCGCGGCCTTCTCCAGCGCCTGGTTGAGCGCGTGCTCGAGCACCGGGAACTCGACGGGTTTCTCCACGTAGTCCCATGCGCCCAACTGAAGTGCGCCGACCGCATCCTGGAGAAGACCCGCTCCGGACATGACGATGATGGGAAGTTCGGGCGACTCCTTCTTGAGGATCTTCAAGACGCCCAGTCCGTCGAGGTTGGGCATACGTAGGTCGCACAGCACCAGGTCGGGCTTGTTCGCCCTAATCGCATCGAGGCCCTGCTGGCCATCGGCAGCCTCAAGCGTGGCAAATCCAAGCCGCTCCAGATAGTGGACGAGCACCGTCCTCACCATCTCGGTATCGTCGATGACCACGATTCGTTCGCGTCGTGATACCATCTGCCTCAGTCTCCCTTCAGCCGGCGCAGGACCACCGGCGACCCAGAACCACCAAGGTTACCGCGGATTTTCGTCCGAGCACGGGGCGCGCTCGTGGAAATCAAGGTCTGCGGGCATGTTGCGGATCTGTTTCGGGAAATTGCGCGTCGCTGGGCCATGTTTGGGCGGCTGCCGGGCGCCTTCTCGTAAGCCAGCACACGGGCTTTCTAACCTGGGTGCGGGATGGGCCAAATGCAAAACGAGCCTTGGCCAGGCTCTCCGCTCGGCCAAGGCTCGTTGTGGATTCAGGACGCGGCTACTGTGACATCGTGAGGTCGTACGTCTTCGCTATGTAGGGAAAGACATTGTTGCCCGAGTCTGTAATATCGGAATCGGGCCACGGGCCGGTTGCGCTTGCAGTCTTCACGAAAACAGAGGACGTCTCCCCATTGGTCTCGACCGCCCAGTTGGTAGAACCGATGAGGTTCTTATCCAAATAGGTCCACCAATTGTTCATTTCCGTCACATTGAAGGTGCCGTTCCCATTGGATGAGACTCCGCCGTACTCGCTCGCGAAGACGGCAAAGCCTGCGTTCAAACATTTATCAATATTGGGTTGGAAGCCGGCGAGCTTGTGGGTATTCGCATAGAAGTGGAAGACGTAGACCAGGTTCGTCGTGTCGGTGATCGGGGAGGCACAGGCTTGATCCGGGCGCTGATCCCATTGGGGGTTGCCGAGCATGAAGATGTTGTCGGGGTCAATGGGTCGGACTGCCGCGATAACGGTCTCGTGATAGGTTTTGATGGTGGGCCAGGTGGTTGTCGGCTCGTTCCAAGGCTCATAGATAATGTTGGGGGTGTTGCCGTAGGCATTCGCCAGCTCCACATAGAACGCGGACGCATTGGTCGCGTTGGCATTGGCGCCAACCACATGCCAGTTGGGCATGCAGTAGATACCATTGGCGATGCAGGCGTCCATCACGGTCTTCACCCGAGCCATTTGGCTAGGATAGTTGGTGGGTAGAAGCGGAACGCGAAGTATCGCGCACTTCTTCTGTCCCGTTCCTGTCCCGGCCAGGTTCTTGACCGCATCTGCGTTGTAGAACTGCCGCCCCTGCTGCGACCAGTCGTACATCGACATTCCCGCTAGCTGGACCGGCCTGCCGCACTGGTTTACGATTCTGTTCCCCACGACCTTGAGTTGTCCGTGCCTGGCGACCGGCGTCGTGGTTGCGTCGCACTGACCGGGGTTGATGACAATCGTCGAACCGCCGGTCGCTGTCGTACCGCCGGCGGACGTCGTACCGCCAGTCGCCTTCGTACCGCCGTTGGTCGTCGTTCCGCCGGCTGGCCTCGAACCACCCGTGGCGGTCGCGCCGGCCGATCCGGAACTGCCGGCCGCAGCGGTTCCACCTGTGGTCTTGCCACCGGCACCGCCAGAACCCGTCACGCCACCGGCGGGCGTGGCACCACCCGAGGTAGTCACACCACCGGAGCTCTTCGCACCACCCGAGCTGCCTGTCGCGCCGGCTGAGCCCGTCGTCTTGCCGCCAGCGCTGGTCCCGCCCGCGCTCTTGCCGCCAGATTCCGTCGCGCCACCCTCGGTCGTCACACCACCGGAGTCAATTGCGCCACCCGGGCCGATCCCGCCCTCCGAACCGGCACCAGCAGCGGCGCCAGCGGCCCCCGTATCGCCCGCAATTCCCGGCGCGCCGCCGGTTGCGGGATTCGCGCCGCCCGTTCCGGGAGATGAAGCAGCCGTGTGTCCTGCCGCTCCCGGCGCACCGCCGGTTTCTGGAGTCCCGCCACTGGCTCCGCCTAAGAGCCCGGGCGATGGCGACGTAGACGAGTCGCATCCTCCGGCGACCAGGAGCGGCAGCATCGCAAATAGACCCAGGAGTATCTTGCCGACGCAATGGTGGTTCATGGAGCCTCTTCCTTCAGGGGTTTGCACGACAGCGGTGTCACCACTGGGGAAATGTGGGTGGGCGGCCCGAAGCTTCTATTGGTATCGAAAGGAGTCGCGACTATTTTCGATGATCATTTGGACAACGAGCCGAGTCTGGCCTTGCGCTATTTCGCCGCGCGGCTACGCCCCAAGTGGGCGATCCAGGTCGTGCGCCGTGACCACACGCGGATCTTGGGCTGCATCCGCGTCCTGCCTACCGAGGCTTTCTAGCGTGGATTTGATGTCCCAGCCGGGAGATGGGGAACCCAGGGACATTCCGGGGTGTCTATGATACGCGGTGAGAAGCCGAGCACGACCGGGCCATGAACGCCCCGGGCGCGTGGAAGGCGCTGTGCGACTCCCGTAGGTTCTGAGCGTGGCTGGCTTTCCGTGACGGCCATCGGCATCGATTGATCCGTTCCGCTCGCCCGTCGTGTATCATGGGCTGCGACAGTCGAGGGATCTCATGTTTGCCCGCTTTGCACGAGCCCAGGACGCAAATTCCCGCGTGGTCGTGGCGGGCGTTTTGGGTGGGGTTCTCCTGGCGGCGTGGTCGGCCTGGTTTTTCTTGGCGCGGGTGGGGCTATACGAGGTCAGTCGCTCGGCGCGTTTGGAAGTGGCGACGGCGCCCTATGATGTCGATTCCCCGGTAGCGGCCCGTCTCCTGCGCAGCGTTCTGGTGTTGGACCGGCACGTCCAGCAGGGGGAGATTCTGGTCGAGCTGGATGCCGAGGCATTCCGCCTGGAACGCGCGGCCGAGCAGAGCCGACTGGCAACCCTGGGCCCGCAGATCGAAGCCTTGCGCGAAGAACTGGCCTCGCAAGAGCAAGCTATGCGCGGCGAGGGGCGCGCCAGTGCGGCGCAGGTGAACGAGGCGCGAGCCCACTTGCGCGCCTCCAACGCTGTCGCCGAGCAGAAAGAAGCAGAGCGGGCCAAGATCCAGTCGCTGCACGACAAGCGCCTGGTGGCAACCCTGGACCGCGACCGCCTGCAGGCCGAGGTGCAACGACAGAACGCCGAGACAGAAGCCGCGCGCGTGCAGGTGGGCCGCGTGGGCAACGAGGGCGCGGTCAAGGTGAGCGAGCGCAAGGCCCTGATCGCGGGTTTGCAGGCGGACATCGCGCGCCTGCAGAGCGAGCAAGCCGACGCCGAGGGCAAGCTGCGCATTCTCGATCAGAAGATCGACTTGCACTTGATTCGCGCGCCCATCGCCGGCCGCATAGGGAACATGGTGAACCTGCGGGCTGGCGCCATGCTGGCCGAACGCACCCGACTATGCACCGTCGTTCCCACCGGCGGGCTGCGCGCCGTGGCCTTCTTCGATCCGGCGACCGCGACCGGGCGGGTTCACACTGGACAGAGCGCGCGGTTGCGCATGTTCGGTTTCCCCTGGACCAAGTACGGCATGCTGCAGGCCGAAGTGGATCGCGTGGGCAACGAGCCCAAGGACGGCCTCATCCGTGTGGAGTTGGTCTTGCGCTCGCCGCAGCGGACGAACATTCCTTTGGAGCATGGCCTGCCGGCTAGTGCCGAGGTCGAAGTGGAACGGGTTTCGCCCTTTGCCCTGGTGCTGGACACCGCCGGTCGGTTTCTCATGAGCGTCCAGACCAGTGCCGCGCCCGCCGTGTCCAACCCTGCACCGGTCCCAGACAAATGAGCAGGCCCGCTTCAGAGGACCACGCCCAGGGTGAGTCGGAGAGCGCGCGGGAGAGGCGGCAGTTCTTCGCCCACGAGGTGGTGCAGACCTCGGCCATGGACTGCGGGCCGGCAGCCCTGAAATCGCTGCTGGAAGGTTTCGGCATTCGCGCTCACTACGGTCGGCTGCGCGAGGCCTGTCACACCACGGTCGACGGGTCGTCCATCGACACACTCGAGGATCTGGCTGGAAGACTGGGTCTGGAAGCCAGCCAGATGTTGTTGCCAGTGGAGCACGTGCTCTTGCGCGAATCCGATGCGCTGCCGGCCCTGGTCGTGGTCAGGCTGCCTTCGGGCCTGACCCACTTCGTGGTGGCGTGGCGCATGGTGGGGCCGTGGGTCCAGATTATGGACCCGGGCCGCGGCCGGCGCTGGATGAGCAAGCGAGATCTCCTGCGCGACTTGTACGTGCACGAGATGCCGGCCCCGGCGGCGGACTTTGCGGCGTGGACGCGCGAGCCGGGCTTCCTGGATCCGCTGCGGCTACGTTTGCAGAGGCTGGGCTTGCGTGATTCCGGTCAGCGCCTCGCTGCGGCCGCGGCCGGTGCAGACTGGCGCCCCTTGTGTGCCCTCGATGCCTGCGCCCGGGCGGTCGAACAATTGCTGAGCGGCAACGTCGTGACTCGCGCCCGTGCTGCGCGGGCCTTCGAGTGCTTGTGGAAAGAGGTGGGGCAGGGCGCAGAGTCGCCGCTGGTGCCCGAGACTCTCTGGTCCGCGCGCCCAGCCGCGCCGGTCGACGGGCAACCCATGCTGACCTTGCGCGGGGCTCTGGCGCTGCGGGTGTCCGGCCGGGCCGCGGACCACGCAGCGCAAGCGTTGCCACCCGATCTGGCTGCGGTGCTGGCTGACGACCAGCCAGGTCCGGCGCGCAAGTTGTTCGAGTTCTTGCGCGCAGATGGGCTGCTGCGTTTCGTGCCCATGGCGGCCGCGTTGGCACTGGCCGGAGTCGGGACCGTGGTGGAGTCGCTGCTTTTTCGCAGCGCCATCGACATCGGCCAGCGCCTGCCGCTTTTCGAGCAACGCCTGGCAGCGGCGGGTGCCTTGCTGGTGTTACTGGCCGCATTCTTCCTGGTCGAATGGCCTTTGGCACGAGCGCTGTGGACCGTGGGCAGTCGGCTGGAGATGCGTCTGCGCCAGGCCTTTCTGCGCAAATTGCCTCTGCTCGGGGATCGCTATTTCCAGAGCCGGCCCATTTCGGACATGGCGGAGCGCGCGCACCTTCTGCACTGGCTGCGCCTTCTGCCCGGGCAGGGTGGCCAGCTGGTGCGTGCGACCTGCGAGATGATCACCACCACCGCCGGCGTGATCTGGCTGTATCCGTCAGGCGCGCCTTTGGTCTTGACGCTGGTGGGGCTGATGCTGGTCTTGCCGTTCTGTTTCCAGCCGGCCTTGGTGGAACGGGATCTGCGCATGCGCGGCCATGCCGGTGGCTTGGCGCGCTTTTACCTGGACGCGCTGCTGGGCCTGTCGGCGATTCGCGCGCACACGGCCGAGCCAGCCCTGCGCAGCGAGCACGGCGGGCGTCTGCGCGAGTGGGCGCGCGCGGCCCGGGACGCCACGCGCCTGGCGGTCATCATCGAGACTGTGCAGGGCTTGCTGGGATTCGGCCTGGCGGCGGTCCTCGTCTTCCGCTACCTGATGTCAGCCTCGGGCTCGGGCTGGGCGATCTTGATCGTGTATTGGCTTTTCATGCTGCCGTCGCTGGGACAGGAGATCGCGTTTCTGATCCAGCAATACCCGCAGCATCGCAACGTGACCCTGCGCCTGATGGAGCCGCTGGGTGCGCCCGAGGGCCCCGTCGAAACGGAGGATAGCTCGCTTCCTCAGTCGACTGCCGCCGGGGCTGCGGTGGATCTGCGCAACGTGCTCGTCAAGGCAGCGGGCAACGAGATCCTGGCGGTCGACAAGCTGACTCTCGCGGCTGGCCAACATGTGGCGATCGTGGGCTCCTCGGGCGCGGGCAAGTCCAGCCTGGTCGGTCTTCTGTTGGGCTGGTATCGCCCGGACGTGGGCGAGGTGCGGGTCGATGGCCGGGAACTGCGCGGGCGCTGGCTGGACGAGCTGCGACGCCAGACCCTGTGGGTCGATCCCGCGGTGCAGTTGTGGAACCGATCCCTGCTGGAGAATCTTCGCTTCGGCAACGATGGCGAGCATCGGGCGGTGGGCGACGCGGTGGAGGCCGCGCAACTCGACGAGGTGCTGGCCCGGTTGCCCATGGGCTTGCAGACGCCGCTGGGCGCGGGTGGGGCTTTGCTTTCCGGCGGCGAGGGCCAGCGGGTGCGACTGGGCCGGGCCGTGTGTCGGGGCGCGGCCCGCTTGGTGGTTTTCGACGAGCCCTTCTGCGGGCTGGAGCGTTCGCGGCGGGAAGCTCTGCTCAAGGCCGCGCGGGTGCGCTGGGCGACGGCGACATTTCTGTGCATCACCCACGACATCAGCCAGACCCTGGACTTTCCGCGCGTGCTTGTGGTGGACAAGGGGCGCGTGGCCGAGGACGGCGCGCCCAGAGATCTAGCCGACCACGCGGACACGCGCTACGCGAGCTTGCTGGCAGCCGAGGTGCGGGCGCGGGCCCGTCTCGACGGTCCTGAGTGGCGGCATCTGCGACTGGAAAAGGGACAGATCGAGGAGCGCCGGCCGTCGGGAGAAACCATATGACCCGCGAGCGCACTGAAGCTGCGACGAGCGCGATCCCTGCGGCCGCAGCTTGGCCAGCCGGCCGGCTGGGCGATGCTCTGGTCGCCGTGGCCGAGCGTCTGTTGCCTCAGCGACGGGCGCCGCGCCTGCAGGATCCGCCCTCTGACATTGGAGACGGTCCGGCCCTGGCTGCCTTCGTCGAGGATGCCGCCAGTCAACTGGGACTGGAAATTGAGCCGGTAGATGCGCGCGTGTCGACCGTGCGCGGGCTTCTGGCCGAGGGAGGCCCTGTGCTGGTCGCGCATCCGGGCTCGGGCTCGGGAGCATCGCAGTTCTTGCTGCTGCTGGCCTGCGGTCCGCGGGGTCGGGTGGCCGAGGTGCTGGGCGCTGACCGGCGCGTGCATCGTCTGGCCAGGGCCGAGATCGACGCCTGGCTCGACGATGAACAGCGCGGCCCGGCCGGGGAGGCGTTTGCTCATTTCGCTTCAGCCGTGGGCCTCGCGGCTTGCGATGAGGAGAAGACCCGTCGGATTCTCGGTGGTGTGGTCGGGCCTGCTCGCGCCGCTGTCGGCTGGGCGCTGCACCCGGCGGCCAGCAGCCTGGCCGAACGCTTTCGGCAGTCAGGTGCCAGGCGCGTGGTGAGCACTGCGCTGGTTTCGTATCTGGCCGGCTTTGCGCTCATGGTGGGCTCGTGGTGGTTGCTCGGGGCTGCGGCGCTACAAGGCCATTTGGAACCTGGCTGGCTTTGGGCGTGGGGCATGTTGCTGCTGACCTTCGTGGCGTGTCGGGGAAGCGGGGTGTGGGCGGCCGGCCGTCTGGCCGTGCAGGTGGGCGGACTGGTGCGCGAGCGTCTGCTGGAAGGAATCTTGCGCTTGCCCGCGGACCAGGTGCGGGTCAAGGGGGTAGGGCACCTGCTCGGCACTGTGCTGGAGGCGGATGCCCTGGATGCCTTCGCGCGCACTGGTGGGCCTTTGTTGTTGGCCGACGCGTTTCAGTTTGTGTTTGGCGCCGCGGTGCTGCTGCTGGGAGCGGCGCCTGTTCTTCACCTTGCGCTGCTGGTCGGTTGGTTGCTTTTGGCCGCCGGACTGGTGCGCCGCCTGTATCGACGGTTGCTGGACTGGGCCGATGCACGCTTGCTGCTCACCGACGAACTGGTGGAAACCATGGTGGGCTATCGCACCTTGGTGGCGCAGCAGCCGGCGACGCAGCAACAGGAGGGCGAGGACCGAGGTCTGGCGGTCTACGGTCGCAAGCAGGCCGCCCTCGACAGCGAGATGGCGCGCCTGTCGGCGTTCTTGCCGCGCGGCTGGCTGGTGCTGGGTGTGGCGGCGCTCGCCCCGAGCTTTGCAACCGGCACGGCGCAAAGCACGGCGTTGGCGATCAGCCTGGGCGGCGTCTTGCTGGTGTACTTGGCTTTTCGTCGCGTGGCTATGGAGACCGGGCCGGGCCTGGCCGCGGCCTTCCTTGGTTGGCGGCGCACGCAGCCCTTGTTCGAGGCGGCGTCAGAACCAGGGGAAGCGGGAGAGACTGTAGCGGTGCTGCCCACGGAAGTGGACGAGGCGAGCGCGGGCCGGCGCGGCTTGTTGGTGGGCCGCGACGTCAGTTTCAGCTACCCGGGCCGTTTGGAGCCAGTGCTGAGAGGCTGCAGCATCGAGATCCGGCGGCACCAACACATTCTGCTCGAAGGACCATCGGGCTCGGGCAAGTCGACCCTGGGCGCGCTTCTCTGTGGGCTGCGCCAGCCGTCGAGCGGCCTGCTGCTGCTGGGTGGTTTCGACCATCACAGCCTGCGGCCCGAGCGCTGGCGCCAGCGCGCCGCTGGCGTGCCTCAGAGCCACGAGAACCACATCCTGTCAGCTTCGCTGTTGTTCAACATCGCGATGGCTCGGCGCTGGCCGCCGCGCTCGGAAGATGAGCAGGAGATCGAGAGCATCTGCCGCGAGCTGGGGCTTTCCGACCTGATTGAGCGCATGCCCGGAGGGCTGCAACAGATGGTGGGAGACAGTGGTTGGCAGCTTTCGCAGGGCGAGCGCAGCCGCGTGTGCGTGGCCCGCGCGCTGCTACAACAAGCAGATTTGCGCGTGCTCGACGAGAGTTTCGCCACCCTTGATCCCGAGACCCTGGACCGCGTGCTCGAGTGCGTGGTGCGACGCTCGGAAACCCTGGTGGTGGTTTCGCACGCGTAGGATGCATCCGATTCCGGATCGGATTTCACCACAGAGAGCACAGAGATCACAGAGACGGATCGGAAGGAAAGAAGGGTTCGGAGGCGGATCCGGAACCCTTTCTTTCCGGCCTCAGTGGCCTCTGTGCACTCTGTGGTGAAACTCCGGATCGCCTCTTGCGGGCAGCGGCCGCTACTTAGCGCGTGCTTGCTTCACGATGTCCACGAACAACTGCGCGCGATCGGTGACCAGTTCGTCGCGTCCCTCGCGCAGGGCCTTGACGTCCACCAGGTCGCCGCCCACGCCCAGGGCCTCGGCCCCTGCCTTGATAAATGCCGCCGCGGTTTGCAGCGAAACCCCTCCGGTGGGGACCAGCTTGATGTGCGGCAGCGGCGCCTTGAGCGCCTTGAGATAACTCGCTCCGCCCACCGCGCCTGCGGGAAAGACTTTCACGAAATCGGCGCCAGCCGACCAGGCGGTCACCACCTCGGTCGGGGTCAGCGCGCCCGGCATCACCAAGACGCCTTGCTGCTTACAAAAAGCAATCGTCTCAAGGCTGAGCGCGGGGCTCACGATGAACTGGGCGCCAGCCTCGATGCAGGCCTGCGCAGTTCGCGCATCCATCACTGTGCCCGCGCCGATGATCACCTCAGGATCGATCTCGGCGGTCAGTTCCTTGATCACTCCCACCGCGCCAGGAACCGTCATGGTGATCTCGAGCACCGAGATCCCGCCCTTGAGAATGGCCGCCACCGCCCTGCGGGCCATGTCGGTGGACTCGGCCCGGACCACAGGAATGATGCCGATGGCCGTGAGACGGCTGCCAACTTCTGCTTTGTCGCGCGATTTCATGCTGCCTTTCTTGGTGACTAGCGGGCCACGCGCGCACTCGCGCCCTTCATGACCTTCTCGACTTCTACCAAGGTTGCCATGGTGGTGTCGCCCGGCGTGGTCATGGCCAAAGCCCCGTGCGCCGCTCCACATTCCACAGCCCACTCCGGAGACTTGCCAGCGAGAAAACCGTAGATCAAGCCGGACGCGAACGAGTCACCGCCGCCCACGCGATCGTAGATTTCCAGATCGTTGCGGACCGTGGCGCAATAGAGCTGCCCCTGGTAGTAGCACACGGCTCCCCAATCGTTGCAGGTCGCGCTTCGGGCATTGCGCAGGGTGGTGGCCACCAGTTTGAGATTGGGGTACGCGGCGATCACGCGTTCGATCATTCGACGGAAGCTTTCCGGGTCCAGCTGCGATAGGTTCTCGTCCACGCCTTCCACCTCGAAGCCCAGCGCCGCGGTGAAGTCCTCTTCATTGCCGAAGAGCACGTCGACCTGGGACACGACTTCGCGGTTCACTTCGATGGCGCGCTTGCGGCCGCCGATGGCCTTCCACAGCGACTCGCGATAGTTGAGGTCGTAGGAGGCCACGGCGCCATTGTCGCGCGCGGCCTTGAGGGCTTCCTTGGCCACCAGAGGCGTGGTTTCCGAAAGGGCACAGAAGATCCCGCCGGTGTGGAACCAGCGTGAACCTTCGCCGCGGAAAATCAGTTTCCAGTCGACGCTGCCGGGCTGCAGCTGCGACACCGCGGTGTGGCCGCGGTCGGAACAGCCGAGCGGCGCGCGCACCCCGAATCCGCGTTCGGTGAAATTCATGCCGTTGCGAACCGCGCGGCCTACGCCATCGTAGGAAACCCATTTGACGTGCGATTGGTCCACGCCACCCTGGTAGACAAGGTCCTGGACCAGACGGCCCACCGGGTTGTCGGCCAGGGCGGTCACCACCGCGGTCTTCAGGCCGAAACAGCGATGCAACCCGCGTGCGACGTTGTACTCGCCGCCGCCTTCCCACACCTGGAACGAACGTGTGGTCGCGATACGGCCATCTCCGGGATCGAGGCGCAACATGATTTCGCCCAGGCTGACGAGATCCCACTTCGCGCTTCCTGCTGGCTTGATTTTGAGGGGTTCCATGTGCATTTCACCGACGAATTTGCTGACCGGAGCGTACAGGAAATGCAGCGGGCGATCAAATGCACAAATGCATGAGGTAGGTTTGAAATTTCAAGTCGCCAATACCTGCACGGCGGTAGGGGCGACCTGCGGTCGCCCTTCCCCGACGGCCCGCTTGGCAAGTGCCTGGCGTCTCTGGTACGGCGACGAAAGAAGCTTGCGTCTAGTACCAAATTCAGTGCTATATTGCGGTCTATGCGAGCGACCAGTGCGCGACCCATCACCGACCTGAAGACTCATACCAAGGATGTGGTTGGTGAGGCTGTCCGTACCGGAGAGCCCATCTTGATCACCCAGAACGGCCGGGCTCGCGTCGTGGTGATGGATGCGCGACGACACGACGACATGCAAGCGACTCTCTCGATGCTGAAGCTGCTCGCGCAAAGCCAAGAGTCGCTCGCTCGGGGCGAGAAAACATACTCCAGCGAGGATGTGCGCCGGCGCGCCCACGCCGCCCTGCGTCGGGCCGCCCGCCGATGAGGGGAAGTCGTGAGTTTCGTGTTGTGTGGACCGGACCGGCAGCAGCCGACCTTGAGCGAATCGCTTTGTTCTTGCTGGGCGAATCTCCGCTGCGGGCTGGTCCGATAGTCGACCGTATCGTCGACCGAGCCGAGTCCCTGGCCGAGTTCCCCAACCGTGGCCGCACCCCACCGGAGCTTCGGTCGATAGGAGACCACACCTGGCGCGAGATCCAGGAAAGCCCGTGGCGGATCATCTACCGGGTGGGAGCCGGTGTGGTTCAGATCCACGCGGTTCTCGATGGCCTGCGCAGCCTCGAAGACATCTTGATGGAGCGGATCCTTCACGGTTGAGGGCAGGCGGAGCTGCCGGCAACAGTAGGTCCGGCCCCGTGCGCGCGCTATAGTCGGCATCGACCCATGACCGAGCCTTCCAGCCCTTCGCCGCTTGCGCCGCCTTCCGACGCAGAATTGCTGTGGCTAGCGGGCAAGCCGCGCGAGGTGGGGCAGGCGCTGGACCGACGCTTCCTCGACAAGGGGTCTGACTTGCAGCTGTTTTCACAGCCTCGCAGCCTGCTTGAGGGCATCTTCGAGTCATCGCGATGGAACGGGTAACAAAGAAGCATCACAAGGAGGCGGGAGGACACGAGGGCCCTGCGAAGGTTCCCGGGTTGAGACCCGAGCGCCGCAAGCAGGCGTTTTCCGTCTTGGGCGGTGCCGTGGAGCGGGCTGGCGACGCTGAAAGTGCGGCGGCGCTGGCCGAGCTGCTGACGCCTGACCCCGGCCTGGCTCGCGCGCTGACTCACGGGTTTCACAGCTACGCGGGTCGCATGCACCCCTTCACCGCGCGTACCGCGATCGCACGCTTCTCGCAGCTTGGCCAAGAGGTGCTCGATCCATTTTGCGGCAGCGGCACGGTCCTGGTCGAGGCCATGGCCGCCGGTCGTAAGGCGGTGGGCAGCGACGCCAGCCCGCTGGCCGTGATCATCGCGCAGGTCCGCTCGACCACCCTGGGGCCGGAGGGGCGCGCGCGTCTGGTGGAAGGCGCGCGGCAGATCGCCGAGCAGGCAGCCGAGCGCGCCCGCAAGCGCCAGCGGCCCGAGATCCCTCAGTGGGCAGCCCGGGAGAAAGACCGATTCTTTCCCCACGTTGCGCTTGAACTCTACGGTTTGCGCGCGCTCATTGGCGAAACCAAGGAAGACGACGTGGGCCGCGCTTTGCGTGCGTGTTTGTCCTCGATCTTGGTGAAATTCATGCGCGGTAGCGAGGAGGCGCAAGCTCGGCGCATCGGCCGGGGCGTGCCTTCGCACTTCTTTGCCGGCCGTGCCGAAGAGCTGGCGCGTGGCCTGGAAGCTTTGGAACGGCGAACACCGGCGGGAACGCCCAGGCCGCAGATTCGTGTGGCCGATGCGCGAGACTTGGGCATAGCGCCGGCGGATCGCTTCGATCTGATCCTGTCTTCGCCACCCTACGCTGGAACCTACGATTACGCGGAACACCACGATGTGCGCTTCCTCTGGCTGGGGCTGCCCCGTGCGAATCTGGATCGCGTGCAGGTGGGTGCGCGCGACGAGGGCTTGGGTTCCGCCGCCCAGCGCTGGCTTCACGATCGGCGGCGCTGGCTGTCGGAAATGGCGCGCGTGGCCCGTCGGGGCGCGGCCGTCATCTTGCAAGTGGGGGACGGCGTGGTCGCGGGCGCGCCCGAGGACGCCGCGCAGACCGTCGAGGACGAGGCCCAGCGCTTGGGCCTTACCCCGGTGGCGCGCGTCTCGCAGGCCCGGCCGCCCCATGACTATCGCCTGCGCCAGATCTTCGAGGGCCGCCCCCGCCGGGAACACATCGTGCTTCTGCGCAAGGAGCACTAGTTGCTCTCCCAGGTGATGCATACCATTCGCGAGCAGGCGCTGCTCGCGGCGAGCGAACGCGTGTTGATGGCTGTCTCCGGCGGTCCTGATTCGACGGCGCTGCTGCATGCGCTGAAGCACCTCGCGTCCCGCTTGCACATCGAGCTGGTCGCGGCGACCGTGGATCACGGCCTGCGGCCGGAATCAGGGAGCGAGGCCGCCCTGGTGGCCGAGCGCTGCCGCGCCCTGGGCGTGGCTTGCGAGATTCTCTCGGTCGACGTCAAGGCCGCGCGCCGCGCCCATGTGTCCTGGCAGGAAGCCGCTCGCAACGTCCGCCTTCTCGCCCTGCAGGACGCAGCGGCCCGGTGGGGGTGCGCGCGCATCGCCCTCGGCCACACGGCCGACGATCAGGCCGAGACGGTGCTTTTTCGCATTGTGCGCGGTACGGGCATCGGTGGCCTTGCGGGAATTCCCTATCAGCGCGGGATCTTCATCCGGCCCCTGCTTGACGTTCGCCGCAAAGGCATCATGGCGTTTCTGGCCAAACGGCGCATCCCCTTCATTGAAGATCCCTCGAATGCCAACCGGCACTATGCGCGGGTGCGGATTCGTCTTGACCTTCTGCCCCTGCTGGCTCGCGAGAATCCGCGTGTGGTCGAGGCGCTGCTGTCCATGGCACAAGACGCGCGCGCCATCGCCGCGGGGACGCCGACGCGTAACCCGCTCGCGCTGCCGTCCGTCCCGCGGCGTGCGGCCGCGTTGATCCAACGGATGGCGGCCGAGGGGCGGGGCACGCGACGGGTATCGGTCCCTGAGGGTGAGGTGGTGGTGAGCTACGGAAACGTCCGCTTTCGGCCGCACGTGCAGCAAGAATCTGGCCCTTCTTCGTCCGAGGTGGTCGGGGTGAAGGGCCCGGGGATTTATCGCCTGCCGGGTCGAAGCGAGGGCTCGGCTCTCAAGCTAGAAGAAGGGAGGGCCCCCGCGGCTCCACCAAGCGGTGCCGCAGTTTTTGACGCCACACGGATCGCGCGACCCCTGGAGGTGCGCGCCTGGCGCCCGGGCGAGCGCATGCGTCCGCGGGGCGGCCGCGGCAGTCGCAAGCTGTCGGACCTGCTGGTCGATGCCAAGATCCCTCGCGACCTGCGGCACGAGCTGCCTGTGCTGGTCGCCGCCGACGGAAGCATCCTGTTTGTCGCGGGCCTGCGACCCTCCGAGATCGGGCGTCCGCAGGGCGGCACGGAGCACTGGCTCGCCGTGCGCTCTGTCTGACAGCGTTGCCGACGGGAACTCTCGTTGACGCCGCGCTTTTTGCGGTCAATATTCTGATCAGATAGCCGACAGCATCAGAGGACCGCGCGTGCGCAATAGTCATAAGACCATCCTGGTTTGGGCCATGCTGCTCTTCACCTTCTTTTTGGTGTGGCAGCTCATCAATCCGCGGGCAACCGACCAGAAAATGGCGTTCTCCGAGTTCATTCAGAAGGTCGAAAAGTCGCCCGCCGACTTCAAGACTACGCCCTTGCAGATTCGCATGAACGGCAACAACGCGGAATTCCGCGGGATCTTGAAGAAGGGCGACGAGGCCTTCGTCACCAACGGCTTCATCGGCGAGCAGACGCTGGAGAAGCTCAACAAGGCCAACATTCCCTACGAGATCACACGCGAGTCCGAGGGCGGGTTTTGGCAGCAGATGCTGATCACGTGGCTGCCCATCATCGTGGTCGCGGTGGTCTTTCTGCTTTTCATGCGCCAGCTGCAGATGGGCGGCGGCAAGGCCATGAGCTTTGGCAAGTCCAAGGCGCGTCTGCTGTCCGAGAGCCAGAAGAAGATTACCTTCGCCGACGTGGCCGGCATCGAAGAGGCCAAGGACGAGGTCGAGGAGATCATCGCCTTTCTCAAGGATCC
>PMLB01000125.1:0-22856 GCA_003158735.1 Myxococcales bacterium | reverse complement strand
CAGGGCAAGAAGAACGCGCCCTGCATCGTGTTCATCGACGAGATCGATGCCGTGGGACGACACCGCGGGGCGGGTTTGGGCGGCGGCCACGACGAGCGCGAGCAAACCCTCAACCAGCTGCTGGTCGAGATGGATGGATTCGAGTCCAACGACGGCGTCATTCTCATCGCGGCCACCAATCGGCCCGACGTTCTGGACCCGGCCTTGCTGCGACCGGGGCGCTTTGACCGGCGCATCGTGGTTCCGCGGCCGGACGTCAAGGGGCGGCTGGGCATCCTCAAGGTTCACACCAAGAAGATGCCGCTCGGGTCCAACGTGGATCTTGAAATTGTGGCGCGCGGGACGCCGGGCTTCTCGGGCGCCGACCTTGAGAATCTGGTCAACGAGGCGGCTTTGCTGGCCGCGCGCGAGGACAAGGATCAACTCGACCGCCACGATTTCGAGATGGCCAAGGACAAGGTCCTGATGGGCCCTGAGCGGCGATCGATGATCATCAGTGACCAGGACAAGCGCATCACCGCGTTCCATGAAGCAGGGCACGCGCTGGTGGGCAAGATGATGAAGGGGTCCGACCCGGTTCACAAGGTGACCATCATTCCGCGCGGCCGCGCTCTGGGATTGACACAGCAGTTGCCCTTGGAAGACCGGCTCAACCTGTCGCGCGAGGCTGCCAACGATCAGATCGCGGTGGCCATGGGGGGCCGCGTGGTTGAGGAGCTGGTCTTCGGCCAGATCACCACCGGAGCCTCCAACGACATTTCTATGGCCACCGACCTGGCGCACAAGATGGTCTGCGAGTGGGGCATGTCGGAGAAGATCGGACCGCTGCACTTCGGACGCAACGAAGAGATGGTGTTCCTGGGCCGCGACTTCGCCGAGCACAAGGAATACAGCGAGCAGACCGCGGTGGACATCGACGCCGAGGTGCGCCGGATCGTCACGGCGAACCACGAACGGGCCAAGCAGGTCATCACGGGCAACATGGACAAGCTGAACGTGCTGGCCGAGGCGCTGCTCGAGTACGAAACCATTGATGGCGCCGAGATCGACGTCCTGTTTGCGGGTGGCAAACTGGACCGGGCCCCCACGGTTCCCGCTTCCGTGGCGGGCAAGGACGGTGGCGAGCAGAAGCAAGCCCGGCCCGGGCAACGTCCGGGGCTGTTCCCGCGACCGTTGCCTGACCCCGAAAAGGCCTAGAAGAGTAGGCTGGCACAGCCTCGTCTGCGATGGTCACGCGGATTGTCGGTGTTCTCAATGTGACGCCCGATTCGTTCTCGGACGGGGGACGATTCTCTTCGGTGCAGGACGCAGTGGCCGCGGGCCTGGCCATGGTGGCGGATGGTGCGGACTGGATCGACGTGGGCGGTGAATCCACGCGGCCAGGGGCCGTGCCGGTTCCCGAGGTCGAGGAGATCGCACGCGTGGTTCCTGTGATTCGCGGGCTGTCGAAACATCTGCCAGCGACGGTGCGCGTGTCCGTCGATACCTACAGGGCCGCCACGGCGCGTGCGGCCCTGGCTGAGGGGGCCACCGCAATCAACGACGTGTCCGGGGGCTTGCTCGATCCGGAAATCCTGCGCGTGGCTGCGGCGGGCAGGGCGGCCATGGTGGTGGGGCACCTGCGCGGCAAGCCGGCCGACATGCAGGCCCACGTACATTTCGACAACGTGGTGGACGAAGTGGCTGCCGAACTGGCCAGCCGGGTGGCTGCGGCGCAGGCAGCAGGATGCAGCGAGGTGTGGGCCGATCCCGGCATCGGCTTTGGCAAGCTCCTGGAGCACAACCTGTGCTTGCTCAGGAATCTTGCGCGCCTACGGAGACAGGCGGGCGTGCCCCTCATGGTAGGCGTGTCCCGCAAGCGATTCATAGGTGATTTAATTTCATCATGGGAACCCTCAGAGGGTTCGCTCCGCCCTTCGGCCCCTCCACGCCCTGCACCCACCCCGCTCGCTGACGCTCGGCCTCGCCAAACCCTTCGGCTCCCACCCGCCACCCCTTCCCCGCTCGCTTCGCTCGGCCTCGCGCGATGGTCCGCCGCCGGCGACGAGGGCGCGCGCGAAGCGCGCGGGGCGGGCAGGGTGGTCGTCGGTCCCGAAGCCCCCGCAGGGGGAGCCGGCGGGCTCCCCACGCGAGCAATCCGGCCGCCGTCTGAACGGATCTTTGGCACGGCCGCGGCCGTGGCTGTGGCAATCATGAATGGTGCGGATGCGGTGCGGGTTCACGATGTCGTGGCCATGCGCGACGTGGTTCGCGTGGTCGAAGCCATCGCGCGAGCCAGCCAACTCGACTAGAATGCAACCCTTCCTATGAGCAAGACAGACGAGACACGAAGACTTTTCGGCACTGATGGGATCCGGGGTGTCGCGAACCAGTATCCGATGACCGCGGAGATCGCGCTGTCGCTAGGCCGCGCGGTGGCCGAGCGGTTTCGCAGGGGCGGTCGGCGCTGCCGGGTCGTCATCGGAAAAGATACCCGTTTGTCCGGCTACATGCTCGAAAGCGCGCTGGAGGCGGGAATCGTGTCGGCGGGTGCTGACGTCATGTTGGTCGGACCCATGCCCACGCCGGCCATCGCCTTTATCACGTCCAGCATGCGCGCCGACGCGGGCGTGGTGATCAGTGCCTCGCACAATCCTTATCAGGACAACGGCATCAAGATTTTCGCCTCCGACGGTTTCAAGCTGCCTGACGAGGTGGAGGCAGACATCGAGCGCCGCATGGGCGACCCGGAGGCACCAACCCCGGGCCCCGAACCCAATATTGGCAAGGCCATTCGCATCGACGACGGGGAAGGTCGCTACGTGCAGTTTCTCAAGCACACGTTCCCCAAGTTGCGCACCCTCGATGGCGTGCGCGTGGTGGTCGATTGTGCCAACGGCGCCGCCTACCGGGTGGCGCCGCAGGTCTTCACCGAGTTGGGCGCCGAACTGACCGTGCTGTCTGCTGAGCCGAACGGGCGTAACATCAATGACGGCTGCGGGGCCTTGCATCCCGAAAAGGTGTCGGCCGAGGTGCGCCGCACCCATGCCGCAATCGGCATCGCACTCGACGGGGACGCGGACCGCGTGATCCTCACGGATGAGCGTGGCGAGATCGTCGACGGCGACCAAATCATGGCCATCTTGGGCACGCGGCTGCTGGCACGCAAGGCGTTGCCCGGGAACACCGTGGTGGCCACAGTCATGTCGAACCTGGGTTTGGAACGGGTGCTGGCGGCGCGGAACGGAATCCTTCTGCGCGCCCCGGTCGGCGACCGCTACGTCGTCGAAGCCATGCGCGAAAAAGGATTCGTCTTCGGCGGCGAGCAGTCGGGCCACATCATCTTTCTCGAAGAAGCGACCACCGGGGACGGCTTGCTCGCGGCCCTACAGGTGTTGTCAATCATGGTGCAGGAGGAACGCCCGCTGTCCGAACTCGCCGCGATCATGACTCGCTACCCGCAGGTCCTCATCAACTTTGCGGTGGCGCGCAAGACGCCGCTGCAAGAACTGTCCTCTGTTTCCACGGTCATTGCTCGCGTGGAGAAGGCCCTTGGCCAAGACGGCCGTGTGCTGGTGCGCTACTCGGGCACGGAGTCCAAGGCGCGCGTGATGATCGAAGGTACCGATGAGAACACCATTCGTGGCTACGCCGAGGAGATCGTGGCGACCATGCAGAAGGCGCTGGCACAATGATTCGCCTGCACGTCAACGTCGATCACGTGGCGACGCTGCGCCAGCAGCGCGACACCATCTACCCTGACCCGGTGCTGGCTGCTGGCCTGTGCGAACTGGCCGGCGCTCACGGCATCACCGCGCATTTGCGCGAGGACCGGCGCCACATCCAGGACCGCGACGTGCGCCTTCTGCGCCAGACGGTGCGCGGCGTGCTCAATCTGGAAATGGCAACGGTGCCATCGATTGTGGAGCTGGCGCTAGAGATCAAACCTGATTTTTGCACGCTGGTGCCCGAGAAGCGGCAGGAACGAACCACGGAAGGCGGACTCGATTTGCGCGGGCAGGGGACGGTCATCGGCCGTGCCGTGCGCACCCTGCGCGATGCGGGCATCGGCGTCAGCCTTTTCATCGATCCCGAGGAAGACGCCGCCCGGGCCAGCGCGGACTTGGGTGCCACCTGTGCCGAGTTGCACACCGGCGATTATTGCCATGCCGCTCTCGGCAGCGAAGCGGCCCGGCGCGAGCTGGCCCGGCTGGAAAAAGCGGGGCGGGCCGTGGCCGGCGCTGGGCTGCGCCTGGCCGCGGGGCACGGTCTGGACTACGCCAACGTCGGCCCGGTGGCGGCGTTGCCTTTCTTGGAAGAACTGAACATCGGTCACAGCATCATCTCGCGCGCCGTGCTGGTTGGCATGGAACGCGCCGTGGTCGACATGCGCGCGGCCATTGCGGCCAGTGCGAGAAGCACGGGGTAGGGGATCTTGGCCTTGGTGCTTTCTGCGGCGCAGATGAAGGCGGTCGACCGAGCCGCTATCGACAAGCTCGGGCTGCCGGGACTGGTCCTCATGGAGAACGCGGGGCGCGGGGTGGCGGAAATCATCGCACGGGAGAAGCCGCGCCTGTCTGACCTGGACGTGCGCGTGGTGTGCGGCGCTGGCCAGAACGGCGGGGATGGCTTCGTGGTGGCTCGGCACCTACTCGACCGGGGTGCGCAGGTGCAGGTCTTCTTGGCCATGCCCCGTGAGAAGATGACCGGCGACGCCGCGGTTTTTTCGCGGGTATTCGAAGCCCTGCCCGGTGCGCTGGTGCGTGATGCTTCGTTCGAAGAGGATGCCACCACTTGGCGCACGTATCTCGCCGGGGCTGACGTGATCGTGGATGCTGTGTTTGGCACCGGGCTGCGTTCTGACGTGACCGGCCCGGCCGCGGCTGCGATTCGCGCCATGAACGCCATCGACTGCCTGCGCGTCGCGGTCGACATTCCCTCGGGCATGGACGCCGACACCGGCGCCGTGCGTGGGGTTGCCCTGGTCGCGCATGTGACGGCCACCATGGGCTGCCGCAAGTTAGGGTTGGTTTTGGATCCCGACGCGCCGGCCGGGCGGGTTGAAGTCGTGGATCTGGGTGTTCCGCCCGACGCGACTGTGGAAGCGGCCAAGGCCGAGGGGCCGCTCTGCTATTGGCTGGAACGTGCAGGCGTGGCGCGTTTGTTGCCCCGACCGGGTCCGGGGGCATACAAGGGCACCGCTGGTCACGTCTTGGTCATCGCTGGTTCGGCTGGCAAGACCGGTGCGGCGCTGCTGGCAGCGCGGGCAGCTCTGCGCACTGGCGCGGGTCTCGCCACAGTGGCCACGACTGCCGCTGGCCAGACGGCCCTTGACGCCAAGGTCGTGGCCGAGATGACCGCAAGCTACGCTGACGGCGACGACGCGGATGAGGCAAGCTACTCGCGCATTTTGGCTCTGGCCGGCCGCATGAAGGCGGCGGCCTTGGGACCTGGCATTCCCACCGGTCCGGGCATGGCGGCTCTGGTGCGCCGGCTGGTGGCCGAGTTGACAATCCCTCTCGTGGTGGACGCCGATGCCCTGACCCTGTTGGCTGAGGACGCTGGCCGCGTTGTGTCGTCAGCTCGCGCTGCCCGCATCTTGACTCCTCACCCCGGCGAGATGGCGCGTCTTTGCGGTCTGCCCGTGGCCGAAATCATGAAGGATCGCTTGGGCCACGCGCGTCGACTGGCCGAGCGATCGCGTGCGGTAGTGGTTCTGAAGGGCGCGCGCACGGTGATCGCATGTCCCGAGGGAACGGCCCACATCAACCCAACGGCCAACGCGGCCCTGGGCACCGCCGGTAGCGGCGATGTCCTCACCGGGGTCATCGCATCGTTGCTGGCGCAAGGGCTGGCGGCGCCCGATGCCGCCTGTGCGGGCGTGTTTGTCCACGGAGAATCGGCGGAGGCCGCCATCCGGACGCTGGGTTCGCACAATCTCATGGCGGGCGATTTGCCCGATGCTATCGCGCGCACCCTGGAAGGGCTGCGCTCGTTGTAGACTGGGGCTATGACCAAAGACACAATCGCCGCCGCGCTTTCGTCCGAGGGCCTACAGGCCAGTCAGGACACCTTTTCGATTCCCGAGGAGCGTGAGGCCGTCTTCCTCGTGGCTGCCCCCGGCGATGTAATGCCGGTGAACAAAGTCATTCGGGTCGAGCTGCGCGACAAGGTTCTGAGCCTACAAACCGTCAAGAATGAGCACTTCTGGTTCACCTACGATCTCGTCTTGGGCCTGCGCGTGATGGCTGCCAAGCCCGGCAAGGAGCGCGTGGCCGGCTTCGCGAAATAGCGGACCGGAAGTTAGCTGTTTCACCACAGAGGGCACAGAGGCCACAGAGCCGGACCGGAAAGAGAAGGGCTGGATACTTCGCAGTCCGAACCCCTTCTTCCTTTCCGATCTCTGTGTTCTCTGTGATCTCTGTGGTGAAAATAGCTCGCTACCGGATCGACATGGACCAGCTGGCGATGGTGCTCTTGCCTTTGTAGGCAGGAAAGCCGAATGACTGCATCTGATTCAAGATGCACATAGGAAGTGGCCCCTTGCCCTGACCATTGACCCGCACCGCCTTGACCCGTCCCGTGGGCTGAACCACGAAGTCGACCTCGATGGTCGGCACACCCCTGCCCATGATGCAGGGAACTAGTCGGCGGTAGTTGGCGTGCATGACTCTGTCGATCGTGCCCTCGTCCAGGATGGCATCGCCACCCCCTTGGCTCACGTCGCCGAGATCCATGTTGTTGTTGAAGTCCTCCGCACGGCCAGCCACGCCCCCGGGGCCGGCACCGGGCCCACCACCGTGCCTGGCGCCACGCTTGTGTTCTGGGAACGAGATCTTGACGTCCTTGAGGAACGCATCCACGTCGGCTTCGCTCACGCGTGAGGCCAGGACGTCATCCTTGGCCGCCACGCGCTTGTGGATGAACCAGGACAGGCCCCCGGCCAGCGCCAAGACCGCCGTGCCGATAATGAGGAGTGTCCAGCGGCCCTTCTTGCGTTCCACGTGCTCGTGGGTTCGCTCGGCCTGTGCCCGTCGCTGCGTTTCGAGCCGGCGCTCATTGAGTCGAGTGAATTCGACCAACTGCGGATGCTCGCGAATTCTTTGCCGGTCACCTGAATCCACATCAACGATGATGTCGTCGCCGTTGAAGATGCCCTTGTCCATCTGGGCCATCACTTGGGCCAGGGAGAAGGGGCCGAAGTCGAGTTTGTCCTTCTGGATGAGCCAGCGCTCGTACTCCTCGGTAAGGCGCACGGCATCGGCGACACTGAAGGATTTCCCCATGGTCAGCCGGGCAGGCTTGGGAGGCGCGGCCGCGGAGGGCGCACTTCCCGCCATGCTGGCAAGAACGGCTCCCAGCGCATTCAAGAGTTCTCTTGGCCGGGAGAAACGCGTTTCCGGAAGGGGAGCCAGGCCGCGCGCCACCACCGCATCCACGGCGGGCGGAACCGCCGAGTTCACCTGACTGGGCGGCCACAATGGCGAGGCCGGGGCATGGCCGGTGAGCATTTCGTATAGGATAGCCGCGAGGGAGTACACGTCCGCCGCAGGCGAGGGTTCTTCGCCTGCCGACATCTCGGGCGCGAGGTAGGCGCCATGCGAGTTGGGGTCAGGACCACCTCGCCGAGCCAGTGCTGGCAACGCACGCGAGAGGCCCAAGTCGGAGAGCTTGACCCGGCCGGCACCGGTAACCCGGATGGCCGCAGGATTGACGCCTCCATGGATCAGGGCCGAATGCACCGTCTCCAGGGCGTTGGCCACATGCCCGAGCAAGACATGGGCGTGATTCAGGCCGATCACATTGCCCTCGTTGCGCCGGGCATCAAAGATCTGTCGTAGACTCGCGCCGTCCACGGCCTCCGAGGCTACGTAGACGCAGTCACCGTCGAGGCCCCACGCAACCAGCGTCGCTAGGTTCTTGTGTGGCACGCGCGCAGCCTGGGCAAGGTCAGACTCTGCGGCAGACAGCGTCATTCCCTTCGCGCTGAAGACACGAAGGGATACCGAGGCGACACCTTGAGAATCTTGCGCTTGGTAGACGTCGCTGCCGCATTCCTCGCCCAAGAAGCGCTGGATCTGGAAGCGACCGCCGACCAGAGTGCCCGCCGCGATCTGGTTGTTTGGTTTCATGTCTGCGGAATGCAAAGGGCTCATGGGCGGAGTGATATTACAAGCTCTTTCCCTATCGACGCTAACAGGAATTTCCGTTAGCCGTGGCGCGGAGTCAACCACGCAACATGTCCGAATATGAACGCTGCCGGATGACGCCAAAAGAGAGCGGACGAAGTCTCGCGGGGCCGGCCAGTCGCACGGGGAGTCCGCCGGCCCTTCGGGACGGACAGCCCNNACCAGCTCGCGCAAGCGACGCGAACCGCCACCCTCGCGAAAAACGAATCGGATGCCGCTCTGCCCCGGACCAGCGTGATAAATGACACGACCGGTGATGGACATGGGCGCCACACCGCCAGGCGGCACCATGTCCAGCACCACCTCGGTGCCGAGAGGTGGGGTTACCTTCGCGCAAACCAGCGCACCATTGACACTGATTTCACGTAGGTCGCCGTCTACTGGCTCGGGAACGTTGGCCAGGCGGAGCTTGACCGGCAAGCCGATGGGAATTCTTGTGTGCCGTCGACGTGGCGTGGGTTTGCGCTGCCCACCGAGGGTCTCCAGCACGAAATCGCGCTTCGCCGCTTCTTCCGTCGCGAACTTGACCAAGGCGCCAGCTCGCACGCGCAGCCGGGGCAAGGCCGGCCGCCATGACATCACCGTGCCGCGAACAAAAACCCGGTTGGGCAGGGCTTTGCAGACGATCTCCACGACGACCTCGTCATCTGGTGCGAGCTCTTTGGTGGTCGGACAGAAGATCCCGCCCTCAGGATGATCGGTGTTGTAGAAACCGCGGAACTCCTCAGCACTCCTGCAACGGACACGCAGAATGTTCAATGCCTACCCCCTCCCCAAGGGGCCTGATACTGATGGTGGCCTGCCTAGCCTGATTGTACTAGCTTTCGCAGTTCTTTAATGTCAATCCGAATTCACATCGGCGGCCGGCCCTGTCCACCCCAAGAAGCCGCCGTGCCGGTCTTCGACAGAGGCTTCCTCTTTGGCGACAGCGTGTACGAGACAGTGGGCACGAATCGCGGGCGGCTGGTCTTTCTCGACGACCACTTGGACCGTTTGGCCCGATCGGCGGAGCGGATTTATCTGAGGCTTCCCCCGCGTGACGAGATCGTGCGAGCGGTGCGCGACACGCTGGCAGCGGCGGAAAACCCCGAGTCCCGCGTGAGGATAATGGTGACTCGTGGCGATGGAACCGTGGATCTCGATCCTGCCGCAGCCGGACAGCCGCGCCTGGTGATCATCGTCCAGCCATTGGGCGGACCGTCGCCAGAGATGTATGAGAAGGGCGCCGAGGTCGAAATCGTGTCGGTGACCAGAAACTCGCCGCGGGCCATCGATCCCGCGGTCAAGTCCGGCAACTACCTCAATAATGTGATGGCCATGGGCGAGGCGCGGCGGCGCCGTCCCTCAGCCCATGAGGCCATCCTGTGTGCGGCCAACGGCAGCGTGGCTGAAGGAGCGACCAGCAACGTGTTCGCGGTGGTCGACGGCCAGATTCGCACGCCAGCGCTGGAGGTTGGGATTCTGGATGGCGTGACTCGCGGGAAGGTTCTTGAGTTGGCGCACACAAACGGCATCATGCGTCATGAGTTCTCATTCATGAGCCCTGACGAGTTCCGGCGGGCAGACGAGGTCTTCTTGACCAGCTCGGTGCGCAGGGTGCTGCCCGTGACTCGGATCGACGGGCAGGTGTTGGGTGACGGCAAGCCTGGCGTCGTATCCCGACGGCTGATGGTTCTCTATCGCCAGCTGGTCGAGGCGCAAACATGAACCCCGCACAGGCTGGACTGAAGTTCTTCGTGTTGAGCGGCGCCATTCTGATCCTGGCTGGGGTGGCCCAGGCGCTGGCTCGGCCTCCCAAGGCGCGCGAACGCAGGGTGCAGCGCTACTTCAACGGGGCCACGGTCCGAGCCATGGTGTTCGTGACCGTGGGGGTGCTGGCCATCATGGTGGGGCTGGGCGTGATTCGAATCGGGTGAGTTCGCCAAGGCAAGTTACTTGAGCCGGGGAAGCAACCCGGCGGAACTTGATCTTGCATGAAGGCTCCCGTCACGAACGGGCATTCGGAAAACAGCCCACGCACGGCGATGGCCCGATGGCCCGCGCTCGTCGCGGTCTTGGCGGGCGCCACGCTGGTCTGCGGTTGCTCGTCGAGCACGACCGGCGGGGCCTCGACTGGAGGCCATCCATCCCAGGCTGGCACAGTCAGTTCGGCGGGTGGTGTCGCGACTGGAGGCAATCTCGGCACGGCTGGGGCGTCGGCCCCAGGCGGGACCTCGACCGTCGGTGGAACCGCCTCGACGGGCGGCTCGACTGTGACCGGTGGCGTTCCTCCTGCCCCAGGCGGAACCACTTCTCTTGCCGGGAGCACCAGCGCGGGCGGAGCGACTGGCTCAGGTGGAGCGATTGGCTCAGGTGGGGCTATTGGCTCAGGCGGAGCGATTGGCTCAGGTGGGGCTATTGGCTCAGGCGGAGCGATTAGCTCAGGCGGGGCGATTGGTTCGGGCGGGGCGAGCAGCTCGGGCAGCGCAAACCAATCCGGTGGCTCCGCCAGCTCAGGCGGCGTTGCAGGTCAATCGGGGACAGGCGGAGCGTCGGGCGGCAAGGGCGGAACTAGTTCTGGAGGGAAGTCCGGCTCGGGTGGAGCGTCGGGCGGAACCGGCGGCGCATCCGGCACTGGACCGGGCTATCCCTACATCTTCGCGTGCTTCAACGACTCCGCGCCGAGTTCTGACCTGATCATCTATACGTCGAACGATGCGCTGAATTTCACCTTGCTGTACGACACCGGCTACACCGGGCCAAGCGGATATCTGCGCGATCCCAGCATCATGAAACACACCGACGGCAAGTTCTACGTGGCCTTCACTACGCCGCCGGGTGCTGGTTGCTGCGGTTCCCAGACCAGTTTCGCCATTGCCTCAAGCTCCAATCTGAAGGACTGGACCACGGTCACCCAGGTGCCCAGCGGCATCGCCGGAGTGAAGAACGTATGGGCCCCTGAATGGTTCAAGGACACAGATGGGACCATTCATATCCTCGTCAGCATCGACAGCTCGACGACATATCGCTACGAGCCGACAGACAATACCCTGACCAAGTGGGGCGCGGGGACGAAGATAGGGATGACAGGGGTCATCGACACCTTCATGGTCAAGGTTGGCGACACGTACCACTCGTTTTCCAAGGGATCGTACGTCCAACATGGGACGGCACCCAGCCTGGATGGTCCCTGGACCTACGACGGAATAAGCCACTGGCCGGGCTGCAAGGAAGCGCCAGCCGTGATCGGTCTTCCCGACGGAACCTGGCGTCTCTACTGTGACGCCGGTGGCGGTGGCCACGAGAAATCCAGCGACGGCTCGGCGGATTTCAAGACTTGGACGACGGCGACGACGCTGCCCAATGTCGGCAACAACATCAGCCACGGCACCGTCATCAAGGGGAACTAGACCGCCTCCCGTGAGTGCTTTTCCGGTTGAGCGGCCGCGTCGACGGCGGCGGAGCCGGTGGCCGGATCCGGCGACCGGATCCGGATTCGGAACCGGCTATCGGCTACCGGATTCGGCTACCGGCCTCGGCACACGCACCGCACTCCGGCACGTCGAGTTCCAGCGGCGCTGGACTCCATTGAATCGCTCGCCGTGATCCGCTAAAAGAACACGCTCTGCACGGCACTGCACCATGATTGAACGCTACACGCGACCTGCGCTGGCCGAACTGTGGTCCGATGCCCATCGCTACGAGACCTGGCTGCGGGTGGAATTGGCAGCGTGTGAGGCCATGGAAGCCGCGGGCAGCGTTCCTGCGGGAACCGCCCAGCGCGTGCGCCAGAAGACCGCTGGCAAGCTGCAGGCCAAGCAGATTCTGGAAATCGAGGAGCGGACCAAGCACGATGTCATCGCGTTTCTCACCTATGTTGAGGAACTCGCGGGTGAGCCGGCGCGCTGGCTGCACCTGGGGATGACGTCCTCCGACGTGCTGGACGCGTCTCTGGCCATCCTGCTGCGCCAGGCAGCCGATGAGATCGTGGTCGGCGTCGACCAGCTCATGCAGGCGCTCGCGCGCAAGGCCGAAGAGCATCGCGCGACTCTGATGATCGGTCGTTCGCACGGTATCCACGCCGAACCCATCACGGCGGGTCTGGTGTTCGCCGGTTTCTTCAGCGAGGTCAGCCGCGCGCGGCGCGCGCTGGTGGTGGCGCGGGAAGAGATCTCGGCGGGCAAGCTGGCCGGGGCGGTGGGAACCTACGCCAGCCTGGACCCGGAGATTGAAACTCGCGCTCTGGGCGCCCTGGGCCTGCATCCGGAAGTGGTGCCCACTCAGATCGTGGCGCGCGATCGCCACGCCGGCTACTTCATGGCCCTGGCCCGACTGGGCACGGCAATCGAGCGCATGGCGCTTACGGTTAGGCATTGGCAGCGAACCGAGGTCGGCGAAGCCATGGAGGCCTTCGGTCAGGGACAGAAGGGCTCGTCCGCCATGCCCCACAAGAAGAACCCGATCCTTTCCGAGAACCTGTGCGGGCTGGCGCGCCTGCTGCGTGCCTATGCCGGCGCGGCTCTTGAGGACGTGGCGCTGTGGCACGAGCGTGACATTTCGCACTCATCGGTGGAGCGGGTGATCGGCCCGGATGCCACGGGGATCGCGGATTTCATGGTGCGACGGGCTGCCAGCCTGATTGACGGCCTGGTAGTCAAGGTAGAGCGCATGCGCCACAACCTGGAGATGACCGGCGGGCTTTACTTCAGCGAGGGCGTGATGCTGGCTCTGGTGCGCAAGGGGTTGGCACGCCAGAAAGCCTATGAGTTGGTGCAGAAGCATGCCCTGGCTGCATCGGCGACGCTGGGACAGGCGCCCGGGTCCGCGCCCAGCTTCCGCGAGCGCGTGGGTGCTGATCCGGAGATTGCTGCCAAGTTGACCGTCGCTGATCTGGATGAGGCGTTCGATATCAAGCACCACCTGCGCTGGGGTGGTGTCATCATCGATCGGGCGCTGAGGGACCTAGACGTTTAGCAGCCGAGGGAGGCACGCCATGGTTTCCAATGAACTTATTCGAGCCCAGCTTGTCAAGACACTGGAGAAGACCGACTTTCCTGAGTTGGGCGACAAGTACGTGGGCAAGGTCCGCGATTGCTACAGTAAGAATGGCAAACGGACCATCGTGGTGACCGACCGAATTAGCGCCTTCGACGTCGTGCTGGGCACCATCCCGTTCAAGGGACAGGTGCTCAATCAGATCGCGGCCTATTGGTTCGAGTCGACCAAGCAGATCGCGTCCAATCACGTGCTTTCGGTGCCTGATCCGACAGTCATGGTCGCCGCCGAGTGCGAGCTTCTGCCCGTGGAGTTCGTCATGCGTGCTTATCTGACGGGCGTGACCACCACGTCCATCTGGTACCACTATGAGAAGGGCGGCCGCCTATTCTGCGGCCACAAGCTGCCCGATGGCATGCGCAAGAACCAGAAACTGGACAAGCCCATCCTCACGCCATCCACCAAGGCGGCCAAGGGCGGCCACGACCAGTCGGTGTCGCGCGAGGAGATTTTGGCGGCCGGCACGCTGTCCGCCGACGACTTCGACCGCGCGGGCGAAATGTGCGCGCGCATCTTTGCCTTTGGCCAGAGCCTCGCGGCCCAGCGCGGACTCATCTTGGTCGACACCAAATACGAGATCGGCCGGCGGCGCGACGGAAGCCTGTGCTTCATCGACGAGGTCCACACGCCCGACAGCTCGCGCTACTGGTACGCTGATGACTACCTGGCCCGATTCGATCGGGGCGACGAGCCGCGCGGGTTGGACAAGGAATATCTGCGCCGCGTGCTGGCCGATCAGGGCTACCGTGGCGACGGACCGCCTCCTCCGCTCTCAGACGAAGTTCGCTGCGAGGCAGCCCGCCGCTACATCGCGCTCTACGAACTCGTCACCGGGCGGGGCTTTGTGCCGGACTTCGAAGAGCCGGCAGGCAGAATTCGCCGGAATCTCGGGATCAAGTAGGCGAACAGAACGCGGCTGAGAAGGCGATCCGGAGTTTCACCACAGAGGGCACAGAGGCCGCAGAGGCCGGAAGGAAAGGGTTTCGGATCCGAACCCTTCCTTCCTTCCTTCCGATCCGTCTCTGTGATCTCTGTGCCCTCTGTGGTGAAATCCGGGACGGACTCGCGGGAGACGTTGTGGCTAGCACTACGAGGGCGCGGAGGGCATTTCAGCGGCCGGGCAATTTGCCCGGTTTCTCGGCCTCAGCTTCGGCGAGGCGGCGGTTTTCCTGCGACGAGGCGAGCGCGACCGCACTTTGCATCATGGTTTGGATCTGGGCTTGGGTCAGCCCAGCCGCGCCACCCGTGGCCCCGATGTCGATGGGTACGGGGAATACGATGGTCGAACGCGCCTCGGCGGAAACTTCCACCAGCGTCTGGTAGAGCCGGAGTTGCAGCGCGCCTGGCGTGGACGCGATCATGCGCGCGGCTTCGGCGAGTTGCGCGGCCGCTTGCACTTCGCCGCCGGCTGCAATGACCTTGGCACGGCGTTCGCGCTCAGCCTCGGCTTGACGGGCCATGGCCCGCTTCATCTCCTGGGGCAGCTCGATGTCTTTCAATTCCACAGCGGTGATCTCCACTCCCCACTGCTCGGTACGCGTGTCCAGAATATTTCGCACCTCGGAATTGATGCCTTCCCGGTTGGAGAGAATGTCATCCAGCTCCAGCTTGCCGACCACGGCGCGCAAGGTGGTAGCCGCGAGCTGCAGAGTGGCGGGCAGAAACTCCTCTACTTCGAGGATAGCATGGCGGGGCGACGCCACATTGGCGTAGACCACGGCGCTGACGACGATCGAAATATTGTCACGGGTGATGACCTCCTGAGGCGGGATCTGGATGGCCTGAATGCGGGTGTCCACGATGCGCGCACGATCGATGCCAAACGGCAGCAGCATGACCAGGCCCGGCCCGGCCAGGCTTTTGCGGGCGCGTCCCAGGCGAAACACCACGCCCCGCTCGTACTCGCGCAGCACGCGCACGCCGGTCAGCAGAGAAATGCCAGTCAGAACAAGAACTCCCACGAGCAAAGCTTCCATGCTGCACTCCTTCTCAATGGTAATTGTGACACAGTTGGGCGGGCTGCGGGGCAGGTGCCCGATCGGAAGAACTCGGTCTTCTGTGTTTGACCTTGCCCACCGTCGAGATTAGTCTTTCGCCTTTACTAACCCGGGTCTGGCTTGGTCGCGTTTCGCAGGGAGGCGATATGCGCAGCGACGCGCTCGATGATGAAGTGCCAGAGGATGCAAGTCGGGCCGATGATTTTCATCGGCTCGAGCAGAGCTATGTGCGCGAGGAGCGCTGGGAGGACCTAGCCGGCCTGCTCATCGAGCGCACCGAGAGTGTCGCGGACGCCGCTGGGCGATCCCATTGCCTGATGCGCGCTGCGCAGATCTTTGAAACCAACCTGGCCGACCCAGACCGCGCGTTCATCACGTTGCTGGCCGCGTTTCAGGAAGACCCGGCGAATGACGAACTGGCCACCGACCTAGCGCGCGTGGCCACTGCGCACGACCGCTGGCAGGACCTGCTGGCTGAATGCAACAGCCTGGTGGCTGCCGAGATGGCGCCAGAGTCCAAGCGTGCCGACATGCTGGTGGCCATGGCGGGTTGGTACCAGCGTGATCTCGACGATGCTGCGGCGGCAGAGCAATCGCTGGAAGCGGCGATAGCGGCCAATCCCGCCAACCTCGCGGCGCTAAATTCGCTGGTCACGCTGTACAGCCAGCGGGGCGACTGGTCACGCGTGGCGACCTATCTGACCACGGCATCCGCCAGCACATCTGATCCCTTGGCACGGGTACAGTTTGCGTTTGACGCCGCGGAGATCTGTCGCAGCTATCTCGGTGACATGGATGCGGCCGCCGAACAGTACAGCCGGGTGCTCGAACTTTCCCCCGGCCATCCTCAAGCCACTGCCGCGCTGGCTGAGATCGCGTGGGGCCGCAAGGACTGGGCGGTCGCTTTGCCGCTGCTCGAGGCATTGGCCGAGGCGGCGGAGCAGGCGCTTGAACCCAGGGCACGGCTTTGGCAACGGGCAGGTTGGTCGGCCCAGATGACCGGCGACGTGGAGCGGGCGCGGGTCAACTACCGGCGCGCGCACGCGGCCGAGCCAGAGTATCTGCCTACGCTGCTCTGTTGGTCGCAGCTCGCCGAGGCCCAGGGATGGTGGCAGGACGTGCGCACGACAGTGCCACTGGTGCTCGCCCAGGCTGAGGCCAAGCTGACGGCGGTCGATCGTGCTGAGCACCTGATGGCCCTGGGACAAGCCCACATGGAGCTAGGGGCCGCGAGTGCAGCCGCAGGGGCCTTCATGAAGGCGCTCGAGCTGGCGCCCGATTTGCCCGACCTGCGCGAGGCGCTGGCCGAGGCCAGCGCCATGACAGAAGGGCGGGGCCCGTCCGATGCGACCGCCCTCATCGAGCAGAATCGTGTGCTGCTGGCAGGGGCCGCGTCAGCCGACGAACGCTTCGAGATTCTGTGTCGCATCGGCCGCCTGCAGCGCGAGGAATTGAACGACCAGCGGGCTGCTCAGGAGACGTTTGAGCAAGCGCTTACCCTGCGTCCCCACGATCCGGAGACGCTGCACGAGCTGATGGAGATCTACACGCTGCTGGAGCAGTGGCGGCGCGCGGTGAATGTGTTGGAGCAGCTGGTGGAGACCGAGTCGGGCAAGGACAAGGCTCGCTACCTGGTTGCCATCGCCAATATCTTGAACTACGAGCTGCAATCCCCGGTCGAGGCCGTCGAGCTCTATGACCAAGCGCTCGACGAGGACCCGGACGATCGCCGCAGCTTCGAGCGCATCGAGCGCATCCTCAGCAGCCAGCAAGACTGGCGCGAGCTGGCGCGTGCCTATCGGCACATGATCAAGCGGCTGGGCGCTTCTCCGCCTGCCGACAAGCGAGCGTACCTGCTTGCCCTGTGGCGCGGTTTGGCCGAGATCTCCCGGGTTCGCCAGGCGGACTTGGCGGCGGCGGCGGCAGCTCTTGAGGTGTGTGTGTCGCTGGCTCCGGAGGACAACAAACAGCGCGAGGCGCTGGTCGAGGTGTACGAAGCGCAGGGAGCCGGAGGGTTTGCCGGAGCAGTCAAGCTGCGGGAACAGCTGTTGGCCGCGGCCAGCGACGCGGAGGGAGCCGCCCAGCAGATCCGGGCCTTGGCCGGACTGTACGGCGAGCACCAGCGCTACGATGGAGCCTTCTGTGCCTGTGCCGCGCTTTGCGCACTGATGAAGGCCAATACCCAGGAGAAGGCATTCTACGCCCAACACGCCTTGCCGGGCGTGCCCCTGGCCAAAGCCGGGTTGAGCGAGGGTCTGTGGCAGGGCTGGGTATGCACCCCACGACAGGACCGACGCATCTCCCAGTTGCTGGCCGCGGTGAGCGGGGGCGTGACGATTTCGCGGGCCAAGGACGCGCAAGCCTGGGGGCTCGACATCAGCCATCGGGTCGATCTGACCAGGGACAATTCGTCGGTGTCGCAGATTTTGGCCTACGTCAGCCGACTCATCGGCGTGTCCCTTCCCGCCGTCTACGTTCCACCGACCGCGCCGGACGAGATCGACCTGGTGATCCTGCTGGAGGGCAAGCAGGTGCTTCCGGCCTTTGTGCTTGGCGGAGGACTGGTAACCGGCCGGACCGATCGTGAGTTGGCCTTCCGGCTGGCCAAGAAACTGGTCGGACTGCGCGCCGATCATTTTCTGTTGTGGCCGCAGGTGGTACCGACGCAGATCGAGCTGCGGGTCATTCTGGCTGCGGCGATCAAGTTGCTGCGGCCCGAGTTCGACTTGCCTGACACAGATCCGGCTGCCGTGCGCAAGTACGTCTCGTTCCTGCACAAGGTGCTGCCCCAGTCTCAGTTGATATCCATGAACGCGGCGGTGGAACAGTTGGTGGCCGATCCCGCTTCCATCGATCTGGGCGCGTGGGCCGCTGCCGCTGAGGAGAACGCAAACCGGGCTGGTCTGCTCGCGTGCGGTGACGTGGTGGCGGTGGCGCGTGAGCTGGTGAAAGAGGCGCGCGCGCGTCGGGGACGTCCTGAGGAGGCCATTCTGGGTCTTGCGCGCTGGAGCGTGACGACCCAGCACCTCGAATTGCGCGAGCAACTCGGCCTGGCCTTGGTCGTGGACGCGCGCGCTGCGGAAGCGGCCTCGATTTCTTTGCGCACGGGCCGGCGGACGTAGGCTAGCTTTTCCACCGCAGAGAACACAGAGGTCGGAAAGGAAGAAGGGGTTCGGATCGGATAGAAACCAACCCTTCCCTTTCCGGTCCCGGCTCTGTGACCTCTGTGTTTTCTGTGGTGAAAAAGAGCTAGCTAAGTGGACGCTCGACCGCGCGACGGCTAACGTCGGGTCCAGTGTCCAGCGCCCTTCGTTCTTCGGCCAAGGTCAGCGTCGCCATTCTCGCGTCGCGGGTGCTGGGCGTGGTGCGCGACTCCATCTTCGCACGGGTATTCGGGGTTAGCGGGCTGACCGACGCCTATGTGGCGGCCTTCCGCATTCCCAACCTGCTGCGCGACCTGTTCGCCGAGGGCGCGCTGTCGAGCGCATTCGTCCCGACTTTCTCCGATGCGCTAAGCAAGGGCGGGCGCGAGCGCGCCTTCAGGCTTGGCAATCTGGTTCTAGGAGGCGTACTGGCGGTCACCGGCGGTCTCACCCTGGCCGGAATGGTCTTCTCTGACCAACTGGTGTCGCTGATCACGCGCGGCTTCGGCGGTAACACGGCCCAGATCGCCCTGGGCGGTTTGTTCGCGCAGATCATGATGCCCATCTTGGCCTTGGTCAGCGTGAGCGCGGTGTGGATGGGCATGCTGAATGCCCAGCACCACTACCTGGCCCCCGCCTATGCGCCGGCCATGTTCAATGTGACCAGCATCCTGTGCGGCATGGCTCTGCTCATCGCGCGCCCGTCGGATCGTACCGGCATGATCGTGTGGAGCGCGGGGACCGCTGCCTCGGGACTGGTGCAGGCGGTGGTGCAACTGCCCAGCCTGTGGCGCTTGGGTTATCGCGTGCGGCCGACGCTGGCCGGGCTGTGGCGCGACTCCGACGTGATCCGAATCGTGCGCCTGATGGGGCCGGCGACGGTCGGTCTGGCGGCGGTACAGATCAACATTTTCGTGAACACGCAGTTTGCCGCAGCCTTGGGCTCGGGACCGCTCACCTACCTGCAGAACGCGTTTCGCTTGTTCTACCTGCCGGTTGGGCTATTCGGCGTGGCGCTGGCCACCGTGACCACGGCGCGTGCATCGCAGGAAGCGGCCCGCGGCGATCGCGAGGCCTTGGAGGCGCGCGTGGCCGAGGGCGCGCACGGCGTGTGGCTGCTGGCCCTGCCCAGTGCGGTGGGGCTCATCGTCTTGGCCAAGCCGGTGGTCGAGTTGCTCTTTCAGGGTGGCAAGTTCGTGGCGGCCAACACCACGGCCACGGTGCCGATTGTCCAGGCGTACATGCTGGGTGTGTTGCCCTACAGCCTGGTGAAGGTCCTGTCGCCGGCCTTCTTTACCGTCGACCGGCCTCGCATTCCCATGTTCGCCTCGATGACTTCAGTGGCGGCCAATCTTCTATTCAATGGGCTGACCTACCGCCGTCTGGGGGCGACCGGGCTGGCCCTGGGCACGACGGTCGGCGCGTTGGTCAATCTGGCGGTGTTGCGGCTTTGCTTCGGCCAGGTGGTCGGCCGCGCATCGCGACCGGGCCGTGGCTATGAAGTGGTCCGGCTGATTCTCTGCAACCTCATGCTCGCGGCGGTCGCGGCAGGGACCTGGTGGGCGAGCGCGTGGCTGCTCACCCGCGCAGGCATCGCATGGCCCTGGGGCACTCGCCGCCTGGTTCACGCCGTCCTGCTGTTTGCCACGATCGGCGCAGGTTTCGTCAGCTACGGCCTGGGCCTGAAGTTGCTTCGTCTGCCTGGCGCCGAGGAGATTTGGGACATGCCCAAGCGGATTGTGGCAAAGGTGCGAGGAACGAAGTAGCTACGTCGTTCCGTCTTTGTTCGCGGCCGTATCGTCGGTGACGTTCATGGCCGCAGTGGTGCGCCGATTCGAAATCAGACGCGGCAACTCGGCCAGGGCTTGTTCCAGCGTCACGGGCTCGTCGGGCGCGCGCTGCAGGAGGGACTCGATCTCGTCGGTGCCACCGGCCAGCATGCGGGCACGATCCGCGGCCCGGCGCAGCGAGGTGTCGTCAACCGCCCATTCGTCGGGGCTGTCAGGGCTAGGGGATGCTGTTGGGCCTCGCGCCACAAGCAAAGCCGCGCTCGTCTGTCGGGGCAGGACGATGGGCACGCCGCTGACGGGCGTGAGCCTTACGGCGTTTTTCCTCTCCAGCAGGCGATCGAGCAGGGGGCGGCACTCAGGGTCGAGAAAAGTGAATTGCACGCCCATCCCGTGGGCTCGGTGCGGCTCGGCTGGGTTGAACTCGCGCACCCAAGTCACGCGGCCCGAACCCCACAAGACGGGAGATCCCTGCGCCAGGGCGATCTCGAAACGGATCACCTCGCCCACAGGCCGCGGTTTGCGGCTGGCCAAGAAAACACCACCTCGGGTCACGTTGGGCGCAAAGCGCGCCACGAACGCTTCCAAGTCAGGGTAGCGCAAGTTGAGTCGCACCAAAGCGGGATGGGGATCGTTCGTTGCCACGGCAAATCGAGTATCGGTCTCCGCGCTCAAGGGGTCAACCGCATCCGTGCGACCGCAATCCCGCGGCAGGCGTGGTCAGGGGGGCGGCTGAGCTCGAAAGGATAGGCCTTTCCACGATCAGGCGATTTCTTGAGCCTGCGATGAGCCGGAGGGGCACTTGATGTCGAAGATGCCCATGCGTTTCTCATCACGATCGGCTGCGGGCGTCGATCCAGCCCACTCCCCGATCTCCGCGTGCCAGACCAGGCCTGGCGCTGCGCGCCAGAAGTTCCACCCCTAGCAGTTGAGGAGAATCATGCTCACCATGCGACGGCTTTCGCTGTTCCCGTTGTTCACACTCGTCGGTCTGATGGCCTGCTCGGTAAGCAACTCCGAGGGACCGCAGGGCGGTGCCGGAGGGACGCCGCCGGCCACAGGCGGACTACCGAGTGGGGCCGGAACGACCGCTGTGGGAGCGACAGCCGGCACGCCCACAGCGGGCACCACGACCCCTGCTGGCGGAACAACGGTTGCGCTGACGACCGCCGCGGCTGGCGGAACGACCGTTCCCGAAACGACTTCCCCGGCGGGCGGAACAGCCGTTCCTGACACGACCGCCGCAGCCGGCACAACGGTCGCGGGTGGCAGCGCTAAGTCCGGAGGCACTACGGCCGGGGGAGGCTCCGCCGTGGGTGGTAGCACTTCACCAGCTGGTGGCAGCACTGCGGCCGGGGGCACCACGGGAGCAAAGGGCGGCACGACCGGCACAACAGGACCGGCAGGCGCATCTGGATCAGCTGGCAAGACAGCCACAGCAGGGACAACAGGCGGCTCGGCCGGAACGATCGGCGGAGGCGCGGCAGGCGCAGCAGGGGCACCCCAGCCAGGGAGTATCCCGGCGGGATATCCCACGCCGACCGCGGACAACTACGCCAAGTGCAAGTCGTCGACCGTGTCCAGCGGCCTCTGTCCCGGCGGCGGCGCTGGGCCAGTCTGCATCGAATGTCACTTCGGAGGCTCGGCAGGGAACTATGCTGTGACTGTCGCTCTTGGTGGTCCCGCTGCGAGCCAGACTTATGTGAGTTGTGAAGCAAACCGGGGCCTGTTGAAACCGGTGAGCATCGCTGCCGGCCAATCCCAGACCTACGCTTTTGTGGTCAACGTCCGAACCAAGGAGAGCGAGCCGGCGGAGAACGTGAGCGCGGGCACGCCGGGGCTGGACATGTACTTCTCCGGCCCGACCGCATCTCCCCCAGCGGTCAGCGCCATTGGATATGCCTTGGTCACAGCGGCCACCAAACCCATCATGGTGTATATCGCCGGCGATTCCACGACCTGCGACCAACCCGGCTCTGGCTTTGGCGGCTGGGGCCAGATGTTCCCGGAGCACTTCAATGCTCCCATTGGAATCGCCAACTATGCCGATAGCGGTGAGAGTTCCTCGTCGTTCTACGGCAGCTCACTGCTGTGGGGTGCCATCAAGTCGCAATGGACCGCGGGCGACTGGGTGTTCATCCAATTCGGTCACAACGACAAAGGGGTAGCCGACGCCACGGTTCAGACGAACCTCGAAAAATACGTAACCGACGCACAGGCCGCGAAGGTGAACGCCATTCTGGTCTCTCCTCCCGCTCGCGTCGGCAGCATTCCAGTGGGCGATCAATCCAGCCTGCATGCAATATCGGCCTCCGGCGCCGCGAAGGACAAGGGCGTTCCCTTCGTCGACCTCACCGCCCTCTCAACTGCCTTTTACAACGGTCTTGGTCTCGACGTGACGGCAGTGAAGGCGAAATACCACGCGATGGGGACAGACGTAACCCACACCAGCATTGCAGGCGCAGAGGCGCTCGCGGATCTCGTGGCCGGCGAAATCCAGAAGCAGAACATCACCGGACTGGTGGAGCACATGAGGTAGTAGCGATCGAGCCGCAGCTACCTTCTCTTCAGTACCCTTCGACCTGTTGAAGAACATCTTGCGCAGGTCCTCGGTCTCGGCCGCAGCAGGACAAAGCCCAGCAACCCGAGGCCCAACCACCATAGTTCATGCCAACGACTCCATTTTGGATCTTGGCAAGGCTCACCATTCCCGCCGGATCCTGTATG
>PMLB01000404.1 GCA_003158735.1 Myxococcales bacterium | reverse complement strand
GCGTCTGGACGATGTGTGGAAGTCAACCGAGAATGACCCGCCTTCACCGGTCAGCGAGGTGTTCCGCGCCGGCTTCGTGGAACTGGCCAAGCTGCGCAAGCGGCGCACGGAAGCAGGCGGCGACGCCTCTACGCCTGAAACGCACATTGGCGACATCGAGAGCATCGAGCGTTCTCTGGCCCGGGCGCGCACCATGGCGGTCACCGAGATGGAGAACAAGGTCCCCTTCCTCGCCACCACCGCCAGCTCCGCGCCCTTCATCGGTCTATTCGGCACCGTGTGGGGCATCATGAATTCCTTCCGCAACATCGGCGCCAAGGGCGCGGCCAACCTGGCCACCGTAGCGCCCGGCATCGCGGAGGCCCTGGTGGCCACCGCCATCGGCCTGGTGGCCGCCATCCCGGCGGTCATGGGCTACAACTACCTGTCGCGCCGGATTCGGGTCATCAGCGCGGAGATGGAAACCTTCACCAACGACTTCCTCAACATCATCCGGAGGAGGTTCTTCTAGCCATGGCCATGAGTATGGGCGGAGGGCGCGAAACCGGGACCTTGTCAGACATCAACGTCACCCCGCTGGTGGACGTGATGCTGGTCTTGCTCATCGTCTTCATGGTCACGGCGCCCATGCTGCAGACCGGGGTGGATGTGCAGTTGCCCGATGCCAAGGCGCAAACCATTCCCGACGACTCGGGCAAGCTGATCGTCACCATGACCAAGGAAAGGCGCGTGTACATCGGACGAATGGAGATCCCGTTTGCCGAGGTCGAGGACAAGCTGCGCGCCAACGCCAAGCTGCAGTCCGACCGCGAAGTTTACCTGCACGCGGACAAGGCCCTGTCCTACGGCGACGTGGTCAAGGTCATGGCCGCCATCAAGCTGGCTGGCGGTGACAAGATGGGGCTCATCACGGATCCGCTCGAATAGCATGCAGGCTTCCGCTTACACACGCATCCGGCCGCTGGGCCGCGGCACCTTCCTGGGGGGCATCGCGGCCACGCTACTGATCCATGCCCTGCTGGTCGTCCTGGTCTACTACGGCCACCTGAAGACAGCGCCGCGCCCCGAGGCCGCGCGCGATATGATCGTCACCAGGCTGGTGGCGCTGGGCACGCCCCGCGAGAAGTTCTGGTTGCCGCGCATCGTGCAGCCACCCAAGCCCAAAGCGCCTGACACCATCAAGCTCAGCGAGGATCCCAACGCCGCGCCCGCCCCGAAAGAGGCGCCCAAGCTCGAAGACACGACCATTTCAAAGGATCTGCGCCGCGCCCTGGAACGCGCCAAGACCATCGCCCAATCGGCTGCAGCCGAGGAAGCCGCTGAGGGATCGCTCACGGGATCAGCTCAAGGCACTTCCAACCAGGCAGTGAGCGGAGACGAGTACGCCACCGCCATCAATGATGCCGTGCATAAAAACTGGTCCACGCCTACCGGGATGGTCTCGGACAGCGATCTGGCGACCCTTTCGGCCGAGGTGAGGGTCTCGCTCTCCTCCAGCGGCACGCTCAGCAATCCACGCGTGACCAGGCCGTCAGGCAACCAATATTTCGACGATTCTTGCGTGCAGGCAGTAAAGGCCACTGGCCGGGTTCCGCCTCCCCCGGCCGGGTTCAAGCGTGGCTTCACCCTGGTTTTCGAGGGCAAGGATCTGGCCCGCTAAGGAGAAACATGACGAAGCACCCATGTATTCGCTGCGGACTTGCAGCCGCAGCGCTGAGCCTCGCCGCAGCCATCCCCGCCCGCGCGCAAGCGCCAGCCGAATCCGGCGCAGGCGAAACCGACGAGCTGCCGCGCATCGTGATCAGCGACCCCAACCGTGACCTCTTCCGCCTGGCGTTGCCCAATGCCACCGGCGAAAAGAACCTGGCCCGCTCAGCCACCGAGATCGAGCAGCGAGACCTGTCGATCACCGGCCTGTTTCGCGTGCTCGACCCGGTTTCGTTCCCCGACACCCTGCAGAAAGAAGGCATGGGATTCTCCTCGGCGCTCTGGTCCGAGGTGGGTGCACAAGGTGTGGCCAAGATGAGCGTCACGCAACAGGGAGGTGGCCTGGTGCTGGAAGGCCGCCTGTACCAGGTGGGCCGCGGCGAGTCCGCAGTCATGAGCAAGACCTACCGTGGCGGCGAGTTGCGCGCGCTGGTGCATGCCTGGGACAACGACATCATCGCCCAGTTCACGGGCCGGCGCGGCGTGTTCGGGGCCCGCATCGCTTTTGCCATGACCGGCAAGAAGGGTGAAATCGCCACCATCGGCATGGATGGCGCCGAATTGAGCGTGGTGACCCACATGAATTCCCCCTGCGTGCTGCCCGCTTTCTCACCCACCGGAGGCCAGATCGCGTTCACCTCGTTCTTGATGGGTGGCGACGATCTGTGGATCGTCTCGGCCGGTGGCGGCCGCGCACGCCGCATCTCGAGTCGTTCCGGGCTCAATTCCGGCGCAGCCTGGTTTCCCGGCGGCGGCTCGCTGGCAGCCACCCTCTCCTTCGAGGGCAACGCCGAGCTGTACAAGATCGCGGCTTCCGATGGAGCCGTGCAGGCCCGGCTGACCAACTCACCCTCCATCGATCTTTCAGCCAGTGTGTCACCTGATGGCTCCAAGATCGCGTTCGTCTCCGACCGCCAGGGCACGCCACAAATCTTCCTGATGCCATCCTCGGGTGGCACTGCAAAGCGCCTAACATTCCAAGGCACCTACAACCAGACCCCGCGT
>PMLB01000012.1 GCA_003158735.1 Myxococcales bacterium | reverse complement strand
ACGGTGACCGACGAGTATGGTATTCCATTTTCGACCGGCACCGTCGTCACGCCGCAGCCGATGACCTGGAATGTCGACTATGGTGCGACCGAGAGCGATCAGCTCCCCTGTGCCACTGGAAGCAACAAGTTCTGCTACCCAATTCCGCTCACCGCTCCCATCGAAGGCGGCCCCACCGCCGATACGGGCAGCGACCGGCATGTGCTCTACATCGACACCGCGGGCGCGCCGAACAATTGCACGCTCTATGAGCTGTACAACGCGCAGAACCCCACGGGCGGCTCGGGCTGGACTGCGTCCAACGGCGCGATCTTTCACCTTGGTTCGGACGCGCCGAGGACCGATGGCCGGACCTCCGCCGACGCGGCCGGGCTGCCCATCCTGCCGGGACTGGTACGCTACGACGAAGTCATGGCCGGCGAAATTCGCCACGCCATCAGATTCACCGTCAGCCGCTCGCAACAGGGCTACATCCACCCCGCCACGCACGCGGCTGGCAATTCCAGCACCACGCTCCCGCCCATGGGGCTGCGGATGCGCCTCAAGGCATCGTTTGACACCAGTTCGTTCTCCGGCCCCACGCTGGTCATTCTGACGGCGATGAAGAAGTACGGCATCATCTTGGCCGACAACGGCAGCAACTGGTACATCAGCGGCGAAAGCAACGAGGGCTGGTCTTCCTACATGGACGACCTGGTGTCGAACCTGCGTAAGGTCCACGGCAGCGACTTCGAGGCGGTGAACACCGGCCCGGTCCTGACCGACGGCCTCTAGAGCACCGAACGGTTTGAATGTTGGGTGGAATCGAGAGCTTGCGAGCGTCTGGAAAATTCGCCTCGCCCCGCGAAGCGGGGAGGCCGACGCGCGAAGCGCGGCGGGAGAGGGGCACGGCCGCGCGCGCGCGTCTGCCCCTCTCCCTAGCCCTCTCCCCGCTTTCGCGGGGCGAGGGAATCGGACAGTGCCCGGGCGTCGCAACTCCTGGATTTCACGGCAGAGTCAAACCGTTCGGTGCTCTAGATAGTCAGCGCCCAGCCGTGATTGTGGCGCCGATGCAGAAGTGGTCGGAGGCCCGCGAGTCCCCGATGCGGAAGTCGACCGCGCGGAGTTTCCCGTTCGTGAGGATGCGATCGATGCGCATGGACGGGAGCTTGGACGGGTAGGTGTAGCCGAAGCCCCGACCCGCGGCCGCGAAGGCGTCGTCGAAATCGCTCAGGTTTTCGCGAAAGATCCGACTCAGACCGGGAAGGTTGGTATCACCCGCGATGATTACCGGGCGTGCGCTGGCCCGGGCCGCCGCTGCCCACCCGTGCACCTGGCGGCCGCGCCGGTAGGTGTTGAAGACCAGCCGATCCACGCCCTGGCCAAACAGGAAATGCCCTGACCGCAGCTCGTGCAAAAAGCCCTGACCGCGCATGTCTTCCAGGCCCTCGCGCGGGGAAGTCGTATGCACGTTGAAAACGTCCACCAGTCCGAGCGGGGTCGCGATGGTGTAGCTGACAAAGTGGGCCCCGCCGTCCCCCGCTTGCGATGCTCCTCCCTCACCTGCCTGATAGTGGATGGGCGGCGGTTCATAGACGCTGGTCAGGGGAAAACGCGAAGCCATGAAGAACTGACCGTGAAAATCGGTGTGCCACCCGGCAAAAGCCGCGGTCAGTTCTGCAGCCAGGTTCTCCCCGGCTTCCTGCAAGAGCACGAGGTTGGGGTCTAGTTTCTGGACTTGCGCCACGAGGGCGGGCACACCGTGAAAGCCAACGTCGATGTTGTAGGACACCAGCCGGATCGCGCTGGCGTCGGACACAGATCCTTTGCCAACCGATCCGAGGTGGAGCCCCATCAACGCAAAGAGAGCGAAGAGAAGCGAAAACGCCTGCAGCAGCAAGATGCGTCGGGGTGCCCATGCCCATGCGACGGCGATCACAAGCGGCGCTGGGAAGAGGAACCCGACCGGCGGCGCATACAGCCCCACGATGGTCACCCACCAACTTTCCCCCACCAGGCGCAGTAGGAGCCACGCGATCAGCAGCGCCAGCGGATAGCCGACGCCCGCTGCGACGGCGAACAGGCGCAGCCATCGACGGACAGGTCGCGACTTCGGGGGCGTTGAATCCATGTCAGATTGAGGCTGACCATAGCAAACTGCGGCCCCACTGGCGCGGCCCGCGAGCTAGGTAGGTCCGGCCCATCAAGGAACGGGATTGGCCGATTTCACGGTGCTGCCCAACTGCTGTTTTGCGTCGCGAATGTGAGCACCATTGGGAAACTCACGCTGATAGAGGCTGAAATCCGCCTGCGCGCCCAGCTTGTCGCCCGTGCGGCTACGGCACACGGCCCGGCCGTACAGGGCCTGCTCGTCGGGCCGCTGCGCGCGCGCCAGAAGCAAATCGAAATCGGCCAGGCCATCGGCACAGCGGCCCGCAGCGGCTCGCAGCTGCGCTCGGGTGAGCAGGAGGGTGCGCGAAGCCGCCACGCTCGAGAGCGCTTTGCCGTCGAGCAGGGCCAGC
>PMLB01000269.1 GCA_003158735.1 Myxococcales bacterium | reverse complement strand
CGGTAGACCGAAGGGCGCCCCTACGGCTTGTGCGGACGTAGGCTCTTGACGATGAGGCCCATGCCAGCGGCGATCAGGCCAAACATCACGAGAACGTCAAACAGTGTCGTGGTGCGAAAGTAGATGTGCAGGTTCATCAGGATGCCCGCCGCGATGAAGAGCAGGCCACCCACCGTCAAGCCCCAGCCGAGAATGGACTTGCCGTTGACGAAGAGCGTGCCAATTCCCAGGAGCAGCGGCACCAGGCTCAGCCCGAAACTGCTGCCAAACACGCCGAAGCCGCTAGGATGGCCGAAGGTGGTCTGCACATACACGTGGTTGAACAGCAGATAGAAGCCGACCGCGGCCAGGCCCACCCCGATGAAGAATTCGCCGACACCACCGGGCGTTCCCCCTGCGCCTTCGAATTTGCGTCGCGGTTGACCGCCCAGGCTCGCTCCTGTTTCGCTCATACCGACGATTATGCCCCAGAGGCGGCCGGGCGGGCTACTGCCGTCGTGCTGCCAGCTCTTTGCGCGCGGCCAGGTGCGCACGCCAGCGGGCGCGACGCTCGTGCTTGAGACGCAGCTTCTTCGCCTGCATGGCCAGATCGTGCGCCACCGTGTCTTGCGGCGGGATCACCAGCTCGGGCCCCAAAATGGGAGCGGGATCGATGGCATCGCCCTTGACGTGAATCTCCAGATGAAGATGACTGCCCGAGGACTTGACGCCCGAGCGCCCAACCGCGCCCAAGCAGTCGCCCGCCTTCACCCGGTCGTTGATGTGCACGCGATAGGAAGACAGGTGCATGTAGCAGGAAAAGATCCCTTCGGTGTGGCGTACACACACGAACAAGCCGCCCGGGCCCAGCGTCGGCCGCGGGGTGTGCGCCAGATCCTCGGGCGGCACAGGCTGGGGCCGCACCCGGCCGGGCAAATCGAAGCCCGCGAACCACACCACGCCGTCGGCCACGCTGCGCACTGGCTCGCCCGTGGTGGCGTCTATGTCCAGACCGCGGTGGGCGCGCGCGCCCTCGTCGCGATCCTCGCCTGGGCCACTGGGCGCCACCCGCGGCGTGCCTTCCAGCGGCGAGACCACGGCAATTCCCAGCGACGTCGAGCGCGCCACGGCCTGCGTGCCCAGGTAGCGCTCGATGAACCGTCGCCGGGCGACCAAGGCGCGATCCTCGCCGCCCGTGCCGCGCACCACATCGCCCCAGCCAAAGTGGGCCACCGCGCCCCGGTGGGGCACCGAACCCGCAAACGCCTGGTCGATGGCCGGGTGTTGATCCTGCCACATGCCCAATAGCGCCGCTCCGACGCGCAGGTGATGGCGCGGCTCCTTGAGGAGCAAAGGATCAAGCCCGCCCCGCGGCAGCGGTCGCGTCTTTTCGATCCACGCCTCGCCCTGCTGCACGCGATACACCAGTGTCGAGCCGCGCACATTGGCCGCGTACATGGGCGGCTGGAGCTGCAGCAGCCCGACGCCGAACGAAGTCTGCAATAGGGGATTGCAGCGACTGGCCCGGTACACCAGTGCAGCAAGCAAAAACGGGTCCACTCCAGCCTCGGCAGCGGCTGCGCGCACGTCGTCGGCGATGTGGCCGATGGCTCGCGCCGTGGCCATGCCTTCGCACATTCCAACAAGGGCCGCGCGGAAGCGAGTCGCATCAGGCGGTCCGGCCGGCGACGCGGGCTCGGGCGGCCAGCGCCGAATGTCTTTCAGTTCGTGCACCCCGGGCCGCAGTCCGTCCTCGCTGCGACGTCGGCGCGCCGGCCAGGGCGTTCCGCTCGCCACAGCCAAGACCTCAGCCGCAAACAATGTGGCTGCAACCAAGGCGGACAGCCGGAGGAGGAGCACGGAATGGATATTATAGGAGTCCGATCACCACTGTTGAAGCCAAGTCGGCCTCCGGCTAGGCTGATCCATGCGTGTGGCGGTAGCGCGCCGGGACGCGAAGGGGTTATCGCCTAGCCTGGACTATTCGCGACGGAACCGGACCGGAGAGAAGGTTAGCTTTTTGCACCACAGAGAGCACAGAGAACACAGAGAGCGGATAGGAAAAAGAAGGTCGGATCGGACAAAAGCCTAACCCTTTCCCCTCCGGCTCTGTGACCTCTGTGCCCTTTGTGGTGAAATAGCTAGCTTCCGAACCCTGGGAGGAACATGCGCAGAACGGCTCGCTTCCTCGTCGTCTTTCTGGTCGGTGTGGCGCTGCTGGCCTACTTGGCCTCGGGCGCGGTCCAGAAGACTACGCGCCGGTGGTCCGAGGCGGACATCGCCCAGCACATAGCTGGGCTGGTCCAGAAGACCCAGCCCGCGTTGCTGGCACGCTGGACCGCCGGAGCGCGCGAGCCCTTCGAAGCCATGCTGACCGCTCTGGCCCGCGACGAGCGCATCACGGCTGCCGGGGCCTGCGACCAGAACAACCAACTGCTGGCCCGCACGCCCGCCTTTCCCCGTGATCTTGCCTGCGCCCAGGTTAGGCAGCGTATGGCCGCCGAGCGCGAGGACAAGCCCACGTTGCCCGGCCTGGTCTGGGGCAGCAACTGGTCCTTGCCCGGCGGCAGCGTGTACCTCAGCGCCGTGCCGGTCGTGCGCGAAGGCTCGCCCCTGGGCCTGTTGCTGCTGGTGAACGATATCTCCTTCATAGAGCGCCAGGGCGCGCGCCTGCGCCAGCTTCTGCTCATGGTGTTCGCCGGACTTGCTCTCTGCGCCGGGCTGGTCGCGCTGCTCGCCGCGCGCCTGTCGTGGCGTGGCTTCCGCAAAGAACTGCGCCGCTTCATCCTGGGGGAATCGCGACGCAAGGAATTCCTGCCCATCGTGGCTGACGTGCGCGAACTGGTCGAGCGCATCGCCGCCGAGCGCGAGATGGACGGCCCGGCCAGCGCGTGGAACCCGCAACATCTCAAGCAGGCCTTGGTGCGCCACTTCCCCGGCGAAAAAGTCATCGTGCTGGCCAACCGCGAGCCCTACATCCACGAACGCGGCAGTGACGGCACGATTCAGGTTCGCCATCCTGCCAGTGGCCTGGTCGCCGCGGTCGAACCGGTGTTGCGCGCCTGTTCGGGCGTATGGATCGCCCATGGCAGTGGCTCCGCCGATCGCACGGTGGTGGACAGCAAGGACCACTTACGCGTGCCGCCCGGCGAGGAATCGTACGTCTTGCGCCGGGTGTGGCTGTCCGAGCAGGAAGAACGCGGCTACTACTACGGCCTGGCCAACGAAGGCCTGTGGCCGCTGTGCCACCTGGCCCACGCGCGGCCCATCTTTCGCGGCACCGATTGGGCCACCTACGAAGCCGTGAATCGCCGCTTCGCCGAGGCGGTGTGCAACGAAGCCGAGGGCGAAGATCCCGTGGTACTGGTGCAGGACTACCACTTCGCCCTGGTGCCGCGCCTGGTGCGCGAGCGTCGGCCGCGCGCCACCATCATCACCTTCTGGCACATCCCCTGGCCCAACGGCGAGCACTTCGGCATCTGCCCTTGGCGGGGCGAGATCCTGCAGGGCATGCTCGGCAGCAGCATCCTCGGCTTCCACACGCGCCAGCACTGCAACAACTTCCTCGACTCGGTGGATCGCTACCTGGAGGCGCGCATCGATCGCGAGCAGAACTCGGTGGTGCAACACGGACGCGCGACCCTGGTGCGGCCCTACCCCATTTCCATCGAATGGCCCAGCCGCTGGGTCGCGAGCGCGCCGCCGGTGGCCGAGTGTCGCAGCGGGGTGCGCAAGGAGTTGGGTTTGCGCGAGGATGCTTTGCTGGGCCTGGGGGTGGACCGGCTCGACTACACCAAGGGCATCGAGGAACGCCTGTTGGCGGTGGAAAGATTTCTGGAGC
>PMLB01000463.1 GCA_003158735.1 Myxococcales bacterium | reverse complement strand
CCCCCGCGATCGCCAGGAGGGATATCAAGATGGGGGCGAGGGTGGGCATGGAGGTGCGGGACTCTCAGGCGGAAGGTCCGCATTGTATCACCCGGGGCCGTCGTACAGGTACAACCTCGCTCCACACGCCGTCCGTCTTTGCCCGCTCGCCCCAGGCCGCTCGGACGGGCCGGCGCCGACCGTCACGCCGGGCTGCTATGGGTCATTCAGAACCATGAAAGCGAACAACGAGTATCCGCTGGTATTTCCTCTCTGCGTGCCATTCATGCGCACGTACCGCGCAGAGGCCTTGGCAAAAGTCACGTCGGTGACCGAGTAGGACGCCCCCGTGGTCGTGCTGTAGGCGTCGGTCCAGGTCGTCGAATCGGTCGAGACCTGGATCTTGAATGACTTACCATAGTCCGTGTACCACTTGAGAATAACCCGGTTGACCTCCATGGCAGAACCAAGGTCCACCATGATCCATTGCGGGTCGCTCGCCGAACTCTCCCAGCGCGTGGCCGTGTGGTTCTGGTAGGTCGTGGCCTTGGTTACGCCCGCGGCGGCATTGGCGCCGCTCTCCGAGGAGGCAGTGGCCGTCTTGCCTAGGGCCAGGTCGCGCGTCGTACGATCAAACGCTCGCCACGTGCCGGTAGTCAGGTTGAAATCCCAATCCTGATAGTAGTTCAACGTTGGCACACCGGCCGCGTCGAATTCCAGCGGCAGCCAGCAAGCCGACGGTTCATGGATCATTCAGGACCATGAAAGCAAACAATGAGTATCCGTTGGCATTGCCCCTTTGCGTGCCATTCATTCGCACGTACCGCGCCGTGGTCTTGGCGAATTTCTCGTCGGTGACTGAATACGATGCCCCGACGGTCGTGCTGAAGACGTCAGTCCAGGTTGTGGAATCGGTTGACACCTGGATCTTGAAAGCCTTGCCGTAGTTCGAGTACCACTTGAGGATAACCCTGTCGATTTCCATGGCAGAGCCAAGGTCCACCATGATGGTTTGCGGGTCGGAGGCCGCGCTCTCCCATCGCGTGGCTGTGTAGTTTTGATAGGTCGTGGCCTTGGTTACGCTCGAGGCGGCGTTCGCGCCGTTGGTTGTCGAGGCGGTAGCCGTCTTGCCGAGAGCCAGGTCGCGCGTAGTACGGTCGAATTGCCTCCACGTGCCGGCGGCCACGTTCAAATCCCAATCCTGGTAGTAGTTCGCCGTGGGCGCGCCCGTGGCGCTGAAATCGTAGGGTAGCCACACATAGTTGCCCATGAAATTGCCGCTTGGCTTCCAACGATCGGCGTCCAACATGTAAACGGTCCCATCCGTGCCCGCAAACGGGAAAACGAAGTCACACTGCGTTTCGTAGGTCGTGCTCGATCCGGGTGTGACCAGCATCGTTGCACCGGACCAAGGGCCAGTCAGGTTGGTCGCCGTGTAATACCGGGTCGCTGATGGATCGATCCCGTTGGTTTCGGACACCCCATAGTAGTAGGTACCGTTGCGTTTGAACATATGTGGGGCTTCGCGACTAGGTACATCAAATAGATACATTTGCGTATCAAGGGTCAGGTAGTCCGCTGACATTCGGTAGATGCCGTGTTGTCGATTGGGACCGGTCTTGTCCCAGACATATGCCAGATATGCCTTCCCGTCGTCATCCTTCCACGCCGACATGTCTCCGATGCTGTAGCCGTCCACGAGAGTCTGACTTGGTGGAACCGTGAATGGTCCTTCAGGAGCGTCCGCGGTAGATATTCCCAAGAAGGCAGCGTTGCCAATGTACTTCAAGAACATCACCCATTTCTTGGTCGTATCGTTGTAGAGCACATCCATTCGATTGGCATCCTTGGGCAGTTTGGCGATCACGCCCTTGTAGGTCCAATGGACCAGATCGGGAGACGTGTAGGCAACCTGGTCGGTCGCGGGAGGCGGGCTGCCATACCAGTAGAAGAGGCCATTGTACTTGTCGAGAGCTCCGCTGCGCACCTGGAGCAACGCTCCCGTGGTGTCATATATGAAGAAGTCGTTGTGGATTGTGACCCAACCCAGGGTTCCGGCCCCGCCAGTAGCAGTGGTGCCGCCCGCAGCGGTGGTGCCGCCCGCAGCGGTGGTGCCGCCCGCAGCGGTCGAGCCGCCACGGGGGGGCATGCCGCCGGTGGCAGTGGTCCCGCCAGGGGCACCTCTTCCACCGGGAGAACCTCTCCCACCGGTGGCAGTAGCGCCCCCTGGTTCAGGGGTGCCGCCGGTCGCAGGAGTTCCACCGATCTTGCTCGTGCCACCCGCGCTTGAGGTTCCACCGGTCTCGGGGTTCCCCCCGGCCGGGCTAGCACCCTGGCCGGCAGCTCCTCCGGTGGCGCCGGCCCCTCCGGTGGCCACACCGCTGGTACTCACCGGGGTTCCGCCGCTTTCTCCGACTGTCGAGCCGCCGGTCGGTTGTCCACCTGCGCCGGTGGTGCCGGCCGTGCCTCCTGCAGCACCGGCTGCGCCGGTGTTGCCGCCGGCGGCATTGGTGGTGGGCGACGCGCCGTAGCTGCTGCATCCGATCGCTATCGGCGTGCTGACCAGCAGCGCAAGGACTAGAAGAGGTGTCTTCGGAGTCGTGTTCATGTTCATGCTTCCCCCCCCAAGGTGATCGACGCCTTGGCTCGGGGAAGAGGTGCCGTGTCCCTACGCGCGTGGCTCAGGCAAATCGGACGGCGAATTGGGTTTGACAGCCAGGCTGGTGGTTCCTACGCTGCTTGCGCAGTGATGAGACCTGGTTTTCTCAGGGCCGCGTGGTGGCTGGGAGTGGTGGCCGGCTCGGCCATGTTGCCGCACCCCGCCTGGCCGCAATCGCACTCTTTCCAGGGGGTGCCCGCGCCCGCCATCTTGCCCCTGTCCGAGGTACACCCCGGACTGGTGGGCGAGGCGTTCACGGTCTTCGAGGGGGTCAAGCCAGAGGCCTTCAAGGTGCGCGTGCTTTCGGTGGTGCCCAACTTCCTGCCTAAGCAGGACATCATCCTGGTGCGGGCCGATGATCCGCGGGTCACGAACTGCGGCATCGCCGCTGGCATGAGCGGCAGCCCGGTCTATGTCGACGGCAAGCTCATGGGCGCGATCTCCTATGGCTGGAGTTTCGCCAAGGAAGCCCTGGCCGGTGTGACCCCCATCGAGAGCATGCTGGCAGGAAGGCAACGACCGCGCCGTCCGCCCGGCGATCCGTTCTTGGTCGACAATGGGCGCGCCTGGACGCCAGGACAGGCGGCCCAGCCCACTGCCGCGCCCGCGCTTTCAGACGGCGAGCCGCGCTTGCAGCCCGCGTCGCTGCCCCTGGCCGTCTCCGGGATCTCCGACGCAGCCATGCGCGAGCTGGGCGAAACCTTGCGTCCCTTCGGACTGGTTCCCGTGCGCGCGGGGGGAGCGGGCGGAAAGAAACCGACGGCCGCGCCGGCCCAGGCGGTGCAGCCGGGCGCTACGGTGGGAGTGGCCCTTATTCGCGGGGACATAACCGCGACGGCCATGGGCACCCTGACCCAAGTGGA
>PMLB01000188.1 GCA_003158735.1 Myxococcales bacterium | reverse complement strand
GTAGCCATCGGCGGCGGCACCCCCACCACCCTCGCTTCGGGGCAGAACACCCCCGACGGCATCATCATAGACGCCACGAGCGTCTACTGGACGACCGACGACATCAACGGTACGGTGATGAAGGTACCCATCGGTGGCGGCACCCCCACAACCTTCGCCTCTGCGCAGGGCGTTTCCGGGCCCATCGCCGTGGACACCACCAGCGTCTACTATTGCACGTACGGCGCGGACGGGGAGATCGGTACGGTGATGAAGGTACCCGTCGGCGGCGGCGCTCGCACAACCCTCGCCTCGGGGCATCCCATATACATTGCAGTGGATGCCACCAGCGTCTATTGGACGGACTCTGACACCAGCAGCGGCACTAGCGGCAGCAACGGCACGGTGATGAAAGTGCCAGTCGGCGGCGGTCCCCCCACCGTCCTCGCCTCTGGGCAGGACGGGCCCGACCGTATCGCCGTGGACGCCACCAGCGTCTACTGGACGGACTACAACCTCAACCACGGCTACAGCATGTCGCTGATGAGGCTGACCCCAAAGTAACCGGGGGCCTGTAGCCGTTTCTAGCGCTATTTTCGCTACCAACGTCACCGCCCGGATGTTTGCCGGGCGTCGTGGGCGTCCTCACTGCCAAGCGCAAATACCGGTTGTCCCCGTGGCGTTCGGGACGCAGGTGGCGCCAGCAGCGGTGGGCGTGACGCAGGTGTTCCCGCAGGAAGGGAATGGGCACTGGGCATTTTGCAAGTCCGCGAGGGCGGACGAGACGGCATCTGCACAAACGCCGGAGCCGTCATAGGGCACATCGCAGCCACAGGCGTCCGGTGAGTGGCCCCAGCATTCTGTGGGGTCCATCGTCGGGTAGCACTGTTGCGCGGCCGAGAGCGCATTGAGGTATGTGGTTCGCAGGTCCTCGCAATCGCTTGGCCTCGAGCCCGCGTCCGCCGTGTCGCACTCGTTGTTGAAGCCCAGCTTGGTCGAGCACTTTCCCTCGGTGCAGACTGAAAACACGCATGCGGTTACGAAACAGGAGTGGGTCACCGGCTGCAGTCCGCTCGGGCACCCGGGCGGCGGAGCCGAAGTGGTACACCTGGCATCGGGCTTCCATGGTACGAGGCAAGGGTCGCGACTGACATCCGCCTTCGAAGCAGGGCTGGCCAACCAACATTCAAAGCCATTGCGGTAGTCGAGCACGGCGATGCAGTCATCGGCGGTGATGCAGTTCCCCAAAATGGAGGCGTCGTCGGCCGAGTCCCGTGCTCTGCCCGTGGAATCGTACCTCACATCAGAGTAGCCCGCACTCTCTTCGCCGTCACAGCCGGCTGGCGCGCCTCCCTCGCAGGCCGCGTCGGTCTGGCCAGCACCGCGATGCAGACCGGAGTGGTTGCACCCCAGTCCTGCCATGCCAGCGACTAGAAGGGCCGCGACTCGCACAGACATTCTTTTCATTGAGTCCTGCCCATGGGCCAAAGCAATGCACGTGCCGATAATTGCGCGGCGGTTGCTGAACCAATCTTGCCGTCCCGGCGCGCTTATCGCCCATGGCGCCCTCAGGAATCTGAGACCAGCCATAGTATCACGTCTCACCTGCCCGCTGACGGACATTGCCGCTGCCCGGGAAGCCACCCGTTCGTTCCTGGGCTCGCTGCGCGCCCGCGAATAGTACGGGTGGGCCGGCCAGCCTGCGGCGGTCGAGTAGGTGTCGTACGGGTCGACCACCGCGGTGTGGTAGTCCAAGTTGCCGACCGTGAAGCTGTGTGTGCTGCCGTAGGACCCCTGCCGCAAGACTTCCCGGTCGTCTATTATGAGCAGGCGATGACACAGGAAGGATCCCCATGCGCTTCATAGCCAGGGTCGTGGGCTGGGTGCTCGTCACGTTCGGCGTGCTGTCGGGTGTGACAACGCTTGCGGCTGCCGGGGCCGGCGCGCACGCCGGCGCTGTTTTCGGCCTCGTGGTGACAGGCATCTTTCTCGGCGGCGGCACACTCCTGTTGCGTTCGGGCGAACCCATGAAGGGAGCGGGGCCCGGCTTGCAACTGGCTGGCGCCGTGCCCGGCCCATCCATCGAGCAGCGTGTTCTGGCAGCAGCCCACCGTCACCGGGGCCATCTCACGCCCGTGCGTGCCGCCGCCGATGGTGACCTGACCGTGGACCAGGCCCGTGAGGAGTTGGAGCGGCTGGCTAAAGAGAACGCCTGTTTGATGGACGTGTCGGACGACGGGCTTGTCGTGTTTCGCTTCCCCGAGTTCGAGCGTCCCGAAACGGAACAGCCATCGTAGCGGCAACTCGAGTCGCGCCGTGCGCCCCGGTGCGCACCCTGGCACACTATGCACTCACATGGCCGAGTGAACAGGCGTGGAATTGAATGAAGATCGGACTTTCGTCGCTGCCTTTCGTTGTCTTGCTGGCCACCCGTCCGGCCTACGGTGAAAGCGAAAGGATCGAGAAGTTCTCCAGCGACATTGCCGTCGCCCGCGACGGAGGCCTGCGCGTCACCGAAACCATCAAGGTCTTTGCGGCGGGCGACAAGATCGAGCACGGCATTTACCGGGATCTTTTGACTGTCTATCAGAACAGGCAGGGCGAAAGAGCCCGGACGGCTTTCGAGATCGAGGAGGTCACGCGCAATGGCGAGAAGGAGCCCTTTCACACGGCGGCCTCGGGTGACTCGTTACGGGTGTACGCAGGATCGGAAAACGTCCGGGTTTCGTATGGCTGGAATACCTACACCTTCACCTACGGGGCTGACCGGGGAGTCGGCTTCTTCAAAGATCGCGACGAACTTTACTGGAACGTGAACGGGACCGCGTGGGAGTTTCCCATCGATGTGGTCGAATGCTCGGTCAGCCTTCCCGGGTCGGTTGCCGAATCTTCTTTGCTGGTCGATGCCTGGACCGGAACGGCCGGCGCCAAGGGGAACGACTTCCTGCGCGCTGTCGGATCTGATGGAAGGATTCGTTTCCAGACCACGCGGCCCTTCGGACCCGGGGAGAATCTGACAATTTCCGTCTCCTGGCCCAAGGGCCTGGGCGCAGAGCCGGGCTGGAAACAGAAGGCGGCCAGCTTTGTCCGGGACTACCAGGGACAGATCGTCCCGTCGGTGGGCGTGCTGGCGGTCTTCCTCTACTACCTTCTGGTCTGGTACCTCGTCGGACGCGATCCCAAGAAGGGAACCATCGTTCCCCTCTTTTCGCCGCCGCAGGATTTGTCCCCCGCAGCCTTGAGATACATCGAGCGCATGGGCTACGACGGCAAGTGCCTGGCAGCGGCGCTCATCGCCATGGCGGTCAAGCGGCACATCACGATCGAGAAGAACCAGGGCCAGTACACTCTGCACAAGCTCTCGGACCAAAGCTACGCGCTCTCACCGGAAGAAGAGGCGGCATCGTCGGCGCTGTTTGCGGGCCGGGACACCATCGTTCTGGTTGACGCCTTCCACGAGCAGGTGTCCTCCGCCATTTCCGCAGTGAAGAAATCCTTGCAGCGTACCTATCGCAAGAACTACTTCGCCCTGCACGGTCTCTACCTGCTGCCAGGCATTTTCATGTCCCTGGTCGCTATCGTCGTCGCAGGACAGTTGGCGCAGGAGCCGGTGCACATGCGCGGTTGGAATGGCGCGCTTGTCACGTTGATGCTCCTTTCAATGGGGACGGTGATGGGCATCGCCGTCTGGAAAGCGACCTTTGCGCTGGCGAGGACCTTCTTCCGGCCGTGGTCCGCGAACTGGTGCACGCTGGCTGTGGTGAACATCTTCGCCAGTATCTTCTGTCCGGCAGTCGCGTTCTTTCTCGTCGTGAACACAGGCCTCTTGCCCTTCGAACAGACGTGCATCATGGCGGTCGCCCTCTTTGGTATGGGACTGCTCTTTCGTCATCTTCTGAAAGCGCGCACGCCGGCAGGCCGCAAACTGATGGACGAGATCGAGGGGTTCAAGATGTTCCTCGGCGCGGCTGAGAAGGACAGGATCCGTCAACTCGACGGCACGGGCGTGACCCCCGGCACCTTCGACAAGTACCTGCCCTACGCGCTGGCCCTGGATGTCGAGGATGCGTGGGCGCAACAATTGGCCGCCGCCCTGGCGCCCAGCGGGGGCATCGCCTTGGCGAGATATACGCCGAGGTGGTACAGCGGCGCCGATCTCGATCTTGCGGACATCGGCCGGACCTTCGGTTCCGCGCTGTCGGTGGCGCTCTCGTCGTCATCTACAGATACAAGCGGCAGTTCCGGCGGCAGCTACGGAGGAGGCGGAGGATCTTCCGGTGGCGGCGGTGGGGGCGGGGGCGGCGGCGGTTGGTGAAGGGGCGCCGCGCACGATGTGAAGGGGCTTGCGCTTACTCACTCTCCGTTGCCTTCAAACGATCGACGCTGTCCGTGCGCTTGCCCTTGCCGCGGCTGAGCTCCAGGCGGCCCGACTTTTCGTTCCACCCGAGAACGTCCCGACGACTGACCGCTTCGACCGTGGTGCCGCACGCTGTGGCTTCTTTCACCTCGAAGCGCACCTCCTTGTATTTCTTCCCCGGCACCGGCGCGAAACCGAGGATCATGGGCTTGTCGCCGATGTAGTCGCAGCCGGCCAGTTCGAAGACCAGCTCGGTCAAGACTTTCCCGCCCTGCGCCTGGGAGTCGAGCACCAGGATCAAGTACAGCGATGTGAACTGCATCATCTCGGACTCCGACTTCAGGAGCACCTGCACCACCCTTTCCTTGTCCGCATCGGGATCCAGATTCACCTCCCACATCTCGGCGCGCTTGAGCTGCTCCAGCTTGAACACGGACTTGCCGTAGGCGTCCTTCGCGGCCGCCGCCTTGTCCACCAGCCCGCGCGAGAACCCGAGTTGCTCCAGGCGCTGACGAAGCTCGACCTCGGAGCGCGCGGCCTTGACCGCGCGGATCTGCTCACCCAGATCAGCCGCCCGCGCGCTGGCGACCGAGAAGCCAGCTCCAGCGACGGCCAGCGTGAGAAGACACAAAGCTTGGTGGACGCGGTGACACGACATGCGCGCCATGCTACCGTAAACGAGTGCCTGGAGGGGGGGGACATTGCACCGAGCCCTGTCGATAGAATGTGAATCTGGAGGTGGCGAAATTACTCCCGTATACGTTGTTCTAGCGATCTTCGTCGTCCTGCTGCTGTGGGGCGTGGCCGTGTTCAATCGGCTGGTTCGCCGCCGCAATCTGGTCGGGGAGGGCTGGAGCGGCATCGACGTGCAACTCAAGCGTCGGGCTGACCTCATCCCCAACCTGATCGAGGCGGTCAAGGGCTACATGGGGCACGAGCGCGGGGTGCTGGAGAAGGTCACCCAGCTCAGAGTCGACAGTCAGAAAGCCACCAGCCCAGCGGAAAAGGGACGCATCGAGGGGGCGCTGGGCAGCGCACTGGCCAGTGTTTTCGCCGTGGCCGAGAACTACCCCGATTTGAAGGCCAGCCAGAACTTCAGCGATCTGCAGAAGAGTCTGGCCGACATCGAGGAGCAGATACAACTGGCCCGTCGCTACTACAACGGCGCCGTCCGTGAGCAGAACATCGTCATCGAATCCTTTCCCAGCGACATCGTGGCTCGCCTATTCCATTTCCAGCGGGCCGAGTTTTTTCAGCTGGAGAGCGTCGCCGACCGGCAGGTTCCCCAGGTGCGTTTCCCATGATGGCGCGGCTACCGCTGATGAAGGTTCTCGCGCGCGCCTTCTTCGCTCTTGCCTTCCTGACTCTTGCCGGCCCGGCCTTGGCGCAAGAGGAACGCATCGACAACTTCGTCAGCGACATCGTCGTCCATCCCGATTCCACCCTGACCGTGACCGAGACCATCACGGTCACCAGCACGGGCGACACCATCAAGCGGGGCATCGTGCGGGAGTTCCCCACCATCTACCGCAGCCGCTCTGGCAACACGGTCTGGGTGGGATTCGAGGTCGTGGGCGTGCAGCGCGATGGCCATCGCGAGCCGTACCACATCGAAGGCGCCAGCAACGGCAAGAAGGTTTACATCGGCGACAAGGACGTCGTGATCGATCACGGCGTCCACGTCTTCGTGCTCAGCTACCGCACCAACCGGCAGCTGGGCTACTTCGACAAGTACGACGAGCTGTACTGGAATGTCACCGGAAACGGCTGGAGATTGCCCATCGATCGGGCCGAGGCCAGGATAACCCTGCCCCCGGGCGCGACCCTGCTCCAGCACGCCGGCTACACCGGGCCTCAGGACAGCCAGGGACAGAATTTCGATTTCCGCCAGGATCCCGACGGGAAGGTGATCTTCTCCACCACGCAGCCCCTGGCGCTGCACGAGGGTCTGACCGTCGCCGTGGCCTGGCCCAAGGGCCTGGTCAGCAAACCGACCGCCTGGCAGTGGGTTGGCTGGCTGCTTTCGGAAGACACGTCGCTGGACGCCGCTATGGTCGGCTTGCTCCTGGTCTTGGCCTACTATCTGTTCGTCTGGTTCCGGGTGGGCCGCGATCCAGCCAGGGGAACCATCATCCCCCTGTTCGTTCCGCCCCAGGGACTTTCGCCTGCTGCTTGTCGCTTCGTGGAGCGGCGGGGCTTCGACGACAAGGCCTTTGCCGCCACGGTGGTCAACCTGGCGGTCAAGGGCTACCTCACAATCGAGGAGAAGAGCGGTTTCACTTTGAGTCGGCGCAAGGACGCCGTCGACGACAAGCTCTCCCCGGATGAGCGCGCGCTGGCCCAGGGCTTGTTCGCCAACGAGGAGCAGATCACGGTCAAATCAAGCCACTACGCGGCCCTGCACCGGGCCCGCAAGGCTCTGCAGGAGAGCTTGGAACGGGACTGGGGCAAGGGGTATTTCAGGACCAACCGCAACTACTTCCTGCCCGGCCTGGGGGTCAGCTTGCTGTCCCTCATCCTGGTGGCCACGACGTCAAACGATACCGGCTTGGCCATCTTCATGATGATCTGGCTGAGTATCTGGACCGCGGGCTGCACCGCACTCGGCAGCGCCGTCTTCTCGAGTTGGCGATCCGTGGCCCAGGCTCGCGGCGGTGTTCGCAAGGGTCTCGGAATCCTGCCTGCCCTTCTGATGACCGCCTTCGCCGTGCCCTTCCTCGTCGGCGAGGTGGTCGGGTTGTGGTTTCTCTCCGGCCACTCCGCTCCCGCGGTCGTGGTGGTGGCGATGCTCCTCCTGCTCAATCCCATTTTCTTCTGGCTGCTCGAGGCGCCCACCATGATCGGACGTCGCCTGATGGATCAGATCGAAGGGTTCAGGCTCTACCTTTCGGTAGCTGAGAGAGAGCGAATGGCCTTGCTCGATACCCCGGAAAGGACGCCGGAACTCTTTGAAAAATATCTGCCCTACGCCCTGGCACTCGGCATCGACCAGAAGTGGAGCGAGCAGTTCGCCGATGTCATTGCCCGGACAAGCGAAAGTGGGGCGCAGTATTCGCCCACCTGGTACTCGGGCGGATCCTGGCAGCATCTGGGCGCCGCCGGGCTGGCCTCGCAACTGGGCGGCTCGCTTGCCAGTTCCATCTCGTCGTCTTCCACTTCGTCGGGATCGTCTTCGGGAAGCAGCGGCGGCGGCTCGTCGGGAGGCGGTGGTGGGGGTGGCGGCGGCGGCGGCTGGTGACGCCCCCGCGGTTCCACGCTGCCGTTTCCTCACCTCGCCCGCGCTGCCTTTGCTTGCGCAGCCGCGCGCCAAGCCGGGCACGTCCCTGTGGGTACGTTCGATCGGGAATTGGGAAGACTCGACGACGTGCAGAGACTGTGACTGATCGAATACCGAGACGCTTTGGACAGGACATGGCACCCATCGGATCAAGCAGCGACGGCACACGCGGCCTGGTGGACATTCAGGTGCTCTGACATCGATGGGGGTATTTCCGGTCTGAGAGCCCGGTCCTGCCGACGAGCCCCCGGCTAGGTCTTCGCTTTCCCCTGCTCCGCCAGAAGCAACTCCAGATTCTTTCGGACGGTCAGCGTCTTTGGATGATCCGGACCAAGACTGCTCTCGAATATGCTGACGGCGCGGCGGAAGAGGGGCTCGGCATCGGACAAGCGGTTCGTGACTCGCAGAAGCTCCGCCAGGTTGTTGAGGTCCCTGACGACGTCTGGATGGTTGGGGCTAAGGCTGGCCTCGTCGATGGCGAGGGCACGGCGGCACAGGGGCTCAGCCTCGGACAGGCGGTTCGCGGCTTGCAGAAGCGACGCCAGGTTGTTGAGGTAAATGGCTACTTCTGGATGGTTGGGGCCAAGGCTGGCCTCGCTGATAGCGAGCGCGCGGCGGCACAGGGGCTCGGCCTCGGGCAGACGGTTCGTGTCTTGCAGAAGCAACGCCAGGTTGCTGAGTGTTCTGGCTACCTCGGGATGGTTGGGGCCAAGGTTGGACTCGTTGATAGCGAGGGCGCGGCGGAGCAGGGGCTCGGCTTCCTTGTAGTTGGCCTTGGATTTCAAGTGAAGGCCGGTCTGATTCAGAATCCGCGCGCAGGCGCTTGGGTCCACAGTATCCGCCTTGTCCCAATTCACCACGATCAGGTCATGGGCCAGCCAGCGCGAGCACATGTCCCAGGCGCGAACATCATACGGCTCGAAGGGAAACAACTGGTTCACGGTGCGCAGTGCGATCCTGAGCCACTGCTCTCCCGCTGCCGGGTCCATGCCCTTGCGGGTGACATCCTGGACCAGGCGGTGGATTGAAATCGCATCCCCATCGCTTCGAATCAGGGACAAGCCAAGCAGGGTGGCCTTGGCTTCATCGAGGGCCAGCTCGTCGACCAGGATCTTGGCCAGCCGTTCGGGCAGGTGCTGGCTGGCTCCCGCGAGATCCCGAAGGTAGATATCCTCCGGGGCCAGGAAGGCGCAGAGGTGCAACAGATCCGCGGCGGCCGGGCAATTGGCTTGCACCTTCTCGAAGGCCAGGGCCCAGGTGGTGCCCACGGTCTTTTCGTGGCGATGGGCATGGCCCATTTCCAACAAATCGAGGCCGTGGTTGCCGAGCAGGATCGCGTAGTCGACTAGCTTCTTCTCGCATTTCACGACATACGCAACGGCCTGTTCCAAGGCCAAGGGCAGGCGGCCCAGGCGACTGGCCACGTCCTTTGCGGCGGCCTGGTCAGTCTGGCCGGTGCGCTTGAGCAAGAAGGCAATCGCGGCATCGAGGCTGAGCTCCTTCACGTCCTGCGCGACGGCATCTGGCCAGGTGTGCGCCCGCGTGGTCACGATGATCTGGCGAGCCCCGTGCACCGGCAGGTAGTCCTTGAGCGCGCTCGGCTCCGTGGCGTTGTCGAAGATCAACAGGATGCGCTGGCGCTGCGAGAGTTGCTCGCGCACCTGCCGCACCATCTGTCCCTCGTCGGTCACCACCGGCACGCCCAGCTTGGGCGCGAGATCGACGTAGTCGCGGGCCAGGGTCGTGGGCTCTTCTGCGTGCAACCACCAGATGCCGTCGTATTCGCCGGCATGGCGAAAGGCGTATTCGAGCGCCAACTGGGATTTGCCCACCCCACCCAAGCCCTTGATGGCCTGGGTGAGCGCAGCGGTCTGTCCCGCGGTCAGGGCCTGGTGTAACTCGGCCAGGGCCTGGTCGCGGCCAGTGAAATAGGGGTTGCGCTCCACGGTGATGTTCCAGATGGCTGGCAAGCTGCCTGGGAAGCGCGGGCCCGGCGCCAGCGCAGCACTGTGCGGGAACGCCGGCTTGACCTTGGGGCGAGGGTTTTCCCCGTCCCGCTTCTTCAGCTCGGCGACGATGCGTTCCCGCGCCTCAGCCTCGGGCACACCAACCAGGTCCAGATACGCGCGCGGGGCCAACAGACCATCCAGGTCGCACTCCGCGATGCGCAGGGGAAGCAGCTTGTCTTTGACCAGCGCAGCCTGCCACTCTTCGCCGCACCATCGGGAATCAAGATAGGCCGGCGACAGCAGGCAAGCCACCAGGCGGCTCTGCTTGAGGGCCTCGTCCATCGCATTGACAAAGCTCTTGCCCACCATGAAGTCGTAGCCCTGCACCTTGGTTGCGTAGCCGGCCTCGCGCAGGGTGAAGTCCAACCAAGACGCCCAGCCCCAATCGCGGCCGGTGTAGCTGATGAAGACGTCCGCTAGCCCAGCATTGCCCATGCGCCATCAGGAGAACCCCAGTGCCAGCCCGCGGTCAAGCAGTCGCGAGCTTTCCGCCCCGACGGATCTTCCGCGGGTGGTACCCTTGCCGGGCGTGGCTTGCAGATCCGCAATGAGCAACTCAACACGGAACTCGACCTGGGCGATGGCGCTCGCAGGCAGGTGCTGGGCTTGCCTTGCCATCCTCGTGCTCCTTGCCGGCTGTCAGTCGGCCTCGTCGGCGTCGAGCCGGGACGCCGCAGCGTCTGGCTTGGACGGCGCAAGTGCCACGCCTGACATGCCGGTGACGACCGACGAGACGTACTTGGACACAGCAGGGACCGTCCGCCACTACCTTTCCAGGATATAGGGAGGCGCCAGAACGAGGTACGGGTGACTAGGTCCCAGCAGGGCGACCCACGCGGAGATGCCCCCCCTTCCGCTTCGCCCAGGCCGCCAGAAGCTCATCCCAGGAGGCGTACTTGTAGACTCCGGGCTTGAGGCGGACGGGATGAAATCCCTGCGCCAGCTCGGCGAGACCGAAGGCGATACGTAGGTTCTCCGGATCGAGGGGCCGTCGCCGCGGCGGACCGGGCATCTCCTCGACCGAGCGAAACTTGCGAATCCCCATCACTCGTCCTTCAGTTCAAGAGAAGTTGTGGAGCTGAACGGGATCGAACCGTCGGCCTCCTGAATGCCATTCAGGCGCTCTCCCAGCTGAGCTACAGCCCCATGGATCCCCTTGCGGGGCGGTGTAGGTAACTACCAGCCGGCGCGGCGTTGGTCAACCCCGACTGCGGCTTGCTTGCTTGACACAGGGGTATGGGGTGGCAGAGTCTGCCCTCCCCGGGGACGCAATCCCTGAGTTTTCCAAGAGATTTTCTGCAGGAGAAGCCATGGCAACGATCGATTTCGGTGGAGTCAAAGAAGAAGTCGTCACCCGCGACGAGTTCCCCATGAAGAAGGCGCTCGAGGTCTTGAAGAACGAGACCGTGGCCGTGATCGGCTACGGGGTGCAAGGCCCGGCCCAGTCGCTCAACATGCGGGACAACGGCGTCAACGTCATCATCGGCCAGGCGTCCAGGTTCAAGCGCGACTGGGACCGCGCCATCAACGACGGCTGGGTGCCGGGCAAGACGCTGTTCGAGATCGAGGAAGCCGCGGAGCGCGGCACTATTATCCAGATGCTGGTCTCGGACGCCGCGCAGAAGGCAATCTGGCCCGACGTCCAGAAGCACCTGAAGAAGGGCGACGCGGTCTACTTCTCGCACGGCTTCTCCATCGTCTACAAGGACCAGACCGGCGTGATCCCTCCCAAAGATGTGGACGTGATCATGGTCGCGCCCAAGGGCTCGGGCCTGAACGTGCGGCGCAATTTCCTCTCGGGCGCGGGCATCAACTCCAGCTTCGCGGTCGAGCAGGACGCCACCGGCCACGCGCGTGATCGCGCCATCGCCATCGGCATCGCGGTGGGTTCGGGCTACCTGTTCCCCACCACCTTCCAGAAGGAAGTGTACAGCGATTTGACCGGTGAGCGCGGCGTGCTCATGGGGGCGCTGGCCGGAATCATGGACGCCCAGTACGACGTGCTGCGCGCCAACGGCCACAGCCCGAGCGAGGCCTTCAACGAGACGGTTGAGGAGCTGACCCAGAGCCTCATCCGTCTGGTCGACGAGAACGGCATGGACTGGATGTACTCGAACTGCTCGGCCACCGCGCAGCGGGGCGCGCTCGACTGGCGCCCGCGCTTCAAGTCCGCGGTGCTGCCGGTCTTCCACTGGCTCTACGACCGCGTGGCCTCGGGCAAGGAGACTGCGCGCGTGCTCGAATCGACCGGCGGCCCCAACTACCAGGAGCTACTGGGCAAGGAACTGGCCGAGAT
>PMLB01000270.1 GCA_003158735.1 Myxococcales bacterium | reverse complement strand
AGTTCCTCCTCGATGCGCAGCAGCCGGTTGTACTTGCACACGCGCTCCGAGCGCGCCAGCGACCCGGTCTTGATCTGGCCCGAGCCAGTGGCCACGGCAAGATCGGCGATGAACGCGTCTTCGGTTTCGCCCGAGCGGTGCGAGATGACCGTGGTCCAGCCGGTACGCTGGGCCAGCTCGACGGCATCCAGCGTCTCGGTCAGCGAGCCGATCTGGTTCACCTTGATAAGCACGCTGTTGCTGGCGCCCCTGGCGATGCCGGTCTTGATGCGCTCCACGTTGGTGACGAATAGGTCGTCGCCCACCAGTTGCAAACCGCCGCCCAACTCCTTGGTCAGCATCACCCAGCCGTCCCAGTCGTCCTCGGCCATGCCGTCCTCGATGGACACGATGGGGAAATCGGCACACAGCTTGCGATAGAAGGCCACCATTCCCATGGCATCCAGGTCCTTGTTCTCGCCTTCCAAGGTATAGCTTTGGGTTTTGGCGTCGAATAGCTCACTGGCCGCCACGTCCAGCGCCAGAGCCACGTCTTTGCCCGGCTGGTAACCGGCCTTGGTGATGGCGTCGCTGATCACCTCCAAAGCAGTCGAGGCGCCGGGCAGGTCAGGGGCGAAGCCGCCCTCGTCGCCCACGCCGGTGGAGGCCTTGCGATCGTGCAGCAGCGTCTTCAGCGTGTGGAAAACCTCGGCTCCGGCGCGCAGCGCCTCGCGGAATGTCGGCGCACCTTGCGGCACGATCATGAATTCCTGAAAATCGAGCGAGTTGTCCGCGTGCGCGCCGCCATTCACGATGTTCATGAGAGGCACCGGCAAGACGCGCGCGTTGGGGCCGCCCAGGTAGCGGTAGAGGGGCAGGCCCGCCTCGGCTGCGGCAGCACGCGCAGCGGCCATGGACACGCCCAGGATGGCATTGGCGCCGGCCTTGCCCTTGTTGGGCGTGCCATCAGCTTTGATCATGGCCTCGTCCAGGCCAGCCTGATCAAAGGCGTCGCGACCCACCACCTGGGGGGCCAGCATTTTGGTGACGTTGGCCACCGCCTTGAGCACGCCCTTTTTCAGATAGCGTCTGGGATCGCCATCGCGCAATTCCAGCGCTTCGTGCTCGCCGGTGGAAGCGCCCGAAGGCACCGCCGCCATGCCGCACAGACCGGATTCCAAGTGCACCTCGCATTCAACCGTGGGATTGCCGCGCGAATCAAGGATCTCGCGCGCCACAACCTTCTTGATGATGGCTGTCTTCATGACAGCAAGCCTACCCCGGCCGAAGCGCGAGGCAACGCGAAGGTGCCAGACTCATCAACCACCCCGAAGGAGCGCTTTGAACCCGGCCTTCTCGAAATGCTCGTCCTTGGTGAGCGCCTCCCGCAATCGACGGGCCCTCATGGCCTGAAAACTCACACACTCTGTGAACGACCATCCCTGATCGATGTGCTTGGCCATGTAGGCTGCGGCCCGGGCAAACATTTCGGGACTCGTCCATTCGACGACGCACGCCTTCGAGCGCAAGGTGGACTGAAAGAAGTCATCCACCAGATGCCCGAAACCGCGGGCCACTAGCAACGTCGCCGTCTCATCGAGCACGTAGTCGGTCGTTACGAACGTCCCACGTCGGTGCTCCGCATGCCGTAGAATTCGAGCGGCACGTTCATGCATCTCGTCCCGCTCCGCGAGCAATGCGTAGAAGCCGCTCGTGTCGACGAAGGTTTCAGAGGCCATAGACGATGTCGTCGATCTGGCGGTTGGTCAGACATGCCCCTCGCCGTCTTGAAAGCTCGGCCAGCCGGTAGAAGGGATCGTCTGCCTCTACCGTCGCGGGGCGGATCGGTTCCAGTCGCAGCGCCGGATGCCCGCGATACGTGAGTACCAGGGCTTCGCCGGCGCGTACCTGTCCCACGATCTGCTTGGCCCGGACCCGCAGGTCAAGCATCGACACTGTCTTGGCAGCCGGCATGACTTGAAGTTTAAGTTCAAGTTTAACTCTAGTCAAGCCGTGGCCACCCCCTTCGGGGGCTTCGGGACGGACAGCCCACCCCACCAGCCCCCGCGCGCTTCGCACGCGCCCGTCGCGGCCACGATCTCCTGCAGCCAGCGCGGAGTTACGCCCTTGCGCCCGGGTGGATGGCGCTGCTGACCAGGAAGCGACTGGCGCCGATGAGCGGCGCCCGCGGATCGAGCGCCACTCGCACCGGCAAGTTCTTCGCCCAGTCCGAGAACCGCCCCTTGTCGGCCAGTGCAGCCAGGAAGGCCCCGTCCTTGAGCGCAGGCAAGATCTTCGGGGCGATGCCGCCACCGATGATCACGCCGCCCGTGGTCAGCCCCTTGAGTGCCAGGTTGCCGGCCTCGGCACCCAGCACCGCACAAAACATGCGCAGGGCCTGCACGCACACCGGATCGCGGTTGGCCAGGGCGGCTGCCGAAATCGCCGCATTGGGGTCGCCGCTGGCAAGCTGTTCGGCCAGCCAAGGGGGCTCGCGGGTGGTGGCTTCATTGCGCAGGCTGCGATAGAGGTTGCCGATGCCAGCGCCGGAGAGGATGCGCTCGTAGCTGACATGGCCGCCCAGGGCCGAGCGCAAGTGGCGCAGAAGAACGATCTCATCGTCGGTGCGCGGGGCGAAGTCGGCGTGCCCGCCTTCCGACGGTATGGCGTGGTACTGTTTTCCGTCGAAGTGGAGCAGGGCCTCACCCAGCCCAGTGCCGGGCGCGATGACCGCGATGTCGCCGCGGGCGCCGGCCTTGCCAGCCTGCAGGACTTCAAATTGGCTCGACGGCAGGAACAACATGCCGAAGGCAGCCGCTTCCAAGTCATTGAGCAAGCGCACGCGCGGCGCGTGCAGACCCTTGGCCAGAAGCTCCTCGTCGAGCAGCCAAGGCAGATTGGTCAACCTGGCTCGCCCGCCGTCGACCGGCCCGGCCACGCCAAAGCAAGCGCCGGTCAGCGTGGGCCGCGCGCCGGCCGAGAGAAACTCGTCCACCACCGCTTCGAGCGAATGGTATTCGAGGCTGGGGAAGGTGGCCTCGCGCACACAGCGCACGTCCTCGCCCGCCGGCTCGAAGAGCGCGAGGACAGTCTTGGTTCCGCCAATGTCGCCAGCTATGATCATGGGCAACAAGGTAGCACTGTCGGAGTAGGTGTGGGTAGCCGTAACGGTGGCAGGGGCGGGTGCGGTGACAGAGGCGATGGCGGTGACAGGGACGGTGACGGGGACGGTGGCGGTGACAGGGACGGTGGCGGGGGGCCGTCGGCCTAGGGGCCCGAGCCCAGGCGGTGTCAGGGATGGGTCAGTCGCCAGAGGATGGCGAGGATCGAATCAAGCAGGGCCAGCGCCGGCGCAAGAACCGGGAACCTGAACGGCCAGTCGGTTGTCTAGGGAATGTTGGCTCGACGCCTGCCCTTGTGGAAAAGTCCATGAAACAGACAGTCATCAAGATCGGCTACTGGTCATCCGTGCTGGCGCTGCTCTTCAGCCTGGGCTACCTGGCCTCGGCGATCCTGATGGCCATGCGCCCCCCACCGGTGTGGACGAACCTGGCAGCCTTCGTCGACGGTGCCAGCCCCATCAGCCTGCTCGCATTCTCCTGCATCCAGCTGAACGAATTCCTGATCGCGCCGGTCTACGTCGCCTTGTTTTGTTGTCTGCACGAATATGCGCCCGAGGACAAGAGGATCCTCACCAGGCTCGGGCTGTGCTTCATGGTGGCGCTGATGGTGCTTGGCGATCAGCTCGTCTGGGTGCACTTCGGAGTCATGCGGCGGATCTTCAGCAAGGGAATCACGCCTGGGATGGAGGACTTTCTGCATTGGAATTTCGATTCGCCACTGGTCTCGAGCGGCGCGCTCGGCTGGACCTTTTTCATCGGACTGGCCTTCCTGGTCGTGGCCCCCATCTTTTCGGGTGACCGGTTGGCTCGTAGCCTGAGGAACTCGTTCGCGGCCGCGGGCGGCTTCGCGCTCTTCGGCGTGGTGGGGAGCTTCCTTGGCAGCGTTCCTCTCACTGCCATCTACATACTGGGCTTCACGTTGTCGGTAATCGCACTGGCCATCTTCTCGGCCATTCTTTTCAAGCGGCTGGGCGCCCAAGCCGTCCGGTAGCGCAGAGTCCTGACCGACGACAGGAGCGCCGCCGAACCCGTTGCAGCTGTCAAGCCCGCCGCAGCGACCGATCCACGAGTTTCTGGCCGTGTGTGGCAGGGCACGTGTATCATCAGCTGAGGCACACACTGTGACGATCGAGCGCAACTCTCCCCCTGATCCGCAGGCCGGTGTCCAGCCTGCGCCACAGGAAACGGGATCTCAATCAGAGGCGAATTCGCCGTCTGCCGACGTGGCGCTGGTAATCGCCTTCATCACGCAACTGCGGCGCGTGTTTTCCGCGCCCGGCTACCGGCCGCCTCTTCTGCCCACGGTGGCACTCGAAGTCCATCAACTGTCGCTTCGCTCCGACGTGGGAGCGGACCAGTTGGTCGAGGTGTTGGAGAAAGACGCGGTGCTGGCGGCCCAGGTTCTGCGAGTGGCCGGCTCGGCGGCCTACGGCGGCTGGGGCCAGGACAACATCTCGTTGAAGGTTGCGGTGGTCCGCTTGGGCACGCGCGGCCTGGCCAGCGTGGTGTGGGAAGTCGCGGCGGGCATGCGGGTGTTTCGCTCGGTCCGCTATGCCTCAGTGATGGAGCAGATCCGCGCGCACAGCACTTTGTGTGCGCATCTGTGCCGGCTGATTGCCTCGCGCAAGGCACTGAACACAGAGACCGCGTTCCTGTGCGGCCTGCTCCATGACATCGGTATGGCGGCCACTTTGCTCGTGCTGTCCGATCGTCCCAAAGACGAACCGTCCATCAGGCCGGGAGTGCTCGACGAGGTCTTGCGTCAGACGCACCAGGAAGTCTCCGGCATGATCGCTCAGCTATGGAAGCTGCCGGCTGATGTACAAAACGTGCTGGCCAACCATCACACTTTCCCCGCCGATGAGCCACCCCATCCCGTCTCCGCTGCTGTGGCCATGGTCGAGGAATTGAGTCGCGATCTTGGCCATGGCGTCGAGATCGGGGCTGGGCGCTGCGACCGCGTAGCGCCTGAAAACCTAGCCCGCGCCCGTGAGGTGCTGGGCTTCACTGAGGAACAAGAGGCCGAGCTGCGCGAGACCGCGCAGAAACTGGCTGCTTCGGTGACCAAGGATTTCACGCTGGGGGAACAAAAGCCGCCCCCCACGGCTGCGAGCAACACGGCGCCGCCCGCACCCGCTGCAGCGCCGCCCGACTCGGCGCACGCCAAACCCACCGCGCCCCACCAGGCCCGCCTGTCGCTGTGGCGGCGCCTGGGCCGCATTTTTGGAGGCAAATAGCCCAACGCGTTGGCTAGCCCCAGCCTCGGGTTAGCCTCGGTGCCTGTTCTGTGGTAAGGAAGCGGCGCACCGACGGACACCTACATCAACCTCAGGAAGCACGTGCGACTTTGGAGCAACCGGGAAGAATAGGAGTCGACATCGGCGCCGTATCGCTCAAGGCGGTTCGGATCGACGGTGCCGGCACAGTGGTTCAGTCTTTCTACGCCCGACACAAGGGCGAACCGGCCCCCGTGTTGGAACGGGCGCTGCGCGAGTTGGACCTCAAGCCCGGGGACGCCATCGGCTTTTGCGGAACCAACGCGACCCGCTTCTGCGAGGCGTTTGAAACCCGGCGGCTGGACATAGCGGCCTGCCAGATCCGCGTGGTGCACGCCCAGTTCCCCGAGGTTCGCAACATCATCGACATCGGCGGCGGGTCCGTGACCCTGGTGCAGCTCGATGCCCAGGGACACTTCCAGAACTACGCCACCAACTCCATGTGCGCGGCTGGCACGGGATCGTTTCTCGACGAACAGGCGTCACGGCTCGGGCTGGATTGCGCCGATCCGGCTCTAGTGGGCAGCGTGGCCGAGCCGCCCTCCATTGCCACCCGTTGCTCGGTTTTCGCCAAGAGCGACCTGATTCACCGCCAGCAAGAGGGCTACAGCAAGGCGGCCATGTGGTCCGGGCTGTGCCGGGGCATGACCCGCACCTTGATGGGAACCCTTCTGCGGGCGCGTCCCTTGGACGCCCCCACCGCGATCATCGGAGGCGTGGCGCTCAACCGTGAGGTTCTGCGTTGGTTGGATGCGGCTTTCCCCAATCTGCTGCGTACGCCGTCCTCGCCTCACTTGGTGGCAGCCCTGGGCGCGGCCGCCATGGGCACGGTGCCCAAGCACCTGCCGTCGCGCGAATCGCTCCATCGCATCGCCACCAGCAGCGACGTGGAATACCACCCATGGCCGCTGACATTGGAGAAGTCCAAGTACCCTGATTTCCAGCTGGCCGAGTGCTACACCGACCCGGAGGGCAACGAAGTCCGCGTAGTTGCCTGGCCCGCGGGCCAGCCCTTGCGCGTGTACCTGGGCATCGACATTGGCTCGACCAGCACCAAGCTGGCCCTGGTCAATGACAAGGACGAACTGCTGGTCGACGTGTACCGCAAGACCGGCGGCGATCCCATCGGCGCCACGCAAAAGCTGTGCCGCGCTTTGCGCGAGCTTGAGGAGAAGAAAGGCGCGCGCATCGAGGTGCTGGGCGCGGGGACCACGGGCAGCGGCCGCAAGATCGTGGGCGAGGTCATCGGCTCAGACGCCATCATCAACGAGATCAGCGCCCATGTGGCCGGTGCCACCTTCACCGATCCCAACGTCGACACCATCTTCGAAATCGGGGGCCAGGACGCCAAGTACATGCACATCGTCGACGGGCACATCCGCGACGCCAACATGAACTACGTGTGTGCCGCCGGCACCGGCTCGTTCATCGAGGAGCAGGCCAACAAGCTGGGCTACCAAGTGGCCGACGTGGGCCAGGCCGTGCTGGGGATCAGGCCCCCGCGCGCCACCGACCGCTGCACTGTCTTCATGGAGCAGGACGTGGTCCGCTTCATCGAGGCTGGCGCCAGCCGACCAGAAGCCCTGGCCGCGGTGATGGTCGCAGTGGCCAAGAACTACCTCAACAAGGTCGTGGGCAACCGCCACCGCAGCCGCAAACGCATCATGTTCCAGGGTGCCACCGCGCGGAACAAGGCGCTGGTGGCCGCGTTTGAGCGCCTGCTTGACGTGGAAGTGGTGGTTTCGCCCTACTGCCACGTGATGGGCGCCTTCGGCGTGGCCCGGCTGGTGCGCCAGACCATGGCGGAACAGCGCCTCACCCAGTCTCGTTTCCGCGGACTCGATCTCGACAAGCGCAAGATCGCCATGCGCAAGGAGACCTGCGATCTCTGCCAGAACGACTGCACCATCACCTTTGCCGACATCGAGGGTGTGGCGAGCTCGCCCTCGTGGGGCTACATGTGCGGCCGCGAGCCGGGCGAGCAGAAGGTACGCAAAAGCCCCTTTGACCGGGCCCTGCGCCTGCGCCAGCGTCTGTGGCGCGAAGGCGGCGCCGGCGTCAAGGTACCGGACAATGCGCCGGTGGTGGGCCTGCCCCAGGCGCTTCTGACCTACACCTACTATCCGATGTGGCAGCGTTTCTTCAATACGCTGGGCTTCCGCGTGCAGCTTTCCGGCCAGACCACCGACGAGATCCGCGAGCTGGGCCCGCGCATGGCGGGCGCCGACTTCTGCTTCCCGGCCAAGCTGGCGCTGGGCCATGTGGCCAAGCTGGCGGTCACCGACGGTGTGGACTTCGTGTTCGTGCCGCACCTGAAGAACACCCAAGCCAACGAAGAGACCACGGGCACGGCCGTGTGCCCCTACGTGCAGGGCACCGCGGCCTGCAGCCGCACCGCCTTGGCGATGAACCACATCGACGCCTCGCGCTTGCTCTCGCCTCTGGTGGACATGCGCATGCGCGAGCGCGACATCATCAAGACCCTGTCCGACGAGCTTTCCCAGCCGCTCGGGCGCTCGTCGCGTGACCTGCGACGGGCGTGGCGCGCGGGCCTGGAGGCGCAGGCCACTTTCGAACAGCGCTGCTACCAAGAGGGCGCCAAGATTCTGGCCGAGGCCACCGCCAAGAACGAAAAGATGATTCTGCTGGTGGGCCGGCCCTACAACAACTACGACGGCGGCGCCAACCTGGGCCTGCCCCAGAAGATCGCTGACATGGGCCGCACCGTTCTGCCCATGGACTTTGTCAAGCCGGACCTGTCGCGGCTGGGTGTGCGCTACCGCAACGCCTTCTGGAGCTACGGTCAGAAGATCCTGGCCGCACTAGAGCAGGCCGCCGACGCGGAACTACTGGACGTCGTCTATCTGACCAACTTCTCCTGCGGGCCAGACAGCTTCCTGCTCAGCTTCGCCGAGGAGATCATGGGGCGTCGGCCGCTGCTCATGCTGGAGCTAGACGAGCACGGCGCCGACGCTGGGTACATGACCCGGCTGGAGGCGTTTTTCGATGTGCTGCGACGGCCGCGGCCGGAGCGCGGCCCGCGCGCGCGCGAACACATCGAGCCTTCGGATCTGCGCGACCGCACAATCTGGGTTCCGCCCATGCACCAGTTCGGCACGCGCCTGTTCGCGGCGGCCTTCCGGCAACATGGCTACGACGCGCGTACCTTGCCCGACGAAGACAAGGAATCATTCGACCTGGGCCGCTCGCTCACGCGGGGGTCCGAGTGCCTACCCTGCGCGCTGACCATCGGGACACTGTTGAAGACGCTGCGCCAGCAGCCCGCGGGCGGCAAGCACGCCTTCTTCATGCCCAGTTCCAAGGGTCCCTGCCGCTTCGGCCAGTACACCGTCTTGCACCGACAGATCCTGGATCGCGAGGGTTTCGAAGACGTGGCCATCCTGGCGCCAGCCTCGAACAACGCCTACCAGGGGCTGGATAGCCAGATGCGGCGCTCGCTGTTCAAGGCGCTTGCCTGCGCGGACATCATCCTCAAGGCCCAGTGCAAAGTTCGGCCCTACGAGGTCAACGTCGGCGAAACCGATCGCGTGGTGGCCGAGGTGACCGACGCGGTGGCGCGGGCGCTGGAGAAGGACGACGATCTGCCGGCCGTCATCCGCCAAGGCATCGGCAAGATCGCCGCGATTCCCGTGGCCGGGGCGCGCAAGCCGCTGGTGGGCGTGGTGGGCGAGATCTACGTGCGCAACAACGTCTACGCCAACGAAGACGTGATCAGCGCCATCGAGATGTTCGGCGGCGAGGCGTGGATGATCCCGATCACCGACTGGATCCTCTACACCTCGTCCATTGAGAACTACATGGAGGAATTTCCCTCGACCATCATGTCGTGGGACAAGGCCGACACCTTCGTCACCTACCATTGGATGAAGCACTGGGAACAGAAGCTCATGCGCGCGGCCAGTCCCTTCCTGGACGACCGGCACGAGCCGCCCTTCCAAGAGTGCATGAAGCTGGCCACGCCCTACATGGCGTTCTATTGCGGCGGCGAAGGTAAGCTGTCCATCGGCCGCGCCATCAAGTTCGCACAGCAAGGCGCGTCCATGGTGGTGAACTGCGCGCCCTTTGGTTGCATGCCCGAGACCGTGGCCACCGCNNGACGTGGACGTGCCCATTGTCAGCCTGTTCTACGACGGCAGCGGCGGACAGAACCGACGCCTGGAGGTCTTCCTCAACAACGCGGTTAGCGGCAAACGCGCAAGTGGCCGCATGGAAATCGGCGGCGGCGACGTGCAGCCAGGCGTCTGGCGCCCCGGCGACAAGTTGGTGCCTGTGCAAAACCTGACCGCGCGCATGCGCACGGGCGGGAACGCCGGCGAGTCCGCGTAGCGACCAGAATCCAGCCGCGCTCGGCGGTAGATGTGGAAATCGCTGTCAGCCGCAGCCGCACTCAACGGTGCAGGTTGAGCCGCTCGAGGTTCCGCTGCACGTGAGGCTCGTGCCGCACTTGTCGTCGATCGGCTTGCACATATTGTCGAACGAGCTCTGGTCGACAGTCAGCGAGCAGTTAGTTTTCCCCGCGCAGCACTGATTCACGACGTCCTTGTACCATTCGTCGCAGCTCTTGCCGCTGCAACCGAAGAACGGAAACAGAAGAGTGGCCAACCCAACAGCGACCATCCATGACCTAGTTGATCTCATTGCCTTTCCTTTCTCTTGTCCTCTCGCGCGGCTCGGATAGTGCGCGTCCGCGCGGTTCCGTATATCACACGCGGTCCGGATGGGAACAGATAACTCGCAGGCGGTGTCAGCGGGTATGTGCTGGAAATTGGGAAAGCTCGACGACGTGCACAGGCTTTGACTCCCGATCACCACAGGGGACTCGCCTGCTCTTTCGCGTCGTTTCGCCCAAGACTGTCCGCAAAGGAGCAAGTAAGTGATCGATCTCACCAAGTCCCTCCCGCGTTGAGTCCGGCAAATCCCGGCGCCAGGGCCGGCATCAGGTACGCGTGCGTGTTGGGCGGGACGGCTTGCCCATCCGGCGCGCCGAGGAAGAACAGCACCACTCCCAACACGGTCAGGGCGCCGCCAACCTCGAAAAGGCTGTTGCCGGCGGTCGCGTAGTCCTGCGCCTCCCCGCGTAGGGTGGCCGCCCTATCGGGGTTCGTGCTCCAGTTGGCCTTGGATTCGTCGTTGCGACTCTTGGTGAACCACCAGCACACCCCCCCGGCCGCCATGCCCGCCACTCCAGCCACTCCGACCAATATCCCGACCAGGCGCACATTGCTCATCGGTCTCGTGCTCGGCTCAACCGCGGCGCTGGCCAGAGGTGCGCGTGGCGCCGGTGCGACAGCTGGCGATGCCGTGGGCGGAGCCGACACCACGTACGTTACCGATGGCGGCGCAGGCGACTCGACCACGCGCTTGGCCAGCACCAGTTCGACGGCCTTGTGGTCCTCGCCCGCCACGACTACTTCTTTCTCCGCCGAATCGTAGCCTTCGGCCGAGGCCGCGATGGTGTGCTTGCCCACGCCCACCCGCACCGGCGCGGAGATCGGCGCCCTGCCGATTTCGTTGCCATCCAAGCGAACATTTGCTCCCCGGGGCAAGCCGTGGATCTCCAGGGTCGCGATGCGGGCCTTCTGGCGTACGATTTCCTTTTCGACTTCGGCGCGCCGATCCGCTGGAATCTTCCTGCCCCCATCTGCCAGATAGCGCTCATAGGCATCCACGGCCTCAACCGGCCTGGCCAACGAGACGTAGACCTGGCCGATATTGTACAGCACGGCGAAGTGATGGGTCAGATCGTATGACCGCTGGAATTCGACGATCGCGCCTTCAAGCTGCCCATCGTCGACCAGCTCGACCGCGCGATCATAGTGTTTGCGCGCTTCTTCCTTTACCCCGGCCCGGGCGGCTTGCGGCGCCGCCAAGGCTCCCAGGACGATGACCAAGAATGCTGTTTGTCTGACCATGCGGGGCCCATTAGACGATGACTCGCGCCGCCTGTCCACACCCCAGTCGCTGTCAGCCCCGGCGCGGCGCAATTGAAGCGAGGTAGGCCCGACGCTGAGATCGCTACACTGCGATCATGAGCGTTACGGTGAACGTCGTGCTTCCCGAAGGTGCCCTTTCCGTGGCGCCCGGCAGATCCGAGTCACCAGCGCAACGCCTGCGACCTCGACGCCGCTGCGGCGCCACCGGGCTAGGCGAATGGGTTCTCGATGGTGACGCCTTCGATGGATCGGCCGTGCTGCAGATCTTCTGACAGCAATCGCGGGCACGCGGCCGCCTTTGCACAATGAAGGATCAGGCAATCCCAGAAACTGAACCCATAGAGACGGTGGAGTTTGATCGCTTCCACCACGTGCTCGACGTCGACCACCATCACGTTCATGCTGGCCAGGATCTCGACCTTCTGCTGCGCGATCTCTGCAGGCAACCCAAGCTTCTTGGTCGCCACGACGAAGTACTCCTGCAGAACCTGCGTGGACAGCACGCCGTTCCCGTTGTTGAGCGCCGCCTCGATGATCTGCTGGGCGCGGTCGCGTTTGATGCCAGCGTCCGCATCGTCGGCGTAGATGAGGATGTTTGTGTCGAGGAACACCCGGCCCTTCACGTGCGGCCCTCGTAGGCCTCGTCCCGCGTGATCTTCCGCCCACCCGAATGGCCAGGATGTTCTGCCCAGAGCTGGCGCAACTCTTTGGCCAGAGTCGCGCCGCTGCGACGGCCCGCCACGGTCTCCAGGTGCCGCCGAATGATGTCGTTCAAGGTCGTTCCTTCGCGTCGCGCAACTTCCCTGGCTCTTGACGCGAGTTCATCGTCAATTGACACTGTTACGTTCATTTAACACAGTATACGTGTACACGTGATGCGTGGCAACTGTGTTGTTTCTTGTCGCTGATGCGTAATTACCTACGTTGTTGACGCAATTCCAGACACGTCCTTGGCGCGTGTCCAGAGGCACGACGACGCCTGCAAGGGCGAGACATACAGCCGATCAGAGTTCGCCGACAGCCACCTCCGTACCGTCGTCGAGAATGCGCAGCCCGACGCCTGGTCTGACGAAGGAGCCACAGAACCGGTGGAGAATTTCGATATGGTGCCGGCCGCCGTCCGCGCGCCGGCAAGCCACGTACCGTATCGTGGCGAGCACCCTGGCGATGGTGGCACGGTCGTAGGGTCGCAGCTCTCGCTCCACCAGGTCGAGGACGCTGCCACAGCGGAGCGCGCTGGTCCGGGGCGACACAGTCTCCCTTGACTCTCCGAAGGCGTAGATGTCGAGGAGTTATCTCGAAAATTTCGATAGCCTGCGCGTCCTGGAGCTCGAACTGGAGCTCGCGGTCTAGGGTGCACACCGCAGCCTCAACCGGGAAGGCAGCTGCGGCGAAGCCTCCATCTCCTGGGTGGAGCATCGCGGAAGTGCGTCGTATCTGCGCAATGGCGCCGCAAAGAAGGCGCAGCCATGACACGCCGACGAGTCTCGCGACTGCCCACAACAGAGGGAGCAAACCAGAGCGGAGCGGGCCTGACACTGCCGCTTGCCTTTGCGGGTTCCACAAATCGGACACTTGACCATGACCAACGCATACGCCACCTGCCGAGGGTCGAACAAGCATCAATCCCACGAGTGGTGGGCTGGGACGGCCAGCGGCTCAACCCTCGTGTGAGTTTTGCGCGCGCAATTGAAGCAAGGTAGGCACGACCGTGAGATCGGCGCTAGACTGCGATCATGAGCGTTACGGTGAACGTCGTGCTTCCCGAAGGTGCCCTTTCCGTACTCCGCACGGGCCCGTCGGAGTTCGGCGAGGAGCTGAAGCGTGCTGCCGTGTCCAAGTGGTACGAGATGGGCATGGTGTCGCAGAGCAAGGGCGCGGAGATTCTCGGCGTTAGTCGCTCCGAGTTCCTAGACGTCCTTTCACGCTATCGCGTATCGCCTTTCCAGGTTGACGACGAGGATCTCGCCGCAGGGCCAAAGCGTGGCTGAAGTCTGGGTGGTCAACGCTTCGCCCCTCATCGTCCTCGACAGGATCGGTCAGCTTCATGTGATGGCGCTGACCGTTGGGCTAGCACCCCACGCTCGAGCCGGGTTACACTTGCGGTCAGGAGCAATTCCATGAGGGCACTGCAAGCGACGGGTATCGTGACGCCAGCCCACCAACTCGTGGTGGACGTCCCCTCGGATGTCTCCAGCGGTCCCCATCACGTCGTGGTGGTGCTGGATGAAACCCTGAGCCCTCGGCTGCATCGTGGGCCGACCTGGCCCTGCCCGGAGCACAATGGCCGGCGGGCGGTCTGAGCCTGCGACGAGAGGATCTCTATGCCGACACCGGCCGCTGACGGCATCTTCGTCGACACAAACGTCTGGGTGAACCTGCTCACCGATAACCTTGCCGACTTTGCCCGCTGGGGGCACCTCATCGACGTGCAGAAGCTGTAGCGCTCATTGCGTCGCGGCGGCTTCTGAAGCGGGCCTCGCGGCAAGAAGCTCAACCTTGGTGTGGTCCAAATGGGAGTCACATCCTCAACCCTGGCGCGGCGGCATCGGTTTTCTAGCGGGCCTCCCGAGAAGAAACTCAACCTTCGTGAGGTCTGATCCCGATCCGATGGCTATCACGGCCGGGTAGCGGTGTACTCGTGCACATCGTCGCCTTCAGTCACGTAGAGACGGTTCACGCAGTCGTTTCTGCCCATTCCGATAGCCAACCCATTGGCGGCGTTCGATGTGACAAGGCCCGTCCTAGACCAGGAGTTGGAGAACGTGTACTCGCCCACGCCATCTTGATCTGCCGTATACAGACGGATGGTGCCGTCGTTCCTACCATCGGCCAGCACAAGCGACCCACCGCCGTTGAAGCCTACGCTGCTAATCTGCACGCTTGTCCAGCCCCCGGCACCGTAGCTGAACTCGTATAGCCCGCTGTATTCGCCCCAGGCATAGATCCGTTGCACTCCGTCGCTGCGACCGGCTCCGGCGCCAAGAATGTCAAAGGATTCCGCCGTGCTCTGGGAACTGCAAGCCGACAGAGCATACGAGTTGGTGCTATTGTTCCAAGTGTACTCCCAAATAGGCCCGTAGGCGTAGCTGGCGTAGACACGGTTGGTTCCGTCGTTGCGGCCCTGGGCTACGACAACGTCACCTATTCCATTGCCGCCCGAATCGATCAGAGCATCATTCCAATCGCCGTAATTGTAGGAGACCTCGATGAATTTTTGCCAGTCGGCCACATAGATCCGCTGATAGCCGTCGTTTCGACCGGCGCCAATAGCCAGTCCATTCGCAAATCCAATGCCGGCTGGACCGGTAAGTTTGGGAATATTGGAGGACCATGCCGAACCCTGATACAGGTACTCAGCAAGATTTTCCCATGTCGTGTATATTCCCTCGACGCCGTTGTTGTGAACATTTCCAATCTTGAGGCCATTGGCTTCCGCCGTCGGGCTTACGGTGGTCATCGCCCATGTGCTTCCTGAGTAGCTGAACTCGTAGAGACCCGTATCAAGGTCTCCCGCGTAGACGCGAACTGTTCCGTCCCCGCGTCCGTTCCCAATCGCAATCCTGTTTACACTGTTGACTGAGGCAAACCCCATATCAACATCGCTCCAGTTGACACTCTGAGCACCACCGGCCCCGCCAGTACTTCCGGCCTGTCCGCACGCGCCGCCCGATCCGGTGCTGCCGCCCGTTCCAGTCGTGCCCCCACTGCCTGTGGCTCCGCCGGAACTGGTCCGCGTCGCGGTGTACTCGTGCACATCGTCGCCTTCAGTCACGTAGAGACGGTTCGCACAGTCGTTTCTGCCCATTCCGATAGCCAACCCATTGATGTCGTTCGATGTGACAAGGCTCGTTTTGGACCAGGAGTTAGAAAACGTGTACTCACCCACGCCATCTTGATCTGCCGTATACAAACGGATGACGCCGTCGTTCCTACCATCGGCCAGCACAAGCGACCCACCGCCGTTGAAGCCTACGCTGCTGATCTGCACGCTTGTCCAGCCCCCGGCACCGTAGCTGAATTCGTACAGCCCGCTGTATTCGCCCCAGGCATAGATCCGTTGCACTCCGTCGTTGCGACCAACCCCGGCGCCGAGAATGTCAAAATCCTCCGACGTGCTCGGGGAACTGCAGGCCGACAGAGCATACGAGTTGGTGCTATTGTTCCAAGTGTACTCCCAAATAGGCCCGTAGGCGTAGCTGGCGTAGACACGGTTGGTTCCGTCGTTGCGGCCCTGGGCCACGACAACGTCACCTATTCCATTGCCGCCCGAATCGATCAGAGCATCATTCCAATCGCCGTAATTGTAGGAGACCTCGATGAATTTTTGCCAGTCGGCCACGTAGATCCGCTGGTAGCCGTCGTTTCGACCGGCGCCAATAGCCAGTCCATTCGTAAATCCAATGCCGGCTGGACCGGTAATTTTGGGAACATTGGAGGACCATGCCGAACCTTGATAAAGGTACTCAGCAAGATTTTCCCATGTCGTGTATATTCCCTCGACGCCGTTGTTGCGAACATTTCCAATCTTGAGGCCATTGGCTTCCGCAGTCGAGCTTACGGTGGTCTTCACCCAGGTACTTCCTGAATAGCTGAACTCATAGAGCCCCGTGCCCGTGTCTCCCGAGTATACGCGAACTGTTCCGTCCCCTCGTCCATTCCCAACCGCAATCCTGTTTACGCCGTTGACCGACGCAAACCCCATATCAACATCGCTCCAGTTGACACTCTGAGCGCCACCGGCTCCGCCAGCACCTCCGGCCTGTCCACACGCGCCGCCCGATCCGGTGCTGCCACCCGTTCCAGTCGTGCCCCCACTGCCCGTGGCTCCGCCGGAACTGGTCGTCCCACCGCTTGGGGTTGTTCCGCCTGTCGTCGTAGTTCCGCCGGCACTGGTCGCGCCGCCACTCGTGGTTGCGCCCCCGGTTTTCATGGTTCCACCGGCAATGGTGGTGCCGCCGCTCGCTGTCGTCCCGCCGACTGTCGTGGCGCCGCCCTGGGGAGGGTTACCGCCATGGGACTCACTCCCGCCCGGGCTGTAGCTCCCGCTCTTGGACGTCGTCCCGCCCGTGCCTGCTGCTGCGCCCCCGTCCGTCCCGATCACCCCGCCTGTGCCCAAGGGGGCGTCGGCACCACCGACACCTCCAGTCGGAGAAAATGCATCAATGCCGCCTGTGCCGCCCGCGCCAGTCCCAGTGTCCGGAGCCGTTCCGCCGTTTACCGGGGTATCGGCACCAAGGTCGGGAGACATCGGCGCACTGGAATCGGGATGCGACGAGGCGGTATCTCCGGCGTCGTGGCTAGCACCTGAGTCTCCACCTGCAGCCCCACCCGCGTCCGCCGCGGCGTCGTGATTCGTCCGCGCCGGAAATGGATCGATCGTGCAGGCCACAGCCGTGGTCGCCAGGATCACAATCGCGAGCAAACGAGCGTTCAACATCACCAAGTCCCTCCTGCATTTAGGCCAGCAAATCCAGGGCCAACTGCCGGCATCAGGTACGCGTGCGTGTCGGGTGTGGCGGATTGGCCATCCGGCGCGCCGACGAAGTACAGCACGACGCCCAAGGCCGCCAGAACCCCGCCGGCAACGAAGGCGACGTTGCCGGCGGTCGCGTAGTCCTGCGCGTCGCCTTGTAGCTGCTGCGCCTTGGCGTCTCGATACTGGTTCCAATTGGTCACTGCATCGTCGTGCCGACTCTTCCCAAGCCCCCAGCACACCGCCCCGGCCACCATGCCTGCCACTCCAGCGGTACTGCTCGCAATCCCGGCGATGCGCAGGTTACTGACCCGTTGCTTGCTGGTGACTGGCTCAACTGTAGCGCTGACCACGGGCTCGCTCGCCGTCGGAGCGACGACGGGCGGTGCCACCGGCGCGACTGGTGGTGGCGTCTCGACTACCGGTGCCACCGGTGGCGGTGGTGGCGTCTCGACCACATGCTTGGCCAACGCAAGTTCTACAACCTGCCGGTCCTCGCCAGCCACGGTCACTTCTTTTCCCGCCGAATCGTAACCCTCGGCCGAGGCCGCGATGGCGTGCGTCCCCACTCCTACACGCACGGGCGCTACGATCGGCGCCTTGGCGATCTCTTTCCCGTCCAGACGAACCACCGCTCCCTCGGGCAGACCGCGGATCTCCAGGGTCGCGATGCGGGCCTTCTGGCGTGCGATTTCTTGCTCGACCTCGGCGCGCCGGGCTGCTGGGATCTTCTTGCCCCCATCTATCAGGTAGCGCTCGTAGGCGTCCACCGCCTCAACCGGCTTTGCGAGCGAGACGTAGACCTGGCCGATGTTGTACAGGACGGCAAAGTGATGGGTCAGATCGTAGGACCGCCGGAATTCGACGATGGCGCCTTCCGGTTGCCCGTCGTCGGCCAGTTCGAGCGCGCGATCAAAGTGCTTGCGTGCTTCTTCCTTTTCGCCGGCCTGGGCGACTTGTGGCGCCGCCAAGGCTCCCAGGACGATGACCAAGGACGCAGTCTGTTTCACTGTGCTTCGCATTCCGAACCTCACTTGATGCAGGTCGTGTGCCTACTCGGCAAAGGGATTCGAGTGATCGAGCGGGCGCATAGATTTCCGCCCGGGATTGGGCGGATTTTGGGAGTTTTCGGCGGGTTTTGCGGCAGGAATGTCGACCGGGGATGCCTTGGCAGCAGCGGTCGGAGCGCCTGTCGGCGTCGCGCGTTTCGACAAATGTTGTCCAGGTGGACGTCCAGGTGGACGTTCGGGTGGACTTTCGATCGTCGGCGAAAGTGGGGGCGTTGCGGCCGGGGCCGGAGTCGGATCCGGAGTCGGGGCCGCGACGGGCGCGTGCGAAGCACGCGGGGGCAGGTGGGGTGGGCTGTCCGTCCCGAAGCCCCCGAAGGGGGGGACCGGGGCCGGCAGTTGTGCCGGCGTCGGGAGCGGGGCTGGCCGCCTGGGCGCATAGTGCAGCCCCAACCAGAGACCCACGGCCACCAGAGCCACCGCGCCAGCCGCCCACGAGGACCAAACAACAGCGCGCGACCGACCGCGCGCTGGAACAGGTGACGGGGGCTCCGGTGGCGAAGGCGGGGTTGGCACCGGAATCGCGCGCAGCGAGACCGGCGACTTCATGGTTTCGCCGATGGCAACAGCCATTCCGACCTGCGAGCGGAGAGGCGTCACTGCGCGACCGGCATAGGGAATCAACGCTGTGGTGAGGTCGGCGGCCGAGGCGTAGCGCTCACCAGCCTCGCGGGCCATGGCCTTTTGCACGACCGCAGATAGGCCGGCTGGCAGTTCGGGCCGTATTGAATCGAGCGGCGCCGGTTCCTGGGTCAGTACGTGATACAGGATTTCATTGTACGACTCGCCCGGATGCGGTTTGGCACCGCTCAATATCTCGTAGAGGATCACGCCAAGCGCGTAGATGTCGGTGCGCTGGCCGACCTCCTTGGCACCGCGAGCTTGCTCCAGGGACATGTAGAACGGCGTGCCCATGGTCGTCCCGGTCTGGGTCAAGCCGGTGCCTGCGGAACCGGCGTGCAGCTTGGCGATGCCAAAGTCCAGCACCTTGATCAGATCGCTGGTGTCGTTGCGCTTGCACACGAAAAGGTTCTCGGGCTTGAGGTCGCGATGGACAATGCCACGGCCATGGGCGGCTGCCAGCCCACGACAGGCCTGAATGATGATGTACGCAGCCCGTGGCACCGGCAAAGGCCCCCCGCGCACCAGCAAGTGAGCAAGGTCCTCACCGTCGAGATACTCCATGACCAGGAAGGGCGCCCCGTCGTCGGCTGTGCCGGCGTCCACCACGGCCGCGATGTTCTCGTTTTCCAGGCTGCCGGCTGCCTGGGCCTCACGCTGGAAACGGGCCACGACTTCGCTGTTGGCGGCGAGATGCGGGTGCAAGAACTTGATGGCGAAGCGGCGGCCAATAACCGAGTGCTGCGCCTCATAGACCTCGCCCATGCCGCCCTTGCCGAGCAAGCGCACCAACTTGTACTTGCCCCCCGCGGTTCTCCCCACGCGCGTGTTGACCGCGCCATATTCCTGGGTCACTGCGATTCCCCTGGCGCAGGATCGTCGGACAGCATAGTGGCGTTCGCCCATCCAGTGGCCGTCGTCGGCGACGCCGTGGTCCTATGGTCAATACGCCAAACCATCGGGGCGCATTAGACGACGACTCGCCCTGCCTGTCCACACCCGCATTTTGGGATGTGCGACGGACCCGCATTTTGGGATGTGCGACGGCGGAGGCGAAACGGTACAATTTCAGCCGTGCCCGCGATCAGCACGTTCTACGGCCGCCGGCGCGATCCGGAGTCTCACCACAGAGAGCACAGAGAGCACAGAGACGGATCGGAAGGAAGGAAGGGTTCGGATCCGGATCCGAAACCCTTTCCTTCCGGCCTCTGTGGCCTCTGTGCTCTCTGTGGTGAAATCCGGGGCAAACCTGCGGGAAACTGTTGTTTGCACCAATGGCCCACCGGATCACTCCGCTTCCCCTTCCCTTGGTGCAGGATCGTCGGCTGCGCCGGTGATGCCGCCCGCTTCCATCAGACGGTAAGCGCGCTGGCGCGAGATGCCGACAGCCGCAGCGGCTCGCGCGACGCTGCCCTTGTGGGTGCGCAGAGCCTCGGTCAGCAGGGACAACTCGCGCTCGCGGCGCGCGCGGTGGGATTCGGGCGCGTTGGGGGCAGCCGAAACCGCGCCCGATCCAACTGCCGCAATCGGCGCAGGCACCGGCTCGCCCGCCACAGGGCGATTGAGAATGTGTTCCGGCAGGTACGAACGGCGCAGGAGTTCTTCGTGACCGTGGAGGACCAGCAGGCGACGCGCCAGCAGGTCCAGCTCGCGCACATTGAAGGGCCAGTCGTGCAGGCAGAGCTGCTCGACCAGGCGCGGTTCGACCTCGGGCGGCCGGCCGCCAGCGTGTAAGCGCAGCAGGTGCAGAAACAGAAAAGCGATCTCTTGCTTGCGCTCGCGCAGCGGCGGCAGACGAATGGTCAGGCCGTCAAGGCGCGCGCACAGGTCGGCGCGAAAGCGGCGCTCGGTCACCACCTGGGCCAGTGGAATCTGCGAGGCGGCCAAGACCCGCACGTCGATGGGCACGGGAGTTGATTCGCCCAGGGGCGCAATCTCACGTTGCTCCAGGGCGCGCAGGAACTTGGCCTGCACCGCCTCGGGCAGGTCGGTCACCTCGTCGAGCAGCAGGGTTCCGCCTTGGGCCGCGCGGAAGAAGCCAGGGCTCGGCCGGTCGGCGCCGGTGAATGCACCCTTGCGATAGCCGAACAGCTCGGCTTCCGCCAAGGTCGGCACGAGGGTGGCGCAGTTCACGGCAACGAAGGGTCCCTTGCGGCCGCTCCACTCGTGCATGGCGTGCGCCAGACCCTCCTTGCCGGTTCCGGTCTCGCCCAGGATTACGGTCGGCAGGGCGCTGGATGCGGCCTTCTTCGCTTGTTCTAGGATGGGGCGCAGGACCGGCCCGCCAGCCAGATTGGCCGCGAGCAGATCGAAGACCGGATCGTGCTCGGCAACGTCTGGCGAGACCTGGATCACGACGCCGATCCATTCGCCTAGCCGCAGAACCTGACCGAGTGTGATCGGGATTTCTTGTACCTTGGCGCCGTTGACGAAGATGCCGTTCCTACTGCCCAGATCCTTGACGATGTGTAACGGACCGTCCCGACGGATCTCGGCGTGGTGGCGCGAGCATTCCTTGCCCAGCAGTTGCACCTGGCAATCGTCGTCGCGGCCAAGAACGATCCGCTCGTCCGCAAGGTGGGTGAGCAGCCCGCGCGAGGTCGGGAATACCCAGCGGATGGCGAGCGTGGGCTGGCTCATCCCTCCGGTGGCCGTTTTGTTCGACGGCATTGTCGTATGGGCAGCCCTCGAAACCATCGGGGCGCATTAGACGACAAGTCGCGTCGCGTGTCTACCCACCTGACAACCCCGACGCGGCACTCTCCGCGAAGGTCGCTTGCCGTTCAAGATCTCGCCCAGGCGCAAGGACTGATACGGGTGCCCTTACTTGACAATATGGGTAGAGGGGAACACGGTAGGGAAGTGAAGACGACCATCGATCTCTCGGACAACCTGTTCGTTCGCGCGCGGCAACTGGCTCACAAAGAGCACAAGACGCTGCGTGCCCTGGTGGAAGAGGGGCTCACCCTTGCGCTCGATGAGTACGAGCGCCGAAGCTCGCCCAAGATCAAACCGGTTGTCTTCGGGGGACAGGGTCTCAGTGACGAGTTCCGGCAAGCCTCATGGCCGCGCCTGCGAGAGGTCATCTACCCCAGGCGCGGCGGATGATCGCGGTCGACACGAATATCCTCGTCTACGCCCACCGCGCCGATAGCGAATGGCATGAAATTGCCCTGGACAGAGTTTTGGCGCTTGCCCGCGGTACCTCGCACTGGGCGATCCCATGGCCATGTGTCCACGAGTTTCTCGCCATCTGCACGCATCCCCGCATCTACGCGCCACCATCGCCGCTCGCCCTGGCCATGGATGCAATAGCGGAGTGGTTCAAATCGCTTCGCTGTGGGGTCATCGGGGAAGGACCGGGATATTTCGCTCAGCTCCGCGCGCTGTGCGAAAAAGGCCGGGTCTCGGGCGGCGCGATCCACGACGCCAGGATAGCCGCCATTTGCCTGCATCATGGTGTGTCTGAACTGTGGAGCGCGGATCGTGACTTCGGCCGTTTCAAGGGCCTGCGCGTGAAGAATCCTCTCGTCGTCTGAGGCTGCCCACATCCCGTGCCTAATCGGCAAAGGGATTCGAGCGATCGATCGAGCGCGCTGGTTTGCGGCGGGAATTGAGCCCATTGTCGGAATTCTCGGCGGGGTGCGCAGCTGGAGGGACAACCGACGGCGGCTTGATGTCAGCCGTAGGAAAAACAGTCGCCGTCGTTCGTTTCTGTGAACGTTGTCTCGGTGAACGTCCGGGTGGACTTTCGATCTTTGCGGAGGGTGGCGGCGAAACCGGTGCCGGGGCCGGAGCCGCGACGGGCGCGTGCGAAGCACGCGGGGGCAGGTGGGGTGGGCTGTCCGTCCCGAAGCCCCCGAAGGGGGGGGCCGGGGCCGCGACCGGAACCAGAGGCGGAGCCGGAGTCGGAGCCGGCGTCGGAGCCGGAACCGGAGCGGGAACCGGCAGTGCTGGTGGCGCAGGTGCCGCGGCTTGCTGCTTGGGCTCGCGGTGCAGACCGAACCACAGACCCAGGACCACCAACAGCACCGCGACAGCCGCCGACGTGGCCCAGACCACGACGCGCGACCGGCTGCCGGCCGGCACATCGTCGGGGATCTCCGGCGTCTCCGCTTTGAGCGGGGCTGGCACCGCCATCGCTCGCAACGAGACGGGGGATTGCATCGTCGCACCCATGACCACGGGCAAACCAGCCTGCGAACGCAGTGGCGTCACCGACCGGCCCGAAAACGGAATCAGCGCCTCCATGAACTCGGCAACCGAGGCATAGCGATCGCCGGGCTCGCGGGCCATGGCCTTGCGCACGATGGCGGACATGCCAGATGGCAGGTCGGGCCGCATCGAATCCAGCGGCGCCGGCTCCTGGGTCAGCACATGGTATAGGATGGCGTTGTACGACTCGCCGGGATGGGGTTTGGCGCCGCTCAACATCTCGTAAAGGATCACGCCCAGCGCATAGATGTCGGTGCGATGGTCGACGTCCCTGGCCCCGCGAGCTTGCTCCAGCGACATGTAGTAGGGCGTGCCCATGGTCGTACCGGTCTGGGTCAAGGATGTGCTCGCGCGACCGGTGTGCAGTTTGGCGATGCCAAAGTCCAGGACCTTGACCAGATCGCTGCTGTCGTTGCGCCGGCAGATGTAAAGGTTCTCGGGCTTGAGGTCGCGATGGACGATGCCGCGGCGGTGCGCGGCCGCCAGCCCCCGACAGGCCTGGATCATGATGAACACGGCTCGCGACAGGGGCAAGGCACCACCGCGCACCAACAGGTGAGCAAGGTCCTCACCGTCGAGATACTCCATCACCAGGTAGGGCGCCCCGTCGTCGGCCGTGCCGGCGTCCACCACGGCCGCGATGTTCTCGTTCTCCAGACCGCCGGCCGCTTGCGCCTCACGCTGAAAACGGGCCACGACTTCGGTGTTGCTGGCCAGCTGCGGGTGCAAGAACTTGATGGCAAAGCGACGGCCGATGAGCTCGTGCTGGGCCTCGTAGACCTCGCCCATGCCGCCCGCGCCGAGCAGGCGCACCAGCCGGTACTTGCCGCCCAGGATCTTTCCCACCCGCGTGTTGGCCACGCCTTCACCCTCGGTCATGGTAGTTCCCCCGGCGGAGGAGAGGCGGACCGCACAGCCCAGCCCGACCTATCGGCAACCGTCTTCTGCGAGGCTGCGGTCGTATGGTCAATCCCCGAAGGCATGAGGCCTCATTAGACGATGTCTGGCGCCGCCTGTCCACCCACTATGAAGGCCAGCACCCCTGCCCTGACGGTCATGGGTGCTAGCCACAGTTTTCCGCACGGTTGCCCCGGATTTCACCACAGAGAGCACAGAGAACACAGAGACGGATCGGAAGGCAAGCAGGGTTCGGATCCGGATCCGAAACCCGTTCTTTCCGGTCTCTGTGGCCTCTGTGGTGAGACTCCGGATCGCGCCGCCTGCCGTCAAATCCCGAGAGAATCGTGCTTAGCACCTATGTCCCTCACGGCCCCTTGACGATCTCGAGGCGCGCCGGACGCGACGTGGCCGCCTCGCCCAGTGAAAGCCGTTCCTCACGCGTCGGCCTGACCAGCGGTTCCAGCAAGGCCAGGTTATGGCGCGCGTCTTCGTTCTGAGGATCCAGGCGCAGGGCCTCGCGGAAACAGCGCTCAGCCTCGGAAACCAGCCCTACCCGCAACGCCACCACGCCGGTGAAGAACTGGGTGGCGGCGTCACTCGGCTCCAGCGTCTGGGCTGCGTGCAATTCGTTGAGCGCGTCCTCGGGCCGGCCGTTCGAGAACAGCGCCAGCGCGTAGTTGAATCGCAGCAGGGCCCGCTGTGGGCGTCGCTTGGCCGCGCGACTCAAGAACCACTGCGCCTCCTTGGGCTGACCCCGCCGCAAGGCAATGACGCCCAGGTTGCCGTAGGCCTCACCCAGCATGCCGGGGTACTTCGACGCCTCGGTAAACCAGCGCTCGGCCGCGTTGAAATTCCCGGCCTCGTAGAAGGACGTCCCCAGCAAAAACGCCGGCCTCGGGTCATTGGGCGCAATCCAGCGCAGCTTTGCAAATAGTGAAGTTGCCTTCTTCAAATCGCCGCGAGCGCGCGCCAGATCGCCGCACAACTTCAGGGCGGCTGCGCTGCGTGGACGACGGCGCAAGACATCGTCGTACAGAGCTTCTGCCTCGCTGCGCTTGCCCACGCCCAGGTAGGCCGCGCCCAAATCCATGCGCGCGTCTAGGTTCTCTGGCTGCAGACGCACCACCTCTTCCAAGTCTGCCACCAGCTCGGGACCTGCCCGCCGCGAGGCCAGTACCAGAGCCAAAGCCCGGCGTGCGCGCAAGTCGTCAGGCGCGGCCTCCAGAACCTTGTTCAACTCGGCCTGGGCCTGCACGAGCTGTCCGGCCTCGGCCAACACTTCGCCGTAGGCCCGTCGCACATCCAGATCCGCGGGATCCAATTCCACCAGGCGCGCATAGCGATCGCGCGCGGCGGCCGATCCCTCGCTGCGGTCCAATGCGGCCAGTCCCGCCAAGGCGGCCAGGTAGTCGGGACGCGCTTCGACGGCCACTGACCACATGGCGCGCGCATGTCCGGGCCGGCCGTTCCCCAGGTGAATGGCGCCGAGAAAGCGACGGGTTTCAGGAACCTTGGGATCGATGACCAGCGAGCGGCCGAGGATCTTGATGGCCTCTTCCTGGCTGCGATGGCGGCCGCCCAGGCCCAGGTAGGTTGCCACGCCCCGGCCGTACAGCACGAAGGCGTAAGGATCGCGAGCAAAACGCTGACTGAGGGAAGCCTTGCCCGCCGGCGCCCGCTCCCCGAGCGCTTTGCGAAAAGCCGCCAGGGCCGCCTCGACCGCGACCGCGGCCGCGCCATCCTTGGCCCCGACGCGGGACACTTCTGCGGCAGCAGAGGCGCTACCCGTTCCCCTGATGCGAACCGTGACCGCGATCTTCCAGTCCGGCCGCCGCGCGAACTCGCCCGTCACTGTCCAGCGCGGCGTGACCGTCGCTGCGTGGCCGAACAGGGTCTCGCCACCCACGAATTTGAGAGGCGCCAAGTGACCCAGACGCTCGGCCACCAGCGCCGGCAATCCGGTTTCCAGGTAGTCGAGAGCGCGAAAGCCGTTGGCGTTCTTGAACATCTCCACCACGAAGGTTTCGCGCGCAGCGGTCGGCTCCTCCGGCGTGGCCGCCGCAACGTTTCGCGCACCGACGAAAAAACTGAAACACGCCGCGCACAGGGCGCGGCCCGAGAGCAAGCCCATGAACCCATACTCCGAGCTTCCCGTCCGAGCGCAAATTTTCCACGTGTATTCGATGAAATGTTGACTGAGTCCCCCCACCGCCTCAAATGAACCCGAGGGAAAGAAAAGCGAATGTCTCGCCCCCGAGTGGTCCTACGTTCCGGTTTGCGCATTGTCGGCGGCCTGGTGCTGGGCTCGACCTGTCTCGGCCTAGGACTGGGCTACTGGGTGTATCGCCAATTCGAATCCGACCTGCCCGCCAACCTGAGCGCCGTGACCGACTACCAGCCCGTTCGCGCCAGTCAGATCTGGAGCGCGGACGGCGAACTCATCGGCGAGTTTTTCGTGGAGAAGCGCGTGCTTGTGCCCATCGAGCAAGTGCCTGACCTGGTTCGCAAGGCCTTTGTCGCCGCAGAGGACGGGCGTTTCTACCAGCATGGCGGCGTCGACTACCTGGGCGTGGTGCGCGCGGCCTGGGCCAATCTGCGAGCGCGGCAGGTGGTGCAAGGCGGCTCCAGCATCACGCAACAGGTGGCCAAGATTCTCATCGTCGGCCAAGAACGCTCGTTGGCGCGCAAGCTGCGCGAGGCACTGCTCGCCTTGCGTATCGAAAAGCGCCTGCACAAGGACCAGATTCTCGGCATCTACCTCAACCACGTCTACCTCGGTCACGGCGCCTATGGTCTGGCAGCCGCGGCCACGGCCTACTTCGGCAAGAGTGTGACGGAGCTGACCCTGGCCGAGGCGGCCATGCTGGCGGCACTGCCCAAGGCGCCTGGCAACGTCACGCCCTTGCGCGACTTCGAGCGCGCTCACAGCCGCCAGCACTACGTGCTCGACCAGATGCGAGAGCTGGGTTTCATCACTGCGGCGCAGGCCGAGGCCGCAGCCAGCGAGCCACTCATGCTGGTCGCGCAAACCCGCGCCATGACCAACGTGGCCGCCCCCTACTTTGTCGAGACGGTGCGCAAGCACGTGGCCGAACGCTACGGCGACGAAGATCTTCTGCGCCGAGGTTTCCGCATCTACACCTCGCTGGACATGCGCCGGCAGCGGGCCGCCGAGTCCGCCCTGCGTCGCGGTCTGGAGGATCTACAACGGCGCCTCGGTTTCGACGGCCCCATCGGCCACCTGGACATAGACCAGCGACGCCAGCTTGCTGCCGGCCAGCCGCGCCCTGTGGGACCTGAGGGCTTCAATCTGGACGGCGAGCAGTCGCCCTACTTGATGGCCCTGACCGACCCGCCGGCTGCGACAGTGGACGCGACCACGCCCGGCGCGCACCTGCCCGACTCGGCGGCCAAGCGTGCCGCTGGCGAGGCCTGGGCGCAGCGCCGGCGTGCGGCTCACAATCGCGATGCGCCTGTCTTCGACACCGATCCAGACACCATCTACGCAGCCGTGGTGGCCAGTGCGGGCAAGAAAGTTGTGGTTTCCTCCGGGGGACTGGCCGCGACTCTGGACCCGGCCAGTGAAGAGCAGGCCCTGTCCTGGGCGGGCCCACGCGGCGAACATCTGGGAACCGGCGACGTGGTGCCGGTGTACTTTCGCACCCAGAGCGGCAGCGGCCACGGCCACCGCGAGGACTTTCTCGCCCACCTGGCCAGCGCGCCCACTGTCCAGGGCGCGCTCATCGCCCTGGATCCGTCCAACGGCCACCTGGTTTCCATGGTGGGCGGCTATGACTATGGCAAGAGCCAATTCAACCGCGCCACCCAGGCGCACCGGCAGATCGGTTCGGCCATCAAGCCCTTTGTCTACGCCGCCGCCATCGACCACGGCTTGACCCCGCTCACCATCAGGTGGGACGCGCCAGTCAAGTTCAAGACCGCTTCCGGAATCTGGGCGCCTCACAACTACAAGCCCGAGTACCTGGGCCCCGTGACCCTGCGAACCGCCCTGGCCAAGAGCATCAACACGGTCTCCGCCCAGATCGTCGCCCAAATCGGGGTCGATGCCGTCATCGATGTCATGCGCCGCCTGGGCATCACCTCCAAGCTGCCGCAATCGCTGTCGCTGGCACTCGGTACTCCCGATCTGACTTTACAGGAGGTGGCGTACGGCCTGGCTGCTTTCCCGGCTGGCGGCAAGCTGGTCACGCCCCTGTTCATCGTCAAGATCGTGGATGCCGACGGCCGCGTTCTGGAGGACTACACTGCCCCCCAATCGCGCGAAGACCGCCTTTCTCCCGAAACCGCGTATGTTGTCACCGATTTGATGAAGGGCGTGGTCGAGATCGGCACGGGCAAAAAGGCGCGCGAGCTGGGCCGACCAGCCGCAGGCAAGACCGGGACTTCCACCAACTATCGCGACGCCTGGTTCTTCGGTTTCGTGCCCGAGTTGCTTTGCGGGGTTTGGGTTGGTCGCGACGACTTCAAGCCCATCGGCCACGACGCAACCGGCGGCCAGGTGGCCCTGCCCATCTGGCTTTCGTACATGCAGCAAGCCCTAGGCTCGGTCCCGGTACGCGATTTCGAGCCGCCACCCGGGGTCATCTTCGTGCGGGCCGATCCCGAAAAAGGTGTGCCCGCCACACCTGACAAACCCGGCAGCCGGCTCATGCCGCTCAAGCGGGGTACGCTCCCTGCGCTCTTCCGCGCTGGCAGCTCGGGCCGGTTCTCCGATGAACGGTTCTAGGGCCGGAATCGCCCTCCAGGAAGAATCGCGGGCTGGCGCCTCGCGTCTCTTGACACCGGGAGGCTGACCGATAATATAGCGACCGCTGTAGCTGAACCAGAAAAGAAAAATGTTGCTGTTGGCTGTGAGCCCGCCCGCGCGGACTCGCACAGGCGGGCTGATGGGCTCGCGGAGGATGAGATGCAAGGACTAGCGCAGTTCCTAGAACAGGGCGGAACGCTCATGTACGTCAACCTGGGGGTTTCGGTGATCGTGCTCGCCATGATCATCGACCGTCTGATCTTCTTCTTGCTGAAAAGCAGCGTGAATGCCCGCGCCTTCCTCGAACAGATCCGCAAGCTCGTGCTGGCGAACAACATCGACCGGGCTGTCAAGCTGTGCTCGGCCACCTCGGCGCCGGTCGCTCAAGTTGCCAAGGCGGGGCTGCAACGGGTGCATCGGGGCGAGATTGCGGTGGCGCAAGCCATCGAGGAGTCATTGGTGGATGTGACGCCAATGCTCAAAAAGCGCGTCCAGGTCCTCTGGTCGCTGGCCAATATCGCCACTCTGGTCGGTCTTCTCGGTACCGTCGTCGGCCTTATCCGCGCATTCGGCGCGGTGGCTGCCGCCAAGCCGGAAGAACGCAGCACCCTTCTGGCCAAGGGCATTTCCGAGGCGCTCAACAACACCGCCATGGGTCTCGGCATCGCCGTGACCTGCATCATCGCGCACGCAATCCTGGGCGGAATGTCCAAGCGCCAGACGTCTGACCTCGAGGCCTTCTCGCTCAAGCTGGAAAACCTCTTGGCGGAATCGGCCCACAGCACCGGTGGGGCCGCGGCCGCGCCCTCCAAGTAACCCCTAGCCCAGCAAGCGGACACATCAACCAGGCGAACATGCGATGACCAGACGTCAAGTTCGGGCCCGCATGCGGCGGATGAAGGAAAAGTACGACGAGGCGGAGGAAGATACCGGCGAGATCAACCTCGTCCCGTACATGGACATCGTCACCAACATCATCATCTTCTTGCTCGCATCGGTGGTGAATCAGGTGCCACTGGGAACGGTGAACGCTTCATCGCCGACCTTCGGCGGCGGCGGCGGCGGCGGCGAGGAAGAGAAGCCAAGCCTCAACCTGACCGTGACCGTGGGCAACTCGGGCTTCACCCTGGCGGGCTCGGGCGGCGTCATGCCACCCATCCCCAAGCTGCCCGCCGGCGACTACGACTACGTTGCGCTGACCACCAAGCTGACCGAGGTCAAGAATCAGTTCAAGGAGGAGACCAAGGCCACCTTCAATGCGGACGCCAGCACGGCCTACGAGATCGTGATCAAGACCCTGGACGCCATGCGCGAGGACAAGGACGGCCACATGCTCTTCCCTGACATCGTGTTTGCAGCGGGGATCTTGTGATGGGCGCTCAGGCCGGCGTATCGCCCGAAGTGGAAGCACGCCTCAAGGGCAAGAAGGCGATCCGCAGCTATGCGCGCAAGCTGGCCGACCCCGAAGAGATCACCAGCCTGAACATCACCCCGATGATGGACATGATGACCATCATCCTGGTGTTCTTGCTCAAGAGCTTCACCTCGTCGGCCATGCTGGTCAACCAGGACCAGAACATGTTGCTGCCGTCGTCCAACAGCCGGCTCAACGCCAAGCAAGCGATCGCTGTCACTGTCACCAAACGTGTCTTGCTGGTCGACGGCGAGCCGGTGGCGCCCATCAATAGTGGCAAGTTCGATCCGGCCCTCAAGCGCGACGGCGCCGACGGCTACTACGTCACGCCTTTGGTCGAGATCCTGAACCGGGTCGCGCGCAAGGAAAAGAAAGTGGCGGAGATGACTGGGCAGAAATTCGACGGCGAGTTGACCATCATCGCCGACCGCCACACGCCCTATCGTCTCTTGACCGAAGTCCTCTACTCCTGCGGCCAGGCCGAGTACGCGAACTACCGCCTACTCATTCTGAAGAGCCGCGAGTAGCGACGGCTCTTCGGGAAATTCGAGGCCGCCCAGCAGGCCGGGCCGCGGCTAGCGGGCTGCGGGTCGCGAGGGCGTGAGCGAGTTCGTGTGCGGGCACGCGGAAGGCAAAGAGCGTGCTGCGGACCGCTCCCGCTCACCCATGGGTGCTAACCAGGATTCTCTCGGGACTTGACGGCCGCCGGCGCGATCCGGAGTCTCACCACAGAGAGCACAGAGGCCACAGAGGCCGGAAGAAAAGGGTTTCGGATCCGGGTCCGAGCCCTTCTTTCCTTCCGATCCGTCTCTGTGATCTCTGTGCTCTCTGTGGTGAAATCCGGGGCACCTGCGGCAAACTGTGGTTAGCACAGATGGGGGCTTCGGGACGGACAGCCCACCCCGCACTTTCCGCCTCCCGCGTACCGCACACGAACTCGCTCACCCACACGCCCTCGCACACGCGATCCGCGGGCCGACCTGCGCTGGCCCGCGGTCTTCCGACAAGCTGACTACTGCGTGACGATGACTTCCACCCGACGATTCTTGACCCTTCCGGCCTTGCCCAGGTTGGGCACGCGTGGCTTGGTCGATCCCATGCCTTGGGTCAGGATCTGGTCCTTGGGCACGCCCTGCTGGTTGATGTAGGTGGCAATGGCCTGGGCTTGCTGGTCGGTCAGTTCCTGCGCCTTGGGCGGCGGCAGGCTGCTGTCAGTGTGCGTTTCCACGCGAATCTGCCGGATCTCAGGATGGTTGATGAGCAGATCAATCAGCTCGTCGAGAACACGGGCGGCCCCAGGCGCTAGTTCGGCCGTGGGCTTGTTGCGATTCGCCTTGAAGGCGATGGGCTGGCGCAAGATGATCTTCCCATCCTTGTAGGTCACGCCCGCAACACCAGGCCGCGCATGCAAGACGATGGTGAGCGGGACGTCCGCGCCCTCCACCGCGGAAGCCGACATCTCTCGGCTCAGGTGCTGCTCGGCCTCCACGCGAAGCACATACTGACCGGGTTGCAGGCCGACCGACAGGTTGCCCGCTTCGTCAGTCTTGGTTTCGGCGATCTGCGGGCCCGCCAGCTTGACAGTGGCAACCACGGGCTTGCCGGTCTCATCGACCACGTGGCCGGTGATCTTGGCTGACGGGGCTCGCGGTGTCATCGTGATCACCACATTGACGGTCTGACCGGCCACCACATCGGCCCGGGCGGTGGCGTTCTCGAAGTTGGGAGCCGCCACGAACAACTCCGCCAGACCCGGAGGCAGCGGCACGCTCTGGAAGCTTCCATCTGCCTCCGCGACCACGCGTGAGTGGTCGCGCCCAGTCACTCCAACCACCGCGCCCTCAATGGGCGTGCCCACGCTGCTGACCACCCTGCCAGCCACCAGGCCCTCGGGCGCAACCGCGGCGACGAGCTTCTCGACGGGAACGGTGCGCGTCACCACCTTCGGCAAGACATCCAGCGGGAAGCTGGCGCCAAACAGGAAATTCCACGGCGCCAGAGGCGGCCCGTAGGGGTAGCCGACAGCTTCCAGCTCGATGTCGACGCCCAGCATGAGGGTCAGGCTGTGCAGGATCTGAGCCTGGAGGCCCAGGGTCAGCCACATCTGACTCTTGTTGTTACGGCAGTCCTGGACCGGCGAGGGCACGCACTTGGGACCGAAAGAGGCGAAAGCGGGATCCCCATCGGCCGTGACGTACTCGAAGTGGTACTCGACCATTGGACGCAGCGAAAAGCCATCGATCAGATCAGCCACCGGGGCATCGAGACCGAAGGCCAGCCGAAAGCGATCCTTGCCCAGGCCGTACGCGAAGGAAGAGACGTAGCGCGAGTAGAGCGTGGTGTTCGCGTCGTAGAGCGGGAGGTTGTAGGAGTTGTCGAAGTACATGCCCAGGTTCAGGTGTGCCCGCAGAGGCAGCTCGGGCACCAGCGCCTGGAAGTTCCAACTGGCCAGGGCCGTGAGCCACACCGACGTGGAATTGCCGCTGAAGCTCAGCCCACCCACCGACGACATAAGGCGAAAACCCAGCTCGCCGCCGATGCTGAGGCCGCTGGGCAAGGCATAGGCCAGTTTGGTTCCCAAGATCAGGTCGCCGAATGCCTTGATGACCTCGGGGTCACTCCAGTCGGATCCCCGGTAGCACGGGGTTTGGCCCTTGAAACAACGGGTATTCCTGTTTCCCGAGCCCAATACTGCCCCAAAGATTTCCATGAATTCGAGCGGCGTGAGGCCAAAGGTCAGCGCGCCCTGCAGACGGGTGTTGGTATCACCGCCGTTTGTCATGGTGCTGTCTTCAATCAACATCCTGTCGGTCTTGAAGTACTCGCCGTGCAGGCCCAGCCGCAGCTGCCACAGGCGGCCGACCTCGGCCGAGCCCATGCGCAGAAGACCCACCGAACCAGCCAACGAGTTCTGCGGCGCGAAGCCGCGTGACCGGTCATCCGTCTGACCCTCGGGGGCAGGGGGCGCGCTGGTAGCGGCAGGCGGTGCCAGGTTGGTAGTGGCCGGAGGTGCTGCCATCGGCATGGCCGCAGGCGCGGCCACCGGCGCTGGCGCCACCGCTGGTGCTGCCACCGGCGTGGCTAGCGGGGCAGAGGCCGGAGCGGGCGCAATCTGCGCGCTGGCTATCGAAGACAAGGACACCACAAGACCAAAGACGAAGATGGGCGTAGTGCGCATGGTGGGTAGCTCCTAGGGGGCAGCAGCGGGACGCATGTTGGAAGCGGGACGCATGTTAGACGTCCTTTGTCTTCGACGCAATCACGCTCTCGATCACTTGGCCAGTTGTTTTCTGGCCCCGTCCATGGGAGGAACTGGCCAGGAAAAAAGATGAGTTCAGCTCTGGATAACCTGACCGAGGAAATTCGAGAAGTCGCGCTGCTGGTTAACTCCGCCCAGGAGCGCACCGAGGAGCGTGACCTGGTGACCTCCGCTCACCTGGCCGTCGAGCGCTTGTCGCAAAACTATCGCAATCTTTGTGCTGCCGTCCCGGAGAGTGAGCGGGTGCTGGTCGAGCGCAAGCTCGGGAGGCGAGTCACTGACCTGCGTCGCTTGGCTTCGCTCCTGCCCCGGATCGGCACCATCGCCTCCGGCCCCACGGGGGATCGCCACGGCTCTGGTCCGTCAGAAGTCGAGGTGCGGCGGATCACCGGGGTTTCCTGGCGAAGTGAGAGTCGAGGCAGTGGCGTAGCAGCGGGAGCCTTCCGCGTCGGCGGCGAAGTCGACTCCTGGTGCGGCCCCTGTGATGGGCTGACCACCCACCACATCGTGGCCATGGTCGGGGCAACACCCAAACAGGTCGTCTGCCAAGCCTGCGGCAACCGGCACAACTACCGCACCACGCCCGCGCGCAAGGCCTCTGCGACTGAAGGTTCTGCAGCGACGTCTTCGCCCCAGGAGACCGAGGCCGCACGCAGGGCGGAAAGCAAGGCAGAAGAACTGCGCGCCCTGGGCCGCGAGCTGGCAGACATAGCCGACGTGCGCACCTTCAACCCGCGCGAGCGCTACAAGGTGGGTGAGGCCATCTGGCACCCAGCGTTTGGCCGAGGCAAGGTGGAAACCGTTCTGCGCTCAAGCATGCTGGTGCGGTTTGCCAGCGGCGGGATGAAGTCGGTGATGCTCAGCTAGCTAGTGCCTCCGGTCAAAATTTCGGCCACGTTTGGGCGGCCGATCCATCCCGGCCGGCTGCGTTGCTCCTCNNTCTTCTGACCGGAGGCACTAGTTGTTTCACCACAGAGAGCACAGAGAACACAGAGGCCGGAAAAGAAGGGGTTCGGACCGGACCGGCTCCAACCCTTTCCTTTCCCTTCCGACTCTGTGACCTCTGTGTCCTCTGTGGTGAAAAAAGAGGCTAACTCTCGTCGACCTGCCTGAGAAACTGTTGCAAGAGCCCGTCGACCATGAGATTGCGGCCCGCCTGGTCGTAGCGACCGGCGCGATAGCCGCCCTGGATTTCCTCAAAACGGGTCCGGGTTTCGCTCACCAGGGTCCGGTACAACTGAATCTGGCCGGTGACTTCCTTCTGGTGCTTGCCCAGGTACGCAACCGCAGAGCCCAGGGCAGCGACTCCCACAATCACGCCCAGCGGGCCAGCCAAGAAATAACGCCAGGCCAAGCGCAGGGCGACCACGCTGGCCGCGCCAATGGCCGCCTTCTTCAAGCCCGAACCGTCGGTCACCGAGTCCTTGGCCATGGAGGCCATTTGCCCCGAGGCGAGGACCAGGGCGATGAAGTGGCCCTTGCGGCTCTTCCAGCCGCGCTCGTAGTACTGGCGAAGCGCCTGTTTGAGAAAAGCGTCGTAGTCGTCGTACACGTCGTTGTGAACGTCATCTCCTCGGCGGGAACCCTCGTCGCTGGCCATGACCCTATGATACCACGTCTTTCACAGTTCCTGCGCCAGGCGCGGCGCTGGTCTCGACGGGGCCGGGCAGGCTGCCAGGCTGGGCGAGCTCAGAGCGCGCCGCCGCTGGCAGCAAGATGGCAAAGGTGGTTCCCCCCGAGGGAGGCAGATCCACCTCGATGCGACCGCCGTGGTCACTCACGATCTGTTGCACCAGCGCCAGCCCCAGGCCTGTACCCTTTTCCTTGGTAGAGAAGAAAGGATCGAAAATCTTGCTCAGATTCTCTGGGCTGATGCCCGGCCCGCTGTCCCCAACCGCCAGTCGAACCCAACCCGAGGCGACGAGACCCACCGCCACCCGGATTCGGCCGCCTTGGGGCATGGCCTCCTTGGCGTTGCGGACCAAGTTGAGCAAGGCCTGTCGGATCTGACTCTCGTCGGCCGCCACCTCGGGCAAGCCGGACGCGATGGCCAGATCCAGGTCGATGTGGGCCTGGGACAGTTCGCCGCGCGAAAACTCCATCACCGAGCTGGCCAGGGCGCCCAGATCCTCGCGCTCGAGCTTGGGCTTGGGCAGCCGCACGAAGCGCAGGTAGGTTTCCGTGATCTCGCTCAACCGGTCGACCTCGTTGGATAGCGACTTGACCAGACGGCCCGCTTCAGGGTTCTCCCCGATCTCGTCGGAAAGCAACTCCAGATACAGCCCCACCGAAGCCAACGGATTGCGAATCTCGTGCGTGATGTGCGCCGCCATGCGACCCACCGTGGCCAGCCGCTCGGAGCGAATCAGTTTGTGCTCGCGCTCCTCGATGGCGTGGGCCATGGCGTTGAACTCGCGAGCCAGGTCGCCGATCTCGTCGTGCGACCGTACGCCCGTGCGCCGACCGTAGTCGCCACCCGCAATCTGGCGCGCGTGCTCGCGCAGCACGCGCAGGGGCCACAGAGTCCGCAGAACCAGCAGGGCAGCTGCCACCGCAAGGAACAGGCCCAGGCCCGTCAGTGCCATGGCCGCATCCACCGCACGACGCTCGTTGTTGGAAAGTTCTGCGGCAATCTGGTTGCCACGGCCGCGCAGATTGCTCTTGAGCCGATGGAAGGTGGAGAGAAGATTCGCGAGGCTGCGGTCGGCTTGATGGCCCACATCTTCGCCAGCAGCCGGATCGCTGGCGCCCAGGTCGGCAGCCACCGCCACCACGCGCGCCTCCATTCCCACGATCTCCCGGCGATAGTCCTCGAACTCGTTCCGCCGCCGGGGATTTGCCTCGTCGTTCAAGTATTGGTCGACGGCGGCAAGCGCATCACGCAAGTTCTGTCGCGCCGAAGCGATGCCATTTTGTGCCGCCACCCGACTGGTCAGGCCCTGCGGAATTCCCGTGCTGTCGTTGGCGCGGGAACTGGAAAAGTCTTCCAGCGAGCGCAACGCAGCGTCCACGGCGACCTGGACATCCAGCCGACGCTGGTTGGCCGCAAGTTCTTGGCGGCCACGGTGCAGATAGAGCAGCGTGAAAAGGCTGTTTGCGCCAAACACGCTCAGCAGGACGGCGTACGCGAGGAATATCTTGGCCGAGACGCCGATCCGCATGGTGGGTTCCGCTGGTGGATACGCTAACACGGGCCAGCCCTGCCAGCGAGCGACCCTCACTATGATGAAGCCCTAGTCATTGACAAGGGACGCCCCCTGGGAAAACAATCATCTTGGCATGCAGAATCCACGTGCTCGGGCTTTCTTCCCAATGTCTCTCATCGCCGGCATGGGCGCGGCAGCCGCGTTCTTCTTTTCCAGCGGCCAGGTCCTTGCCGGCGACAACCCCACGGTGGCTGTCCTGGGCATCGAGACCAGCGAGGGTGTGCCAGACTCGGTGGCCGTCGCGATGACCGAGACGCTTCGCCAGCGCATGTCGACGCTGCCCGGCTATCGTCTGGTTCAGGGCCGCGATCTCGTCGAAGTCAAATTGGTGTTCTCCTGTCCCGACGAGGCGCCTGCGTGCATGAGCCAGGCGGCCAAGAGCCTGGGCTCGTCGCTCTTGATCTTTGGCTCGGTCAAGAAAGCCGGTTCCGACGCCTACAGCGTCACGCTCAAGCTGTTCGATGCCGACAAAGAGGTCGTGCAATCGTGGACCACGGATCAGTTCAGCCGCGCCCAAGCGACTGGCCCTGCCCTGCACGCACCGGTGCAGAAGTGGCTCGCGACCCTGACCGGCCAGTCCTTGCCCGGCACTCTGCATGTTCAAGGCGGCGTGGTGGGTGCCGCGGTGGCCGTTGACGGGGTCAGCGCCGGGGTCATGGGAGCGGGCGGGCTCACCATCGCCAGCGTGGCCGCGGGCAAGCACGAGATCGTCGTGACCAAGCCAGGCTATTCTCCGGCCAATAAGACGGTCACCCTGTCTTCTGGGGACACACGAGAGGTCGCCATCGAGATGGCCGCGGTGGCGCCCACGGAAACGCCCAGGGCTGAGACGCCTGCGGTGGAACCGGCAGGCACGGTCCCGGCCGAGTCGACTGAGACGGTCACCACGGAAGTGGCTAGCGGCGGCTCAGGCGGACACCGAACCGGCGCCAAGGTTGCAGCCTTGGCTTCGTTGGCCGTCGGGGTAGTTGGGATCGCCGTCGGAGGCGTCTACAGCTACTACGTCTCTGATGCCAACAGCAAGCTGGATCCGTATCGACGCAACCTCTGCAACATCTCACCGACCGGCTACTGCGACAAGAGCGGAAAGCCAGCCGAGCCAATCACCGACCCGAACCTGAGGGCGTGGATGAAGCATACCAAAGACCTTGGCGACAAGTACGCAAACTACCAGTGGATCGGGTACGGGGTTGGCGCCGCGATGCTGGTGACCTCAGCCGTGTTCTTCTACTACGGCTTCTTCTCGGAGTCTTCCAGCGCAACCGCCGATGCCCGAGGTTCGTCTTTCCACTTCGCCCCGGTATTCACGCGCGACGGTGTGAGCGCGATGGCGTTCACGACCTTCTAGAGCGCCGAACGGTTTGCCTCCCGTCGAAATTGATGGGAACCCGCGACGGGTTCCCATGCCCTTCGGCCCCCCACCTCCCCCACCTCCCCGCTCGCTTCGCTCGGCCTCGCGCGATGGGCTGCGGCAGGCAAAGCCTGCCTCCGCCCGCGCGGCAATCGCGGATTTGCGTCGCGTCCCTTCGTTGCTCCACGGTCAAATACGTCGAGTATTCTCCCTAGTCGCGCCACGGGCCACTCGCAACAGCGCAATTTCACTCG
>PMLB01000020.1 GCA_003158735.1 Myxococcales bacterium | reverse complement strand
GAGTTGCTGAGCAGCTTGCAAGGGACTCATGGTTCCCTTGAAAGCGGTGGGCGCGATCAGGCGCATGTTGCGTTCATCTGCCCTTCCATGGATCGCCCGGAAGACGTCCGATAAGTTCGCGCCACACAAGATCGAAAGACACGTCGAAATCCCAGGTCCGGCCGCTCGCGAGCAACGGTGTGATATCTGCGGTGAATGTGGTGTCGCCTCTCTTGGCCGCAAGGTTCTGCTCGAACATGGCTCGCGTGATCCGGTCGCCGTCCTCGCGCATGTACCGGGCAAACGCCTCGACTATGCGATCCGGCGATACGCCACCTCGTTGCAACGCAAATCCGAGGTCGAACAGATCTCGGCCCTTCTTGCGCTGATACAGGGCCCGCAGCTTGGTGCCGAGCATCTCGTCCAACTCGTAGGTGCGCACGTCGGCACCGCCGGCGAACCAGCGCGAGCTGACGTCGAAACGATGATCCTTCAAGCCGTAGACAGTGAAGTGCTCGCGCGAGTTGATCTCGACCTTCAACCGCAAGCGAACCGCAGGAAGGTCTTCGGAATCGAAACGGTAGTTCAGCGTCACACGCCCCTCTGAATGCTTCCACTGCGGCTTGCCAAGCCATCCGTCGAGCGCCTCGTGTATCGCGTCGAGCGCGGGGCCGATTTCTCCAGGCGCGGTCTGTACGAGGTCGATGTCCTCAGAGTAGCGGGCGGCAGGTTGAAAGTGGAGCTTGTACAGCGCGGTGCCGCCGCGAAACGCGAACGCGTTTGCGATGGTCGGGCGCGAGAACAGCTCGACAACCGCACGTGAGATGACCAAGTCCTGCTCGACCTGACGGTCGGAAACCCACGGTGCCCGGTATCGCCACTCGGTGATGAAATCCTTTGGAATCATACGTCCGGCTCCACGATTGCATTGACGACGAGCTTCCAGCGATCGAGACGCTGCGCACCCGTTGTTGCCCGCGCCCGCACCAAGGGCGCCACAGCGTGGGCATGTTCTTTCACGTGGGGTGCGAGCACATCGCCTATTTCGCGGTGCCCGGCAATGTCGAGGAGATACCCCAAACGCTGCACCCATGCGATCGGGCACAGCGCGGCCGCAGCCAACAGCTTCTGCACGTCGACCTTTTCGACCAGCTCTGCCAGCACAGACGCGACGTTGTTGAGGCCACCGCACTGGTCGACATAGCCCACGAGTTCAAGCGCAGTCGCCTCCGGCGATGCCACGCGGAGCATGCCACGAGGTGTGTTCTTTTCCACGATGGGCGTTCGCTTGAGGTCCTTCCGAGCGACAAACTGGACGCGCACTCCGCCGCATTCAATGGGTCTGCGGTTCGTCTTCACCATCACCTGGAAAGTCTGGGGTCGCTGGTGGGCTGCTCCGTGCAGCTCGGCCGCGCTCAGCAAGGCCACGTAGTACACCTCGCCGAGTGAAGCCATCAGTTGCGGGATGAACTGATCCGCAGGAAGACAGCCAATGCTTCGATACTCCGGCGGGACGATGACGTAGAAACCGCGATGCGGGTCTCTGATCTCGCCCTTCGCCTTCAGCCGCCGCAGCGACGCTCGCACTGCGGGGACCGACCCACCAAGCGATGCCACGGCTTCATTCGTAGTGAAGCCGTACCGACCACGGGCAGCAAGACTGATGATGAACTGGGCGGCGGTTGACATGTGACATCAGAGTCGTTACATGCAAAAAATAACGTCTATAGTTGTTTTTCGCAAGTAATGACTCCAAGGTCAGGCAACATGACGAAACTACCAATGTTGTAGAGCACTTGGGCTGCCATATGCGCAACATATTGCAATCATGTGTCTTTTTGTTTGACGCAGTAGACCTATCTTGAAGATTGTGCGTAGCGACCGTTCGTGTCGCTGTCTGGCGAAGGGGCCGCGCGCGCAACACACGGCATCTGCGCCCAGTCGGATCTGCGCATCCTGGTCGCACCCGTCCGCCGTGCCTGCCTCATCGGTCAGAGACGCCGCCTGATCCTTACGTGGGCGTGACAGAGCTGCTGGTGGAATCCGCCCTATCACGGGGCAAGCCGGTCTTCTCCGTTGACCCCCACGCGCAGGCACCGATTTTTGGCGTGATCGCGCTGTGTGCCCCGTCGGAAACGCTTCTGCCCGAGATGTTGCGGGGCCTCGGATTGTGACGACGACACTGCTTGTCCTGTCCCCCGCACTTTCGTAGAAGTTGCTGGTCGTCTTGCCCGCCGCAGCCGATACCCATTTTGCCCCTTGCCTTACGCCGCACGGGCGCCTCGTGCTGGTCGCGCAAGAAGATGCGCCCGCCCTGGACGCAGCGCTGGCGGAACGGTTGCTTCTGGCTTTCGGCCGCGGGCCTGGGCACGGACTTCTGCGTCTGGGTGCGGCCGAAATGGGACAGGCGTTGCCTCCCGCTCTCGGCTACTGGCGCGACTTCGCTGCGCGCTTCGTAGCCGGAATTTGCACCCAACCGGAAAGCGCCGAACGCCATACTCAGGTGCCCGCGCCAGCCGCAGGTGAGCTAGCCGAACTGGCGCTGTGCGGGCCGACCATGGCCGGTGCGGAGTACCTAACCCCGGCTGTCCTGTCTACGTTGTGGGGTGACATCGCGAATGCGTTCACCGTCGAACTGAAACAATCAGGCGCGGCGGTCCAGGACTTCTTGAAGCAGCTCAACCCGGCCTGGAATCTGGTTGGCCGCGTTCACTTCAACCTGGCCGAGAATCGC
>PMLB01000065.1 GCA_003158735.1 Myxococcales bacterium | reverse complement strand
CCAGCATCCCCGCCGCAGCCGCGCCGATCAGGACGCCTTCTTGGCTCCCTTCCGTGTTCTCGATTTCGACGCCGCCGCTGCCGATTGTTACGCCCATGCCCGCGCCCACTTGGCAGCCAAGGGCCAGCCCATCGGCGATCGTGACTTGATGATTGCCGCCATCGCCGTTGCCAACCGCTTGATCGTGGTCACCAGCAACATATCTGAGTTTGCGCGCGTGCCCGGGGTTGTGTTCGAGGACTGGATGAGGTGAGGGCCAGGTCGTCCCGCTCCTTCGTACGCCACCGCGCTCATGCGGGGGACTGAAGGCCACCATCGCGTATTTCCGTGGGCTGAGCGGGCGACCGCAAGGGTAGCCCGCCCGACGGAGGGCGACCGCAGGTCGCCCCTACGAGGGGCGCTCGGGCACCGAACGGTTTGACTCTGCCGTGAAATCCAGGAGTTGCGACGCCCGGGCACTGTCCGATTCCCTCGCCCCGCGAAAGCGGGGAGAGGGCTAGGGAGAGGGGCAGACGCGCGCTCTCTCTCGGCCGTGCCCCTCTCCCGCCGCGCTTCGCGCGTCGACCTCTCCCCGCTTTCGCGGGGCGAGGCGAATTTTCCAGACGCTCGCAAGCTCTCGAATCCACCCAACATTCAAACCGTTCGGGGCGCTAGTCAACGCCTATGCGCCCCGCTACACCGGCCGGTTCGGCAGCTTCAAGGTTAGCTCCGATTTTTGCGGGATGTGAGGGTTTCACGACGCCCAGCGTCTCCCGACGCCTGGTTTCGCGAGGCCGGCCCCGAGTCGGTACCGAACCAAGCAGGTCCTTGCGGCACTTGAACGGCGCGAGTCCGTGTCGGTCCTGTACCACGGCAAGGTCAAGGGCACGATCGTTCCTGTGTCGTCTCAGACTCTGCGCAGGGTCACGGACACGCCGTTCTTTGGCATGCACAAGCGGGACAGACGGCCGGTGCCTGTCTGCTGGGCTACGCGCGGGCGATGCCATCATCGCAGCCACTGCGGTCGAGAACGCCCTGCCCCTGATGAGCGCGAACGCCAAGCACTTCCGCCCCATAAACGAGTTGGATCTGGAGGCTATGGGCGGGAATACGCACCCATAGGCATCTCCGACGTCATCCAACAAACGCGTCCGACCACAGCCGCTCCAGGAACTCGCTCCACGGCAGCACCAGGATCTTGCCGATCTTCCGCGGCGTCGACTCCTGGCAGACCAGCAGCAGATGCTTCATCACGCCTTCCTCGGCCAGGGCGGTGAGTCCCTTCAGATCGCGGGTAGAGACGCTGCGGGTGGCTTTCACCTCGATCGCGGTGTGCTCCCCAAGGATGAAGTCGACCTCGAACTGGGATGTGCTGCGCCAGTAGTGCAGATCGCATCCGGGGTGGCGCGCGTCGATGTACGTCTTCAATTCGTGGAATATGAAGTGCTCCAGGGCGTCGCCGAAGTCCGTGGACTTGGGNNTGCGACCCCAAGCCGGCAGCTCGTAGCCGATGAGCGTGTCCTTGAGAATCTCGAAGTACTCGATCACGGTGGTGCGTGGCACCTTGGCGTCGTTGGATACCTCGGTCTTGTTGAACATCTTGCCGCTGCACGCGGCCGCCACTTCCAGAAAGCGTGCGAAGGCTGGGACGTTTCGCGTGAGACCCTCGGCGGTGATCTCCTCCTTGAGGTAGGCGCCAACGTAGGCCCGTAGGTCGTCGGCGGGATCGTCGGAGAAGTACACGGAAGGCAGCAACCCGTGGTTCAGCGCCGTCAGCAAGACGAACTGCGGTCCCAGTTCCTTCCAGGAAAAGGGATGCAGGTGACGGGACCGAGCCCGCCCGCCCAGCAGATTCACGCCTGAACGGCGTAGCTTCCGCGCCGAGGATCCCGTGAGAAGGAAGCGGAGCTTGCGCGTTTCGATGAGAAGGTGGATCTCGTCGAGCAGGACCGGCAGCTTCTGGATCTCGTCCACAACCACCAGCGCATGGCGCAGATCCTTGGCCTCGATCTCCTGGCGCATCCGGGTCGGGTCGGTGTTCAGATCCAACCAGACGCGATGGTCGAGGAGATCGTAGATCGGCGTGCCCTTGGGCAGGGTCTGCCGAAGCAGCATGGACTTCCCCGTCTGGCGGGGACCGAAGAGGAAGCACGACTTGTGGGCCGTGGCCTCGATGAGGTTGAGTTGCCTGGCAAGATACATGGCGTGGTCACCCCGACGACTAAGCCGACGTTTATCATGATAAACGTCGGATCCGATGTCAAGACACCAACGCCTGCTGCCAAGTCAAACCAGTAGGAAATTTCCTCGGGATTCGTCGGGTGATCCCTGCGTGCATAGCGCGGCTTCTTCCCCCGGGCCTAGTGCGGCCCCTCTCCCCAACCCTCTCCCCGCTTCGCTGTGCTACGCGGGGCGAGGGGGTGGAATACTTCTACCGGCTGCCGCTTAACGCCTATGGGGGCGAGGGACCCGGCGCTGGGGGCTTGTGGGCGCGGAACCCCTCACGCTGTCCCCGACTAACGCCTAGAACACCGAACGGTTTGACTCTGCCGTGAAATCTATCCGATTCCCTCGCCCCGCGACAGCGGGGAGAGGGTTAGGGAGAGGGGCAGACGCCAAGTGCGAGGATGATCGCATCGAGGACGGCAATCGGTTCGCGGAAGACCAGGTCGGTCGGGAAGCGGAGGACCCTGACGCCGTGGCGAAGAAGGAAAGTCGTTCTACGCTGGTCGTATTTCTGTGCCGCCGAGTTGAAATGTTGGCCGCCGTCTAGTTCCACGGCCAGGTGACTGGCCGGACAGTAGAAGTCCAATATGTACGGCCCGCAGGGATGCTGCCGTCGAAACTTGAAGCCCATGAGTCGTTTGGCCCGAAGCCGAACCCATAGGGCGGCCTCGGCGTCGGTGCTGGTACGGCGCAGAGCGCGGCAACGAGCGAGGGAGAGAGTCACGCTTCCGTTTTCGGCAGGATTTCGCCACAGTTGCTCAATCCCCTCTCCCTAGAGCACCGAACAGTTTGACTTTGCCGTGAGATCCAAGACTTGCGGCGCCCAGGCGTATCCGATTCCCTCCCCGCTTCGCGGGGCCAGGGAATGAGACTTACTTCCGAGGGTCGCAACTCCTTGATTTCACGGCGCAGTCAAACTGTTCGGTGCTCTAGGGAGAGGGGCAATGCCTACAACAGGGCGAATCGCCCGTACTCGGCGAAGTGGCGGTCGAAGGCGATGGCCTCGGTGATACCCAGGAGCGCCATGACCACGAAGCTCACAGCGCGTCGCGCAAGTGCCGCTGCAACGCCTTGGCTAGCCACCGATTCGCAAGACCTGTCCAGGCCCTACCGAACTAAGAGCTGCCAGGATATCCGAAACGAGCGGGAGCAGGTCGCCGAGTCGGTTAACTGCGAGCGGCCAGAACGACCACGCCAAAAGGCAACACACCGACCTTCTGCTGATAGACCAGGTTGCTGTCGATCGTTGTGAAGACATCAATGTCGCCTGCTGCGACACGGAGAAGCTCGCCGTTCTTCTTTCCCGCCCATCCGGCCTCGGGTACGGTCTTCACCTCATGGTTGCGAAGGTGCTTCTTCAATCCACGAGGAAGGCACTCGTCAAGCAATACGCGCATATCGAGTTACCGCTTCGCCGGCCACATCAAGCACGGCGGCGATTTGTTCCCGGCTAACCGTCGGAAAGTCGTCCAGGAAGTCGTCGACACGATCTCCGACCTTCAGGTAGTCCATCAACGTCTGGACGGGTACGCGGGTTCCGTCGAAGACAGGCGTTCCCGAAAGGATCTCCGGGTCGACACGAATTGAGGACTGGATCGACTTCATGGTGCAACCATAGCGCGATTTCTGCGCATGCGATCAGTCTCGAAGGGCGTCTGGCGTCGTTGATCGCGTGGTGTGCGTCGAGAGGCTCAACGTCCATGAGGTTGGTCAGAGGTGTTGCCGGTCATCCAGCTCCCGTTGACGCGCCATGGCTTGCTTCCACCCCCAGCATGTCGCGCGCCACATCCGTGAATGAGGACTGGCCAGTCAGCCGAGGCGGTTGCCAAGCTCGGCCAGTCCTTCGCCGAGCGGAACGACGAGTGGATCCCGAACTGAGGCGCATTGAGGTCTTCCGCCTGAAAGAAGGCGATCGATGGCAACGTGGGATGCCGGTGAGGGCGACCGCAGGTCGCTTCACGACGCCCAGCGTCTCCCGACGCCTGGTTTCGCGAGGCCGGCCCCGAGGTCGTGTCTGAGGGAAAACGCCGCAACGGTGCCACCCGAGGGAGTGTGATAACCTTGCGGACAAGGAGCACGACGATGACCCGCATGGAAGCGCGAGACCTCGTGAAGAGGATCCAGGTCCTGCCGGATGCAGAGCAGACCAGGATCCTGTCGCGGGTGATGCAGGCCGAGGGCAAGAAGGTGGCCTGGTCTGAAGTGGAAGCGATCCAGCAGCGAATGGGCAAACTCGACGTCGACGATGAGCAGTTCACGCGCGAGATCGTGGAAGCCGTGCGCGAGGTACGGCGCGAACGGCGGCGCAAGAGCCGCAGCTAGCCCGCCGTGCCTGGCCACAAGCTTCGCGTGGTCCTCGACACGAGTGTCCTCGTGGCCGGTGTCCTGCGGCCCGACGGGCCTTCTGGGCAGGTGCTGCGGGCTTTCCGGCAAGGACTCTTCACGCACGTCACATCGAGCGCGATCCTCGACGAGATGGTGGATGTGTTGGCTCGGGAGAAGATCCAGCGGGTGACACAGCTCAGTCGTCAGGACATCGCGAACCTGCGCGTGGCCATGCAGCAGCGAGCGGAGAGCGCATCGGGTGAGTACCAGGACGTGGACCTGGTCGACAGCGATCCCAAGGACAATCCCATCGTCGCGGCAGCGCTGGAGATGCAAGCGCAGTACGTGGTCACACTGGACGCAGCCGATCTGTTGCGACTGAAGGTCTTCCTGGTGTCTGCCCATCGGCCGGTACAAATCGAGTCTCCGACGGGATTTCTGCGCCTGCTGGGACGCTGATCGCGGCCAAAAGGACGATCCAGTGCGCCGCAACCCGGACATCGCGCTGGCGCAGAAGCTGCTGGGTGGCTGGACGCCGCAGGTGCCCCTCGAACGCGGGCTGGAGGCCACAATCGCGTATTTCCGTGGGCTGAACGGGAGCCGTCTAACCAAGTAGCGGTTCTTGCCCCGTCCTTGCCAGGCTGGCGACCTGACCAGGAATATGGTCTACT
>PMLB01000440.1 GCA_003158735.1 Myxococcales bacterium | reverse complement strand
CGGCGGCATCTGTCCGGTCACCCGTTGCGCCAAGCACATGCTCAACGGCCCCTGCGGCGGCTCCACCAGCGATCGTTGCGAAGTCTCCGCCGACAAGCCCTGCGCCTGACAACTCATCTTCAAGCGCCTACAGTCAATCGGCCAGCTCGACCGCCTGGAAAAGATCCACCCGCCGAAAGACTGGAGCAAGGCCTGGCACGGCGGCGCGAGGAGGATCGTACGGCCGGAGCACCGGATCTAGGTTCGCGGCGCGGAGATTCGCGGGCGGGTGAGTGGCGGACGGCCAACGGCTGCTTTCCCGACCAGCGCCCGCCGACGGATGCTTCCCTCTATTCTGAGACGCGAAACCTGCAGCCGAGGACCTGACTCCGCATCAGACCGATCCTCAGCTCGCCACCGCACTAGCCACGCCCAGAGGCCCCCTATTTCGGCTACGTCCCTTCTTGGGAGGTCACTCGTGCTACTGCTTCGCGTAGATCTCCAGATTGCCGGAGGGAATAGGTCCAGAAACACTGATAATCACATACCGAGGGGTCTGGAACTTGACTTCCCACTGCGGAAAGCCCGGGTCGGAGAATGACACACTTAACTCTCGGTACATTGTTGGTTTCTGGAAGGACACAAATATCGTCCAGCCTCCAGAAAATACATGTCCTCCAATCTGTTTGTTACCTTCACCGAAGAAGGACAGCTCCTGACGCTCATGCCAAAGCGTATACCAGCTCTCTATGTTGTCGGCATGGATTCCCTCTGGCCTCTCGTACTTGCCAGAGAAGTGAAGACGCAGCTCTGTCTTGACCCTGCCAATCTCGTCGTGGACGCCGACGGTCCTAGATATCCACCAAGAGAGCGCGACCAAAGCCAGCGACAAGAACGCGACGTTTACGATGGATATTGATTTTGAGCGCCACGCTTCTGGACAAGCTAGTGATGCTAGATTGGCCAGGCCCCACATAAATACAATAAGTGCCGCGATTACGCCGGGAACCACTATGTACCGTGGTATCTCGACACGGCCTTTGTCCAGTAGCCAAAGTAGAAGGCCAAACGCGAGGCCGACGACCAGCAGTACGATGTCCTTCGCAATGCTCGAATGTTCCACTATCCGAGCGTATTCCAACGTGCGCCGCGACGCAATCGACGCGCGCATGGAGTGCGCGCGTGGAGGGTGCCAGACACTTGATTAGGTTTCGTGTGGATCCGAGAGGTGAAGAGGAGACAACCTTCAGAGCGGGCTTCGCCAGTTCTCGGTGCTGAGTCCGAAGGGCACGAGGCGCTGGTAGTGGGCCAGGTTCGCGCTTGCCAGGGTCAGGTTGTTCGCGATGGCGGTTGCCGCAATCAGAACGTCAGCAACACCAATCGTGGTTCCAGTCCGCAGAAGGCGCCAGCTATCTCGCCGCCGAGCCGCGCGGACTTGTCGTCGAACGCAAGCACCTCGGCGTTCTGCGCCCATGCGAGAAACTGCGCCGCGCGATCGATCTGCTGCGCTTGATGCCTTTCGCGCACTACTTCGAACACGGTCACCGCCGATAGGGTCAGGCGAGGTTCGGTTCATCGCCGCTGCGCCAAGTATCCGTCGCCCGCAAACGCTCCAGGGCGGACTGGAACGCCTGGAAATCGGATTCGCTTTCGTCCGCCCAGATCGCCGACGGTGCGGCCGCGTGCGGGGCGGTCACTTCCGACGCCATGTCGTGGACCACTTGCTCGACCACACGCAGCCGATCCTCCGGGGGAAGCGTTCGGATTTGTTCCAGAATGCTTTGCACCGTCAAAGCCATCGGACGACCTCTTACCCTAAACTATAGCCCATTCCGAGCTTCCTGGCCGGGGTATTCAATCGCAGCCTCGACGAGGCTGGCGGCCGAAAGCAAGCGAACGGAGTCTGCTTCGATGGCCGCCTCGAGGCCCGGCGCCTCCGGCTCGTCGCTCAGTATCGCAATGAGTGCTGAGGTATCGACGACCATCAGCGGGGAAGTCCGACAGAATCGTATCCAAGGATCTCGTCCGCCGTTCGCTGGTCGAGCCTCGGAAGCGCTGCGCATCGCTTGCGGATCTCCTGCAACTGCGGGCGCAAGGAAGACGCGCGCTTGCCGCGCGCCTTCTGCCGGTCCAGGCGCTCGCGAAGGGCGTTGCGAATGGCGTCTGGAACGCTTTCACCGGTGTACGCGGCGATCTCGTGCGCCAGTCTCTCGACTTCTTCGCTGTTGATTGGTAGGGCCACGGTCGACCTGTCCTCGTCGTGATTGTTCTTCAAAGTCTATCGCCAGAGGGCCGGCAGCGCAACGCTCGTTGAGGAAAGTGCCAGCGTGGCTCGTCAGCTTCAATGCCGCATCCCAAGCTGCGCCCGGTGGATCTGGCCAACGAGGGCGAATACCTGGCTGGCCTGGCCCACTCGCCGCGCTTCATCGACGAGACCATCGCGCACGCCAAAGCGGTGGCCGGCCGAGCCGCGACCATTCTCTCGCGCGCCAAGCTGGACATTGCGGGACAAGTTGCCAAGGTCGATCCTGAGGGTTGCGTGGCCTGCGCCACCTGCGTGAGGGTGTGCCCGCGCGGCGCGCCCATGATCAACGACATGAAGAAGGAACCATCGAGCGCCAGTGCGACAACGAGTTCATCAAAGACCTGGCGCCCGCGGTGGAACGCAGCCATGCCGTGGTGTCGTTCGGCGGCGCCGCCGGCGTGCAAGCCCTGGCCGAGCGCTTTCCTGGCAAGCCCGTGTATCCCGCGCTCAATACGCAGTACATGGGCATCCTGGAAGAACAGGCGACCTGGACGGAAAAGTGCATCGGCTGCGGCGAGTGCATGCTGGCCGAGTTCGGCGGCATCTGCCCGGTCACCCGCTGTGCCAAGCACATGCTCAACGGCCCCTGCGGCGGCTCGACCAGCGAGCGTTGCGAAGTGTCCGCCGACAAACCCTGCGCCTGGCCGCTCATCTTCAAGCGCCTACAGTCNNCGCGAGGAAGATCGTACGGCCGGAACACCGGATCTAACCGCGCTGGGTGGCCAGTCTGCGCCACCTGGCCGCCTAGCTGCTCCGAAGAATGTTCGGGATCGAGACCGTCTGCCCGCGCTGCCAAAAGCCTGCTGCGCCTGATCGCCCTGATCGAGACCGAGGACACCATCAAGCAGATCCTGACCGCCATGGGCCTGCCGAACGAGGCGCCCAAGCCCGATCCCGCGCGACCTCCTCCCTCGGAATCTGAAGACGGCGAGGACTGGTTGAACTGACGGGACGCCGACGCGGGCGTGATGGCGTAAACTGCCCTGAGTTGGTCGATATGGCGTCTTCAGCAGCCGGGAACGCCGGCAAGAACCCCCAGGCGCTGCGCGAATGCGTTCGAGGTCGCGCAGGTGCGGGCAGGGAGAGTTCCCGGACGCTCAAAAACCTGTTCGATTTTCCTATGCACAATGGCCGCCTTGTCAAAAAGTCTGTGCCCGCAGATCCTGGCTCTTGTGCACCGTCGTTGCCTCGCGCCCGCAGGGGCGGCAGGAGCGACAAGCCTGAGACGCCAGTCTGACGCCAGACTAGTGAACCAGGCTGATGGAGCAGCGAAATCCGATTCTGTCGCTGAAATAGGCGCGTTGGCCGCCGACAGATTGGCTGCAGTCCGGCATGACCTCGCTGAGGCCAAAGGATCCTCCGCGGGACTGGCAGCTGTCCGTCGCCCCGGCTGACCCTGTGCAGTCGGCTACCCATTCCGACACATTGCCTATCAGATCGAAGATTCCCGCGAATCCGGGGACCGGAGACTGGCACTCCGGCATGGTCCCCACCGGCACGGTCGTGCTGGAGTTGGGCTCGGTGGTGTCATGGCATTGGCCAACGCCGATGGAATTGCCATAGGTGAATTGGTTGACCCCGTTCGAGGTGCAGGCGTTGGACCATTCGTATGCTGAGCATAGGTGCTTGCCAATGGCACGGCAGTAGGCGACCGCGTCGCACATGTCGATGCATACTTGGGGATGGTTCGCGCAATCGGCGCCCTTGCATACGGAGGATCTCGCCATGCACGCGGTGTCCGGCGTGAAACTCGCATTCCAGGAGCAGGTTGCGTCCTGCCAAATGTCTGCGGGATTCGGATTGGTTGCCAGCCACGCGGCATACTGACCGCGCGTCACTTCGGTGGCGTCAATGAGGAAGGGGTTCGGGTTCGGCGGGATCTGCACCGATTTTGCGACGCACATCCGGCCCATCGAACATTCCTCGAGGGATTGGCACCCGCTGCAAACGTTCACTGTGCCGCCGGTACCGGATGCTCCCCCGTTGCCAGCCGCGCCGCCAGTCGAGCCACTGGCGCCAGCAGCGGCGCCGCCGGTGCCAGTGGAGCCGCCGCTGCGGCTGCTTTTCTGGCCAGCGCCGCCACCCGCGGCAGAACCGCCACCACCGGTACTCTTGCTGCTGCCGCTTTCGCCGCCGCTGCCACCGGCGCTGCCGCTTGAGGCAGAGCCGCCGCCTCCACCAGTGCCGGTTGTGCCACCGCTTTGGCCGCCGCTGGCATCCAGGCCGCCACCTGAGGAGGCTATTCCGCCACTGGCCGTCGTCCCACCTCCGGTGCCGCCGCTGGATGCGGAGCTACCGCCCGACAAAACTGCGCCGCCGCTGCCGGTCACCGTGCCTCCGTTGCCGCCGCTGGTGGCTGTGCTTCCCGCGATGCTGGTTCCACCCCCACCCGCGGCACCAGTGGCGCCAGCGTTTCCGCCCGCGCCCATCCCGCCAGTCCCAGCGGCCGCAGCACCTCCTGTCGTTGTTGGCGTGGTGTTACCGGTATGCGACCCACCGCCTCGCCCACATCCTGCCATGACGACGGCGACTGCAAACAAGACTACCTTCTTCATGAGTGTCCACCGGGAGCTAGATGCTACGCGCAAAGCGCCATACGTGGCAAGCGATTCAAGGCCGCCGCGCCTGTCAACCTCGGTGCGGCGCTACGCTGGGCGATCACATGCACAGGCGAATACCCCGAGACGACCATTGTCTTTACATCAAGAAGGCCACCGTCGTCAGTCACGGTGTGGTCCGCGCCGCCTTCGAGAGCCGCGGACATGATCGGGATGTCCTCGACTGGGATCGCGGGTGCCACCGGCGAAGTGGGAGTTCCGCCCGTGATCCGAAACTGTTGGTCCAGCAGGAAGGTGCCGGCAACAATCTCGGCTTGTCTGCTGTACGAGTCGAGAAACTCCGCGACCTGGTCATCCGTCAAATGATATCGCGCCCGAATCTTCGGCAGGTTCAGCACCGATCCGAGTTCGGTGATGATGTGAGGAGAAGCCACGGCGATGTCCTCCGTCGCTTCGGTTTGGCGCCGTGCAGGGCCGAGCCGCGACCATTCTCTCGCGCGCCAAGCTCGACATCGCGGGACAGGTGGCCAAGGTCGATCCCGAAGGCTGCGTGGCCTGCGCCACCTGCGTGGGAGATTGACCTCAGAGGTAGGAAAGACTACTCTCAAGGTATGAAATCCGCGGTGTCGGAGAAGGGCCAGGTAACCATCCCGAAGTCGCTGCGGGATCGACTTGGCCTCCGTCCGGGTACCTTGATCGAGTTTCGGGCCGAGAATGGGCGGCTGGTTGGGGCCAAGTCTGTTCCGGAGGACGTTTTCCGCAAGTGGCGGGGCCGAGGTCACTTGCCGAGCGGAATGACCGTCGACACGTATCTGGCACGCGCGAGGGGCACCGGTGCGCACGGCAGTTGACAGCAGTGTTCTTCTCGATGTCCTGATTGCCGATCCACGCTTCGTGGAGACATCCGAGCAGAGCCTGCGGCGTGCCGCAGGCGAAGGTGCGCTCTTGCTGTGCGAGTGCGTGCTGGCCGAGATCACACCCGTGGTGGGAGCGTCTGCCATCGACGAGTTCCTGGCAGACTGGAACCTTGCGTTCGTACCGTCCACTATCCAGAGCGCAAAGCTTGCAGGAGAGATATACCAGAGCTACTTGCGACGCAGTACCCGACCGGCCCAGCGGGTGGTTCCGGACTTTCTCATCGGCGCCCACGCCATGTGTCTGGCCGATCGGCTGCTGGCCAGGGATCGAGGCTACTACCGAGACTACTTCAAGCGGCTCCGCGTGGTCGAACCCCAAGTGGGACGCTAGCAGTACCGGCGACGCGTAGCTTGCGAAGGCCCGGTCGGGGGACTGAATCCCTGGCCAGGTACGAAATTTGGCGGTTGCCTAAAGCCAGGCGATCGTAGCCCCGCCTGCAATGAAGTCGTACAGAAACGGGTACGCCTTCCGAGAGGCGAAAAGGTGACAACCTTCACGTCCCCGTCTCAATGAGCCGCCAACTTGGACTGGATCACGTACTGTGAGATGGGGAGATTTAGCGCTTGGACCCCCAGTGCCACCAAACGGGCCATCTGATTGGCGCCTTCCGCGTTGAAGTGCAGCGTGTCCGACCCGTTCAATATAATGGTCGCTTTGACTTGGGCATCGCCGATACTTGTATAGTAGGCGAGACCCTCGGATTGCAGGTCAATGACCGGGGTATTGGTTTCCGCGCCTACCGCTAGGATGGCCGCGCAATATTCGGGAAAACCATTCTGGAAGGCCCCGCCGCTATATTGATGTCGCGGGGTCGGGGTGATCAGAACCGGAATGGCATTCTTGCCGCGCGCGCCGTCGATGTACTGCTTCAAGTAGGTTCTGAAGGTGGTGGCGGGGTCAGTCGCGCGATCCGGACCGGCCACGGACCGGTCATTGATTCCCCACTGGGCAAAGAGGTAGTCGCCAGTCTTGAGTAGGGCGACGATTTCAGCCAAGTGCCCCTGGTCAGCAAACGACTTCGAACTTTCGCCACCAATGGCCTTGTTCACAACGATCACGTCGCTGGTGAAGAAATTCTGCAGCTCCTGCCCCCACCCCTCTTGGTTGGACGGGTTTGTGGCGTAGGTTGAGACGGTTGAATCTCCCGCCAAAAAGACCGTGGGTGTTCCCGACGACACGGGGTAGGTGCCCGTCGCTGGAATAACGATCGCACCGCCCGCGGCAGTTCCGGAGGCGCCGCCGGTGTTGACCTTACCGCCCGAGCCTGTGCCGCCAGTCCCGCCGGTGGTGGTCCTGCCGCCAGTGGAGACTCCGCCGGTGGTGGTGCCTCCGGAAGCTCGCCCGCCGGTTGCGCTGCCCCCTGCCCCGCTACCACCGGCAATGCTTCCACCCGAGGCGCTGCCACCCGCCACACTGCCGCCTG
>PMLB01000036.1 GCA_003158735.1 Myxococcales bacterium | reverse complement strand
ACAAACCCAGCAGCCCGTCGCTGGAAATGCGACCGGCGGCAACACCGTCGCCCCGGCGGGCAAGACCGCTGGCGGCCAGACAAGCGCCAGCGCTGGTGTGGTTGTTGGCGGCAACACCGTTGCTTCAGCTGGCAAGACGACCGTCGGCGGCCAGACCACGGCCACTGGCGGTGCGGGCGCTACCGGCGGCCAAACCGGCGGCGCAATCGGCGGCAACACGATTAGCACCCTGAACACCGGCGGCAGCCCTCTTCCTGCGACCGAAGGGGACTTCAGCATGGACGTGGGTTGGATGTTCAACAGGTCGGACGTTAGCGGCGCTCAGGCCACCACCGCCTCCGAGACCGGTTGGAGTCCGGTCAGCACACCGCACACGTACAATGATGTCGATTCCTTCAGAGGTCTCATCAACCACAGCGGCGGCGATCACGGCATGTACGCCGGACCGGCGTGGTACCGTAAGCATTTCAAGGTGGATGCCAAATTCGCTGGCAACAAGTTCATCGTCGAGTTCGAACGGATCCGGGAAAGCGCCGCCTTCTACATCAATGGAACCGCAGTCGGAACCTTCACCGACGGTATCTCAGCGACCGGCATCGATATCACCGGGAAAGTCACTGCTGACGGGACCACCGACAACGTTCTCGCGGTTCGTGTCGACAACAGCGGGGGCGGTGAATACTGGAACGCGAATGCCACCAACCCGGACTACGGTGGATTGGTGGGCCATGTCTGGCTGCACGCGCCGGGCAAGATTTATCAAACCTATCCGCTCTACCAAAACCTGAAAACGCAGGGCATTTACATCTACGGCACTGCCTATGCCAATATCACCAACAACACCGCGCAGGGCGACACGGGCAACCTGACGCTGAATGTGGAATCCGAGGTGAACAACGAATCGGGCGCTGCAGCGAATGTTACTTTGGGCGTCAAAGTAGTTGATGCAGCCACAGGCACGACGTTGACCTCATTCTCAGGAACGGCCACCTCAGTGCCGACGACTGGCGCTACGGTAATCAAGGCGAGTGGGCCATTGACGGGAGCGAAGCTGTGGAGTGACCTGTATCCGAATCTCTACAATGTCCAAACGACGCTTACTGTGGGCGGGACAGTAGTCAACGGCCGCAGCACTCTTACGGGGTTCCGTCAGACGGCATTCAAGGGAGGCGCCGGCACGGGCGGTGTGTATATCAATGGCCGGTTTGTGTATATGCTTGGCTTCGCCCAACGCTCGACCAATTCATGGGCAGGCCTCGGCCAGGCGGTGCCAGACTGGATGCACGACTTCCATGCCAATCTGACCCGGGGCGCCAACGCGAACTACATTCGCTGGATGCACGTCACGCCGCAGGTGGCAGACATGCGATCGGGTGACAAGTACGGCGTCGTCAGCATTGCGCCCGCCGGCGACAAAGAGGTGACCAATCCTACGGATGCCCAGTGGACCGCGAGGATGTCCGTCATGCAATGCACCATGATCTACCTGAGGAACAATCCGAGCGTTTTCTTTTATGAGGCGGGCAACGGCTCAGTTTCCGGGAGCCAAATGCAGTCGCTGGCTGCGCTCAGAGACACCTGGGACAAGAACGGCGGCCGCGGTGTCGGCGATCGCGACATGGCAGACGCCACCGGCGCGTCTTCTGCCGATTGGTTTGGCACTATGATCGCCTACGAGCCTCCTAATAGTGACGGCAGCGGGTACTTCCGCGGATACTCCGATGCGTACCGGGACAAGGGTCCCATCCTCGAAGAAGAAGATTTCCGCGATGAGGTCTTGCGCGGCATCTGGGACACTTACTCGCCCCCGCACGTGGGCGGCTTCATACCGGGGTCGCTGGACACGTATAACCATACGTCAGAGGATTTCACGACGGCACAAATTGCCCGGCTGAATGGTTGGTTGAAGGTCGACACCATTCAAAATAAGACAGCGGCAAACTCGCGCTACTCAGGATATGCGTCGATTTACTTCTCGGACGAAAATGCCGACGGACGTTTGGATAGCTCTGCCGTCTGTCGCGCGGGGGGCAAAGTCGATGCGGTGCGTCTGCCCAAGGAGGCCTACTACGCGTTCCGCGTCGCTGGCAACCCGCAGCCTGACATACACATCATCGGGCACTGGACTTATCCCGCTGGCACCAAGAAAACGATGTACGTGGTGGCGAACACTGCGTCGGTGGGATTGAGCGTCAACGGCGGAGCGGAAACGAAGGTGACGAGCCCGACAGATGGGTACACCTTCAGTTTCCCGAACATCTCCTGGGCTACGGGTAGCATTAAGGCCGTGGGCTACGACTCCAGCGGCAAGCAGGTTTGTCAGCATACCCTGACCACGGCCGGCGCGGCCGCTGCCGTCAAGCTCACGTCTTACACTGCTCCCGGCGGTCTCCTGGCCAACGGTGCGGACGTGGCCATGTTCGACGTCGAGGTCGTGGATGCGACCGGACTGCGGGTTCCCACCTACGGCCCCACCACCAAAGCAACGGACAACCAACCAACTGGCGAGCCCAAGATTACTTTCGCCGTGACCGGTCCCGGAACCTGGCG
>PMLB01000044.1 GCA_003158735.1 Myxococcales bacterium | reverse complement strand
GGCCAGGCGGATGATGGCAAGGAGTAACCTGACCCGGCGCTGGAGGGAGAGGATCTCGGCTTGGAGTTCCTGCTGGTCGAGGGCGAGGACCTCGGCGGAGACGATGGGGCGCGGGCCGCGACGGATCCAACTTGCGGCGGTGGAACGCGGGACACCGAGGTCACGGAAGAGCATGGGGTCGCGTTCCTCGCACACGAGATCGCGCATACGGTGGTCATACGTATGACGGCAGGGTGAGGCTGGCATGCGTCAAGGCTGATCGCGCCCGGGCCTTGTTGCAAGTCGCGGGCGGGGCGGATTCCTTCTGCAATTTCGCGCTTGTTGCAGTTGCGGCGCCTGATCTCCAGAATGTTCTGGTGCGCAGCTGCGCCCGATCTCCAGAATGTTCTGGTGCGCAGCTGTGCGGAATGTCTGCGCACACAGCTCGCCTGTCACCAAACGCAGGTTCCTGTAGCGCAGGGGGCGTTTTCGGCGGCGTAGGCGGCGCACTGAGGATCCAGCAGGCTAGTATCGGTTGTCGTGCCGACGGTACCGGGGGCAGAGCCAGGACTCAGGCAGGTGATAGTCAAGACGGTCAGGTTGTTGACGACGATCCCCGCAACCAGTCCTCCGTCCGGGTCGTAGACATACTGGATCGAGGTGGTGCCAGTCTCTTGGAAACAAATATCGCCATTGGCCTTCTTGACAATGTTGGTTTTCGTATCCCCGGCCACCGTCGATAGTACCTTGACGCCGTTTGCATAGCACATCGTGGTTTGATTCCCACTCGTCGAGCTCACGCAGGTTTGACCGAGTCTCGAACATGGCTCGAAAAACGTCTCAAGGCACACGCCGAGACAGCCCCCCAAATCCGAACCGCCGCCATCCGGGGTCTGTGCGCCCGAATTTCCAGTGCTGCCGCCCCCACCGACACCCGCGCCCCCACCCGACGCAGATAGATCCGTTCCGCCAGCAACGCCACCGGCCGTTGCCCCACCCACTGCACCACTTGATGCGACTCGATCCACGCCACCATCGGCGCCAGCGCCCCCTCCGCCAGAGCCACCAATGGACGCCCCGTCAGTGGCTGCACCAACTGTACCGTGGCAAGCCAGAAAGAGACAAATGACTGCAGGCATTGCCGGCCTGAGAAATGCCTGCAGACCCAGAATTTCCTGCGGTGGTGTCATTCCTTGGTCAGTTGGATAGCGAAATTGTCAAGGCAGCACGGGCAAGTGCCACTCGACGGCAGGAACAGCGTGTAGAGGATCGCTGGCGGAAAGTCTCCCGCAACAGGCTGCGCATATATTCCGCCAGGGTTCAAGCCGTCGGAGAACCCAAGAACGAGCACTCCAGCACATTGGCCGGCCGCAACATCCTCCAGCGCATACATCGCAGCGTCGGTGCTACGAATCTGATTAAGCGCATTTCCGTCTGTCGATGGGCCTAGCAGCGTCAACCCGGGCGGGGCGGACGTGAGATCCGCGGTGACCTCGTAACAGGTGCCGTCCGAATTGCTCTGCTGACCCGCGGCCTGAAGCTGCAAGGATGCGCCCGGACCGAGTCCGTCCCAGCTTGAGCACGTGCCACTGGACAATGGATAGCTTCCGCCGGCGACACCGTACTTGAACTTGCCCTGCGCGTTGTAGAAGTCAAGCACGGTGACGTCGTAGCGAGCGTGGGGATCGGCCGCCTCGTCGCAGCGTTTCTCGCACCCCGTGGAGATCAGGAACCCGACGAGAGCGGTGGGCACGATGGCTAGCCTCACAAGCATCTTACCAGCTAATCACTCCCGGGACGCATGTCAACGATAACGGATCAAACACATAGCCGGCGATTGGGCAGGCCGGATCGCAGGTAGCAAGGGCGGAATCGGGCGTCGTCCCGGCCGGGCACCCTCCCTGGTCGAAGGTGCAAGTCAGCGACATGGTCGTTCCGTTGAGCGAGAAGGTCGGACGTGGCCCCACCCAGGACTCCGGGCAATAGAGGTTGCCAGAGGCATCCACCGTGTGGAGTTGGAACACCTGACAGATCTGGCACCAGTTGTATTTGTTCTGCTCCTGCATTGCGTCGGCAAGCCCTCCAAAGACATTGTCTTCCCTCAGAAGGGTGCCCCGCGAAAGGGTGTGCGAGATCCAAGATTGTAAGGATGAACCCGGCAGAGCCACCGCCTCATCGTTCGCGGAGGGGCCCGCCGCCGACGCAATAGCGATGCCGCTCCCGTTTGTTTGCCACTCGTTTCCGTTGGTCGGCCCTTGCGCTCCCAATAGCAGCAGTTGACCATCGAATGCGTCGGTGTAGAGGCTGGTGGCGCGGAGGCATTCGTTGTTGAAGGTGACACCGTCTTTGGGGAAGTAGGGGCCCCCAACGGGCATGCCCCCGTCAGGACTTGCAACGGGGCCATTCGTCACGTTTGCCTCAATGCACGACGTATTGGAGGCCAAACAGTAGTTCATGTTTGCCGAGCTAATGGAGTTCTGCGGCTTCCCATAATTCGTCGCGCCAATCACCTGCGACGCTATGAAATCCGCGAAGGACTCGTTCATCACTGAGCCTTGGGCGCTTGGGGCCTGACCGGTGACGAATCCGGAAGCGGCGGCCTCGTCGTACGCCGCCGCGAATAGCATCGCATCGACGCTGTCGAGTAGGTTGCACAGGGTGAAGTGCCCGTATTCGTGGGTGGCGATGCCCCGGTCGCTGAAGTTGTGACGGTCCTTGTGGGCAGGAAACAGGATGTCGGCCGTCGCGAAAGCCTCAAAGACTTGACCGACGGTAGAACTCGCAATCTCGGAGCCGATCAGTCCCCCGACTGTGTCGACGACAAGCGTCTCAACATAGCTGACGGCTTGTCCCAAAACCCCGCCCAGTTTCTCAAGCGCCTTTGTTACCTGATGTGCGGAGTTCTCCGCTGCCGAGATGGCTGAATACAGGGGTGAGGTGGGATCGAGCGCGCTGCCCAGAGCTTTGATTGCCGTCTCAGCGGCCACTGCCGAGGCGTGAGCTGTCTGAATCGCCGTGTTCGCGTTGGGAGCCTGCGCAGTGACCTGGTCAACAGTGGATTGAACGGTGCTGGACGCGGCGCCCACCCGCGAGGTGTTGCCCGAAGCGGTCAAACGGGCGGCAGTTCCCACCGATCCTATGACGTCGCCAGCATTTTGCGCAGCTGCGACTCAAGACATTTGGGAGTTTTCTGGCTGCACTTGCAACAAGCTGGAAATTGCAGAGGAATCTGGGAGGGCAGGCGGCAACGCCAAGATCGCCTTGCAGGCCTGACAACTCAGTTCTCTGTTGGTCTTCATGCGAGCATCACGGGCCCGCGCATGC
>PMLB01000185.1 GCA_003158735.1 Myxococcales bacterium | reverse complement strand
ACCGAATTTCCGGTGCGCATCCTCTTCATCGTCGACATCTCGCAGAGCATGAACGTCACGGATCCGATACCCAATCCTTGCCCGCAGGCGGCCTGCTTTACCCGCCGAGCCAGCGCGGTGGAAGAGATCCTCAATACCTATCCTGCGGGAAACGGCGTGGAGTATGGACTTATCACTTTCCAAAGCAGCGTGGCCATCGAAACCCGAGACAGCACCGGGCAGCTGGGTGGCTTCACCGCTTCCAGCGACGAGGTCAAGCTGCGCTTGCCTGCGCTCAACGTCGGCGTGGGCGAGACCAACTACGTCGGTGCGCTGGAAACCGCCTACGAGATGTTGCAGCAGGATATGATCGCCCTGGATGCGACGGCACGCAGCCGCGCGCGCTACGTGGTGGTGTTCATCTCGGACGGCTTGCCGTCCCCGCGCAGCGTGGAGCATGGCATGCCCGACGACATTCGCCTGGCGGTGCTCAACATCGCCGGCCTGCAGAAGCAGCAGCGCCTGGCCGAGATCGCCTTGCACACAGTCTATCTGTCGGCCCCCGACACGCCAGACTCGGTGCAACTGGAGGCCAAGGAACTGCTCGCCGGCATGGCCAATTTGGCCGGGGGTACCTACCGCGCCTTCGACGCCACTCAGAGCATCAATCTCTTCTACATCGATTTCACGTCGTTCATGCGCACCTTTGCCCTCAAGCAACTGGTCGCCATGAACCTCAATGCCTTGTCGGTCGGGGGCGAAACCGTGGTCGACACCGACGGGGACGGTCTTTCGGACGCCGAGGAGGAATTGGCGGGCACCTCATCCGCAATGGCGGATACGGATGGCGACGGATTCTCGGACCTGCTGGAAGTTCGTCAGAGCAATGCCGGATTCGATCCGCTGTTCTCGGGCGATGCCGATTGCCGCATGGCCACCGATCGCCTCGACGACGACGGCGATGGATTGCTCAATTGCGAAGAGCGCTACTTTGGCACGAATTCTCGTCTCATCGATTCGGACGGCGATGGCTTCCCCGATGATGTGGAGGTGCGCATGGGCACCAACCCAGCGGCCGCCGATACGCTCTACGACTCGGACTTCGATGGCGCGCGCAACGGTATCGAGCTGCAGGCTCACACCGATCCCCTGCGCAACGACGTGGCCGATTTCTCGCGCATCGCCTACCGCTACAGCATCGAACTGCTGCGCGACAATCAAGCATTGCCGGGGCGCCTGTGCTACGAGTTCTCGGTCAGCAATATCACGCTGGCTCCCACTGGCACGGCTATGGGACTGCCCGAGGGGACCAACACCGTGCTTTTCCGGGTGGCCTCGGCCCCCGCCGATTCTCCGGAGGATTTCGGCAACCACCAGGTCGGGTGTGTGCGGCCTCGCTATCGGCGCGATCCCGAGGTCAAGACGCCAGCGTCGGGGCAGATGGTGATTCCCATGACCTCATTCAAGAAGGCGTTCGGTCCCACGCCGAGCGAGGAGGTGTTCGATGCGAATCGCGACTGCGTGGTTCCTTAGTGTCACGCTGGCATTGATCGGTTGCACCAGCTCGAAGAAGAGCAACGCGACGGCCGATGCCGCCGTGTCGGGAGGCGGCTGCGTGCTCGACGATTCAAAAGGCGGGGACAGCGCCATTGCCCTGCAGCCCGGCGCCAAGGCGTCGGGCCAGATCTGTCCGCGCGGCGATCAGGACTTCTATTCCATCGACGTCGCTGCGGGGATGAATCTGCTCGACGTCAGCCTGAGCTATCCCTCGTCCGTGACCAAGGTCAGCCTGCAGGTCCGTCTACTGGAAGCGGACGGCGTCACGGAGGTGCCGGGCGCAGTGGCCAGCGACACCAACGCCAACGACGGCGCCAGCGCGGTGGTTACCACCTTCGCGATTCCCCAGCCTGGACGCTACGTTCTGCGTGTGAGCGATGCGAGCAACGCCGCCTATGACAACATGAATTTCTACGTTCTGCAGGCCACACCCACCGTCGATCCCGACACACACGAACCCAACGGCACGGCCGCCCTGGCCAAGCCGGCCGACGGCCTGCCCGGCTTCATCTCGTATGTGGGAGACACCGACGTCTATGCGGTCACTCTGGCCACCACAGACAGCATCTTGGTCTTCCAGGTGAAGAACCCGAAGGCGGCAAAGGCGCCACTCACCTACCAAATCGCCGATAGCACGGGCAAGGTACTGGGCACGGGCCAGGTACCGGATGCGGACACGCCCATGGATCTCACGCAAGCTGCGCCCGGCACCGGAACCCTGTTCGTCAGCTTCGCCTACCCCGATGGCGCCGACCCTGATCATCGCCCCGAGGCAGGATACACGGTGACCCTGGGCGGCCGAGCCGAGAAGGATACGAACGAAATCCCCGTCCGCAACGACACCCCGGCCACCGCGACCTGTCTGGCGGGTGCTGGGTCGCCCTGTGCAGCCGCCTACAGTGGCGCGGCCGCCACCTTCAAGACCCAGACCGGGTATATCGGGTCGCGTGGGGACCGCGACGTCTTCTTCTTGCGTGCCACCAGTGCCCCCGGCGTGGTCGAGGCCAAGCTGAGGATTCCCGCGACGGCAATGGATCTGGCGTTGGACATTGTGGAGGCACACCCCGCCAGCCCGTGCAAGACCGATGCGGATTGCGGCGTGATGAAGGTTGCCTGCACAACCGATGACGACTGCGAATGGTCACACAAGTGTGTGAATGCGGCGGCCGGAGCGTGCACCACCACGGCGTGCCGACAGTGCCTGGCAGCGAACCTGTGCCTGGCTTTGCCTGATAGCCCAGGACAGAGCGCCTGCGGCGTCACGCTCTTCTCGACGGGCGGGATCATGAAGACCCAAGCCGACGGGAGCAATCTGATACAGACCGCGCAACCGATCTTCAACGCCGGTCCCGTCTATGTGGTCGTGCACGACAATAAGGACGATCAGTACGACGCCAACGTTCCCTATACCCTTGACGTGCGCGTGGCGCCCGAACCCGATAGCGGGGACGCCAGTGCTGATCCCACCGCTCGCAACAACTACTACAACCCCTATCCCATCCAAGCCACCAACCTGGAACCCAACAAGGCGCGGGCCAAGGACATCACGGCGCAGATCAAAGCGGGCACCAGCATCACCGGATACATTTCCTATCAGAGCGACGAGGATTGGTACTGGTTCTCGCATCCCTGTCCGGGCCAAGACTGCGGTCTGGTTTTCGAATATGTGCAGCCTGGACCCTCGCCGGTGCAGCCGGTGTTCTTCATGCGCAACGAGGATCTGACCCTGCACGAGAGTTGGACTTACACTGGTGCGCTTCCTACGCCGGCGCCAGTCACCGATGTGTTCGGAGACGGGGATTGCACGGAATGCTCCTTTGCCTCCAAGCTGTTCGGAGCGCCGGATGACGCAGGTCCGGTGGACTATCGCTACTACCTACAGGTCCGCGACCTTGGTGCCGATGATTGGGACTTTGCGGCCAGCGGCCGCTATGAGTTCCGCCTCAAGACCTTGAATCCTGGCTGTCCCGCTTCCTGCTCGGAAATGGGCGCGGGCACCTGTGGTTGCTTCTGCAAGGCGACCAACCAGTGCCCGGCGGGGATCGCCCACTAGTTGCAAGTTTCCATGCGCGTCGTCTTCCTACTCTTCCTGCTGGTTGTGGCCGCCTCGGCCTGCGATCGGGTCACCATCGCTTCGCGCGGTGATGCCAGCCCGGATTCACTGGCCTCGCTGTGGCAAGAGGTGGACGCAGGCACAGGGCCAACCAACTTCAACGCCGTGTCGGGCAGTTCCGCCGACAATGTCCTGGTCGTCGGCGACCAGGGCACCATCTTGCATTGGGACGGGACGGCCCTGCTGCGCGAGGAAAGCGGTACCACCGCCAATCTGCGCGGCGTGACGGTGGCGAACGACAATTTGGCCTATGCGGTGGGCGAGCAGGGGACAATCCTGCGACGACAGGACGGCGTGTGGACCACCGAAGCGCCCCTCACAGACGCCGTGCTCAACGCTGTGTGGACCGACGCAACTTCGGCTTGCGCGGTGGGCGAGCAGGGGGTCGTGGTGGCTTCGACCGCCGGTGTCTGGAGCCTCATCCCAAACGTCTGCACCCCGAACTACCACTCCTGCACGGACAACTACTACGCGATCACGAATAGCAACGATGGCCTGGAGGTCATCGGCGGATTGGGCGTGATCTCAACCATCAACATCAGCACGAAGAGCATTAGCGCGGTTTCCATTCCCGGCTATTTGAAACTGCTGGCCGGGGCGACCCGCTCAGGAACCGGCGCCTATTTCGTGGGAGTGGAAGGAGGCTTCATTTTCTGGTCCGCGGGCAATGCCACCCAGGTCACAGGCCTGCCCCCGGTCTTTCTACGTGGGGTGGCTGTGGTCGGTAGCGACGTCTGGGTGGTCGGGCACGAGGGCTTCGTGGCGAAACTGCCCGGCGGGCAAGCCCCCCCCACCACCATTCCGACGCCGGACAATCGCTGGCTGATTGGCATCTACGCGGCCTCCGACAGCGATGTGTGGATCGTGGGTCGATCCGGGGCCATCTTGCGTGGGCCTCCTGGGATCCGCCGCGATGGAGGCGTGCCATGACCAGGCCAACCCTTCTCTTGCTGGCCCTGGGCGCAGCGTGTACGGACGCCAGTCTGTATGGCAAGGACTACACACCCAATCTGGCCAACCGGATCTCGTTTGAAGGCGATCTTTGCACCGACGATCCGGCAGCGATCGCGTTCCCGCAGAAGACCGTGGTGGTCATGGATGGCACGGGTGATATGGCCGAGGGCGATCCCGCGGGCCACCGCTTCGCGGCCTTGAGCGCGTTCCTGGGACGCCACCGCGATCCCAACCAGGCGGTCTCGCTGCTGCTGATGGGGGCGGAGGCCCGGACGCTCTTCCCGGGATTCTCCTCCGATTCGGTGCAAATCGATGCGGCCGTTGAAGCGATGTCCGTCAGCCTGGGACAGGCGCAGCGCAACTACCTCGATACTTTGCGCGTGCTCTCCACCATCATCGAGGATGATTTGCTGGCCTCCAATCCGGGAATACGCAGCCGCACACGATATACGGTGCTGTTCGTGGCTGCAGGGCCGCCCACGCCGGCCATGCCGATTCCTTGGTGCATTTCCGAAAACCTCACTCCCGGCAGCGCTGACTGTCAGACGCAATTCACCGCCAGCTTCTGCAGCACCATCACGCCCCCACCCGCAGACTGTGAGCGCTTGCTCTACGGCAATACCGTGGCCGATCTTCGCAGCTACGTGCGCGATCACGGCGGACAGGATCTCACTTTCCACACCTTCGCGCTCAGCACGGACCAGCGGGCGCTGGACGTTCTAAGTGATATGGCCCGGTCAGGGCTGGGGGAACAGGTGCAGCAGACAGCTTCCGCGCTGGATTTTCTGGCCGTGGACGTGGCCCAGCCGGGAAGCCGCCTGGTCCTGCGCGAGATCGTGGTCATGAACAGCAACGCCCTTCTGCGCGGTCCTAGTCCCGTGGCCGACAGCGACGGGGATGGGCTGTCCGACGATGAAGAAGCCAAGCTCGGCACCGACCCCCTGAATCCCGACACCGACGGGGACGGGGTAGGCGATGGCATCGAGGCCCGGCTGGCCGCGCCCGGGAGCGAGTTCGATCCTCTCGTGCCGGGAACATTCCAAGCCTGCGCCAATGTCACCGACCTTCTTGCCGACCACGACCTCGATGGTCTTACCGACTGTGAGGAAGCCATCCTGCGTACCGAGCCCTATCTGGCTGACTCCGATCGCGACGGGATCCCCGATCTGGTGGAGGTTCGTCTGGGCAGCAACCCGCTGGTCGACGATCGGTTGATTGACAGCGATCAGGATGGCATCAACAACGGTGACGAAGTCAAGGAAGGCCTCGATCCCTGGACCAACGATTCTTCGCGCGACCTGGAATATGCCTATCAGTACCGTACCGTGAACAAGGGCGAGACCCAACGCCTGGAGGCTACCCCGAACGAACCCTTCCCAGGTGTGCGCATAGTGAGCGTCAAGATGGGCACGAGCACGGTGTGGATCCTGCGGCTCTCGGGAGAAGATCCGCCGCGGCTGGCCTGGGCGGAGAACGAAAGCACGCTGGCTGCTGGGGCCGAGGACGATCCTAATGCTTCCGTCGCGCTGACCGGCCCGGGTGACTTGACGCTGGATTCGCCCCAGGGCGGCCAATTGGTGGTCAGCATCGATCCGACGCTACTGCCACCACCGGGCTCGCCTGTGACTGACGTTCGTGTGATCCTGCGCAACACCTTGCGAACCTGCTTCCACATGGACGTGCGCAACATCTCGCTGGTCGAGACGGGCGAGCTACCCAACGGACGCCCGGGTCGCGGATGGAATACCCTGCGTCTCTATGTGGGCGAGGTACCTCTCGATTCCCCCAATGGCAACACTATCTACAAAGCCATGACCGTGCCGGTCCGCTTCGTCGCCCCGGACAGCAAGACCCCGGACGTCGCGTTCATTCACGTCTCCGACGAAGACCTTCTTCTGCTAGCCCCCGAGTGATCTCATGCAAGCAACACAACGCAATCGCATCGTCCTGTCTTTGGCTGCCCTCTGTCTCGCCTGGACTGTGTCGGGCACTGTCCTGGCGGCTGGCAAAAGGAAGTCCGGCCCGCACAGCAAAACGCCAGCGGTTCAACGCAGCAACGACAGCAGCACAGACGCGGAAGAGAGCGCGCCCCCTGCGGGCAAGACCACCACGACGAAGACCGTAGGCGAAGCCAAGCCGCAGCCGGGTGAGACCCGCGCGGCCACGCGCGAGACCGTGCGACAGGAATCGCGCATCGAATTCGACGAGCGCATGCTGCGCGGCCAGTCTGCCTCGGGCGTAATCTATCTCTTCCAGCGTTCTCCCAGCGAGTTCAAGAGCATCGTGCAAGTTCCTGACAGTTTCCGGGCGCGCACGGTGGAGATGCTCACACCGGGCCAGGAGAAGAGATGACAGGAGGTCCCTTCAAGGCACGCGGCGCGCTCGAGATCATCCTCTTCGAGGAAACGCGCTTTGTGGGTTCGCTGATGTTCACCTCACCCGAGGTGACCATCGGGAGCGATCCCGGTGTGATGGTCCGCCTGGAGGACGTCGACGTGGCTCCCTGTCACGCCGTCTTGCGCTTCGATGGCGACACCTGCCAGATTGAGGACTGCGGCAGCGCTCTGGGGACCTCGGTCAATGGCGTGGCGGTGGCCACCCGGATCATCCAAGGGATGGACGAGATCTCCATCGGCTGCTACCGGTTGCGCATCACCGTGCACAGGTCGGACGTGACGCCTGCGCCGGTCTCGGTGCACGCAGTCCCCAAGCCCGCTGGGGCAGCCTCGCCGGGACGCTTGGCCCGGCCGCCCTCCCCACCGTCGCCGGCCTCGGTTTCCCGCCCGACCCGTCCTGTCCCATCCGCACCGGCGGTCGTCCCAGTCCGCGAGATCGAACACACGGGCGCAATTTGGCCACCACCGCCGCAGCCCCCGTCGGCCTTAGCCAAAAAGCCTGCGACGGTCGCAGCCCCACCCGTCGCGCGAACCATTTCCGCGGTGCCCGCACGCCCGGTCGCGGCCTCCGCTCCGCCTGCGCGTGCCGCGCGCCCTGCCTTGCCGTCCCCCGCCTCTGCGCGGCCGGCGACGGCCGCAGCCGTGGCCCTGAGCCCTTCTCTCCCTCGCGCAGACGAAGACGAGGTAGCGATCGACGACCTCTTGGTGGTCACCGACGAAGCGCCCCTGCCCCTTCCCCGAGCTCCGGCCCGCGCCAGGCTCGACGATGATGACGACGACGATATTGCCTTCGAGCCAAGCTTCTCGCTGCTCGATGGCCTCACCGAGGTGGGACTCGCAAGCGCGTCGACCGAGCACGCCGTCGAAGTCATCCGGTTCCGCCATGGCTGCGTGACGAAACTTCGGCACCTACGCGGTGGCGAACGGCTGCGCCTGCCTGGACTGCGTCGGCCGCTTGGCCGTTCGCTCGGCCGAGGCAGTTTTGCCTTCTTCCGCGACACTCTGCCGAAGGACGCAACCATCAGAGAGGCCGGCCAACCCGTCGACGATGTCGTCTGGCGGCGGCGCGCCGACAAGCGGGGCCGCCTGCCGCTGGATCCTGGCACGCAGGTGGTGTTTCCCTTGCCCAGTGGCGAGGGCGTGCTGGTTCACCTGGTGCCCGCCGCGACGCCTCTGCCCATGGCGCCTCTGCGCCTCAGGCTGACCAAGTCGATGGCGTGGATCGGGGGCATCTCCGTGCTGGTCCACTTGGTCGTGTTTGCCACCATCGGTCTCACCAGTCTGGTACGACGCGAGTACATCGTTGACAGCAAAGAGGGGCGTTTCGCCCGCATCGCGCTCAAAGAGATCGAACTGGAACCCCCGGCTCCGCCAGCTGCGCGCGAGAAGAAGAAGGCCAAGCCTGAGCCCAGCGAGATTGCGCCGAGCGAGGTAGCGCCCAGGGTGGCGGTGGCTCGCATTCCCCGTGCCCGCAACGTCCCGGCGAGCCCGGCCTCGGCCACGGCGCAAAAACTGCTGTCCGCCTTGAGCAGCATCTCCGCGGCCCCCAAGGCCTCGGTGGCCACCGCCATCAGCAACATCGACGCCGTGGGACCGGTCCGGGGTGGCGGATTCAAAGTTTCGGGCGCCATCGGCAAACTGCCCGGCGATTCGCTGCGCCTCGCCGCTGCGGGCAGTGGCATCGGACGCATCGACACCAAGTCCGCGAACGACGTGGGGAAGAATCTGGGTCGTGTGCTGGGACGCGGCCCCACCGGGCAGGTCCGCGCGCAGGTCACGGCCAAACCCAACACCATGAAGGTGGAGGGTCATCTGGACCGCGGCGAGATCCAGCGCGTGATAAACAGCCACATTCACGAATTGCAGGGCTGCTACGAACGCCAACTCATTGTCAGTCCCAACCTTTCGGGCAAGGTCACCTTTGAATGGGTGATCGGCACCGGCGGCACGGTGACCTCGGTCAAGATCAAGGCTTCCACCCTGCCCAGCAACGAAGCCACCAGCTGCATGCAGGCTGCCATTCGCCGCTGGCAGTTCCCGTCGCCCAGTGGCGGATCCGTCACCGTCATCTATCCCATCGCACTTGCCAGCTCCGGCACCTAGACATGGAGACACACGCATGAGACGCTTGCCATCCCCTCGCACCGCGCTGCTAGTCCTCGCCACCGCAACCTTGCTCGGCTCCACCGTCTACGCGCAGGACGACATCGACGAGGAAAAGGTCGCGGCCTACGCCGTGCAAAGTCGGGTATTCCGGCTGGGTGGCGAGCTGACCGTGGCCGCCGGAATCCTGCCCATCAACGCCTTCAACAAGGGGCTGACCGTCGGCGGATCGTTCACCTATCACATGAGCAATTCCTGGGCCTGGGAGGTCATTCATGGCGCCTATGTGTACAAACAGCTCGACACCGGACTGAAGACGGAGCTGCTTGAGAACTTCAGCGTACAGCCCACCGAGATCTCGGCCCTTGATTTCACACTCTCGTCAAATCTGATGTTGACGCCCTTGTATGGGAAGTTTGCCGTGTTCAACCGGCGCTTGATCCACCTGGACGTGTCGCTGCCCTTCGGTGTGGCGATGGCCCGCTACATCAATCCACACCCAGCGTATTGGGTCGGTCCCGACGTCGGGATCATCTTCCGGGTCTTCGTCAGCCCCCATGTCTCGTTCTGTCTGGATGTTCGCGACTACGTGTTCCTCAACAACTACTGGGACACGCGCAACGAGGTGCACGTGGCTCTGGGCGCGGCGTTTGCCTGGGGAGGTGACGAGCGATGATCGCGCCGATACTTCCCTGGCTGTGGCTGGCGGCAGCCACGGCAACTGCAGCCCCGCCCGCAGCTGGGCCGGCTCCCGCCGCGGCGGCGAAACCGGCCGCGCCCGCTGCGGCTTCACCCGCGGAACCGAATCAGCCGGCCGAGGCGCCTGCGGACGCCGATGAGCGCATGGACCGCGGCTTGGAATTGTTGAATGCCAAGAAGCTAGCTCAAGCGGCGGTCGTGCTGCGCGACTTGTACGCGGCCCTGCCCGAGACCGATCTGCGACGGGACGCCGCCGCGTTTCGCCTGGCAGGCGCGCTCACCGAGTTGGGGTTGGTCCAGGCCGGCATCGAATACTACCTGGAGATCCTGGCTGGCCGTCGATCGCCCGACTTGCTGGGCAAGACCCTGGGCGAGCTCAAGCCGCTCTACGAGCGAGGCATGATCGAGGAATGGCGTTTTCTCGACGGCGTGGTCTACGGCAGTCAGTACGGTGACCTGGAACCCGAGGTGGCGGACTTCGTCGAGTACCTGCAGGCGCTGGGCGACTTGCGCTTGGGCTTCGGGAGCTGGGGACGGGCGCGGCTTGAGTCTCTGGCGGCCAGCGATCGCTTGTATGGGTGGCGCGCCCGCTACCTTCTGGCGGTGGATCGCGTGGCCCAGCGCAACGACGACGGCGCCGAGAAACTCCTGCGTCAGATCCTGGACAATGCCGCGGCCCCTACTGACGTGCGCAATCTCGCCAGCCTGGCGCTGGCCCGCTTGCTCTACGAGCGCAAGAACTACGAGGAAGCCTGGACCCTATACGCACAAGTTCGCCTGCCGCTGGTGGAACAGGACGTGGTGTTGCTGGAGTGGGCCTGGGACCGCATCGCCAGCGAGGACAACCAACGTTCGCTGGGCATGGTGGTTGGGCTGGGCGCGCCCATCTATCGGCGCCTGTTTGCCCCGGAGCGCGACCTGATTCGCGCCATGGCGTTGCGCCGCCTGTGTCAATACCGTGCGGCTCACCTCGCGGTGAGGGATTTTCGTGAGCACTATGGAGCACTGGTGCGTAAGGCGCGCGATCGAGAGGGTCTGCGCGACGATCCGCAGATCGAGCAATGGGCTGCCTGGGGCACGCGTCTGGCGCCCTGGGCTCGCATGCGCACGCGCCTGCGAACCGAGAAGGCCATGGCGGCGCAGGTAGGCGACGACCGCCTGGCTCAGCATCTGCAGGCCCTCTATGGCCAGCGCTTGGCCTACACCGAGGATACGCTGAAGCGGGGCCTGCGCGGCGCCATCGATTCCGTGGCTGACGAACTTCTGCGCGTGGACGAACAGATGAGCCTGATCGACTACGAGATCGGCGCGGGGCTGATGAAGCCCGGTGGCAACCGGGCCAGCCACTTGACCGCGCGATCGGGCGAGCTGCCCTACGGCTCGTCGCAGGTGTTCTATCGTTTCGACGGCGAGTATTGGTCTGACGAACTCGGCGATTTCTCGGTCATCTCCGACGACAGGTGCTTGCGATGACGGGCGGTCGCGTGGTCATTTCCGCGGCCCTGACCGGGCTGCTCTTGGGCTGCGCCTCGGCGCCGCCGCTCAGGCCTCCGCCGGCCGATCCCACCACCCAGTGGGTGCTGGCTGGTCGCAAGGTGGACTTCGCCATCACGCAAACCAAGGTCATGATCCAGAAGGCGCGCGGGGCCTCGTATCTTCCCGACCTGCACATGCGCCTGGCCGAACTGTACACCGAGCGGGCGCGCTACGCCTGGCTGGTCATGTACGAGAGGCGGCGGGCGCGCGGTGACGATTCGCGCGCGGTCGACGCTCCCGAGGCCCGGCTGCTCAAGAACCTGGCCATCGGCGTGTACAGCCGGCTGCTGCGAGAATTCCCCAGCTATGCGCGAGCCGACGAGGCCACCTTCCTCATGGCGCACGAGTATCGCGAGCTGGGCGAGTTCGACAATATGCGCGAGACCTACGAGAAGGTGATCGAGAACTACCCGAGGAGCCGCTATCGCTTCGATGCCTACCTGTCGCTGGGCGATCACGCCTTCGATGGTAACGATCTCAGCAAGGCCGAGCGCTATTACAACCTCATCTTGGCCGCACCCCAGAGCCATGTTCATGCCCTGGCTCGCTACAAACTGGGCTGGGTGCGCGTGAATCGCCAGGACTGCAAGGGGGCGGTTCGCCTTTTCGAACAGGTGCTGCGCGATCGGGGCAAGCAAAGCACGAATGAAGAAGCCTTGGTCTCCACCCAGAAGAGTCTGAACGTCGTACGTGAGGCCCTGGTGGATCTGGCCTACTGCTATCCCGATGTGTTTCCCGACAAGCCGGCGGTTCCCTATTTCCGCGGCCTGGCGGCCTCGTCGCTCGACTACCTGGCGGCCATGCGGCGGCTGGCCAATCGCTTCACCCTCAAGGAGATGAGCGTGCAAGCGGTGTCGGTGCTTCGCGAGGTCATGAACGCCTCGCCGGGCGATGACGACGCCATCGAGATGGCGCGCCGTCTGCACGACAGCATCGTGAAGGGGCGGGTTTTCGATCAACCCGCCGAGGACATCGGCCGCATGGTGCGCGTGCTCGACGCCCGGCTGGTCGACTACCGACTGACCCCAGACAAGCGCGACCAGTTGGTGAGCGAAATCGAGATCTACGCGCGCGATCTGGCCACACGCGCGCATGTGGCGGCCAAGGATTCCCAGGACAGGCAGACATTGGGCGGGGTGGCCAACGCCTATCGCGCCTACCTGGCCCGCTTCGACACCTCGGCCTCACACACCGAGATGCAACAGAACCTGGCCGAGACCCTGCTGGCTAGCCGCCGCTACTATGAGGCGGGACGGGCCTATGAAGACGTCGCGGTCAGTGCCGGCGACGTCAAGGATGCCACCGAGGCGCGGCTCAATGCCATCTCGGCCTATCAGAAGGCACTGGAGGATTCCAGTCTGGGACGCCTGGAGCGAGCCATGGCCTGGGCAGGCGTCCGCGCCCTGGGCCGCCAGGTCATTCGCGAAACGCCCGGTCACGAATCGGTAATGGGCATCAAGCTGTCCATCGCTCGCAGCGTCTATGAGGCGGGAGACTACGATCACGCGGCTCAGCTCTTCTTCGCCGTGGCGATGCAGTATCCGTCAACCACCGAGGGCACAGCCGCCGCGCACCTGACCCTGGATTCTCTCCGTCAGGCCGACGATCTCGAAGGCATCGCCACCATGGGCAGGCGGCTCATCGCCAACGCGCGTCTCGGCAATGAGGGGCTGAAGGCCGAGTTGCGCGACATCGTGAGCAAGGCGGCCCAGCGCCAGGTGGCCGAAGTGACTGTGACCGACACCGGCGATCGCGAAGAGCAGCTTCTGGGCATGGCCAAGCGGCACAAGGGCAGCGAGCTGGGCGAGCAGGCCTTCTACAATACCCTGCTGGTCGCACGGTCGAATGGGGAGATCGAGCGTTTCTACGAGCTGGGCGATCAATTCCTGGTCGACTATCCCCAGTCCCAACGCCGCGTCGATGTGCTTTCGGCGCTGGCCACGGTAGCCTCGGACAGTGCCGATCTGGGCAAGGCGGGCAAGTACATGGCCGCCGCCTTTGCCGCCAATCCGGGCGCCAAGGAAGCCAGCGATCGCCTCTACACCGCGGCCTCCATTCACGCCGTCATGGGCGAAGCGGTGGCGGCCAAGGAGATCGTCAAGTACGCCGAGCGCGGCAATGGCACGCGCGTGGACGAACTGCTCCTGCTGCTGGCGCGCTCAGGGAATCTGAGCGTGCTCGAGGAGGTGTTGGCATCGAACAGCCTGACCAGCACGGTGGCAACTTTCTTCCGCGGCTACCTCGCCTATCAGCGCGGCGATCATGAGGAGGCCGGACGCGTCCTGGCCCGGGTGGCATTCGACCCCGCCACCTCGGGGCCGGCCGCCGAGGCCGCCGCGCGGGCTCGCTTTCTCCTGGGCGAAATCACCTACGCACAGTTCCGCAACTTTGCGGCTAAACCTGACGACGTGGTGGGTACCGTCGACGGCAAAGTGGGTTTGCTCCAGACCGTGGACCGCGCGTTTGCTTCGGTGATCGGCTCGCGCGACGCCCGCTGGGCCATGGCCGGGATCTCGCGCGTGGCGGACGCGTATGCGAAGTATGCCTTGTTCTTGCGTGGTCTCGAACTGCCGACCGGGTTGGGGGCGGACGAGAGCAAGCAGCTCAAGAGCGTGATCGAGACGCAGGCTGCCGATGCCGAGGCGCGCGCCGCCGAGGCCCGCACCCTGTGCAGCAAGAAGGCCAAGGATGCCATGATCGTGACCGAGGCCGCGCGCAGCTGTCTGCTCGGCGAACCCATGCCCGACGTCATCACCATGTACCCGCAGACCAAGTCGAGCGCCGGCGGCAACCTGCCGGCCGCCGCACCCCTGCGCAAAGTGCTGCTCAAGAACCCCAAGGACGTGCCTTCGCTGCTAAAATTGGCCGAGCTGCACTTGGGCGCCGGGGATTTGGGCGTAGCCCTGTTGTTGCTGGAACGGGCCGAGACGTTCGCGCCCAAGCAAGCTGCGATCTACAACCTGCGTGGGGTGACCCTGCAGCGACTAGCCGAGCCGCAAGAGGCCGCCGACGCCTTCGAGAAGGCGGTTTCGCTCGATGGATCGGATCGCGGCGCGCGCTTAAACCTGGCCGCGCATTATGCTTTCTATGGTCATGTGGACAAGGCCAAGGCCGAGCTCGCCAAGGCGGGGGGATTGCCCGCCACCGTGGGAGGGCCGGCAGACCATCCCGAACTGGGACGGCTGCTCAAGTTCGCACCGGCGCCTGGGGCGAAACCCGCGAGCAAGGAGGGTGGAAAATGATCACGCTTCGCTGGTCGGTCGTGGTCTTGCTGCTGGCCGGGGCATGTGGCACCAGTGCACCCAGCCTGAGCCGGGCCGAACGGGATCGCCTGCCGCGAGATGCGCGCCAGGAGATCTTCGACGCGGAAAACGACGTGATCATCGCGCACAACCGCCAGGATGAGGCCGAGGAGCGCATTCGCGCCCTACGCGCGGCCATGGACCAACTTGACGAGCGCCAGGGTCGCAGCGAAAAGCGGCTTTCCTCGTCCCCCGGGGGCGCGTCACGGGTGTCAGCCTTGCGCAGGGTCACCCGCGCCGAACAGGACTACCTTGAGGCGCGCCTCGACGTGGCGGAATCCGACACGGATGTGGCTGAGCAGGAGGTTGTCACGGCCCGCGCGCGCCTTGACCTGGTCAAGCAACGGCAGCTCGTGCGCATTGGCAAGGTGCCCCAGGCTTCACTCAAGGATTTCGAGAAGGTTATCGAAAACCAGGAAGCCAAGGGGAAGCAAAGACGGGCCTCGTCCTTGGATTTGCGCAGCAAGGCGCAGGCGCGCCTCGACGGCTGGAAAGCCGCGCAGGAGGGCTACGCCGGCCAAACCGGCGACTTCGACAGCGGAGTCTGGATCGAGTGAAAGCAATTCTTGTTCACCTGGATCGCGCTGTGCGATCCTCTTTGCGCGCCGCTTGCAGCGGCGTATCTCATGGAGGAATCCGATGCTCGTGATTGTTGAGCTCCTGCTGGCCGGCGGCCTCTTCATGTTTGGGATCCTGGCGACCTCGCTGGTCGCGGTGGGGATCATCGTTCAGCGCGTTTACACCCTGTGGATAGGTTTTCGCCTGAACATCGAGGGCCTGCGCGACAAGGTACTGGGACATGTGGACGCGGGCGATTACGGCCAGGCGGCACAGCTTTGCGGCGGCAACCATCCCTTGCAGAAGATGATGCTGGCAGGGATCGAACGTGCCAACCGCAGCGAGAAAGAAATTCGTCGCAATGTGGAAACTTGTGCGGTCACGGAACTGGCCCGCTTTCGGCGCGGCACCGCAGCCCTGCCCCACATCTCCAACCTAGCCACCCTGCTCGGGCTGCTGGGCACCATTCACGGCCTCATCATTTCATTCTCGGGTATGCAGGCGGTGGACGCGGCAGCCCGCCAGGCGGCCCTATCGAAGGGCGTGGCCGTCGCCTTCTACAACACATTCTTCGGGCTGACGGTAGCCACCGTCACGGTGGTTGCCTACTTGCTGGTATCAGCGAAACAGAACCGCGAGATGACCCGCATGGAGCAGGCCACGGCGGCATTGGTGGATCGTCTGCTCACCAGCCCGGAGACTCGCGGGGTACCCGCCCGCGGCGGATCGGCAGGAGCAAGGTAGCAGTCATGTCCGGCGACGGCGACTCCGGCGAAGAAACGGCAGGCCCGAGCACGAATGTGTTCGGCGAGGCCCCGGTTCCGCTCGTGCAGCTCAATCTGACCGCGCTGATGGACATCCTGTCGAACCTGCTGTTCTTCCTGCTGGCTGCGTTCGGCGCGACCATCGTGATGGTCATCAACGGCACGGTTCCGGTGCAGTCCGCCGAGGACAGCGACGTGGCCGACATGAAACGCGCGGTGACCGTGAACGTGTCGGTCCAGAAGGATGGGTTCCGGGTGGCGGCGCTAGGCACCGCCTTTTCGCAGGAGGAGTTGGACGAGATGGCGCGCCAGATCCCCTTGCACGGGTCGACGCATGACTTCACCAAGCTGACCCGGGAGTTGCGGGGTATCAAGCAACGCTATCCCAAGTCAGACACTGTGATTTTGACCCCCGACGCGGGCGTGAAATATGAAGTCCTGGTTCGCACCATGGATGCGGCCCGTGAATACGAGGCCAAGCAAGGGAAGACCATACAGACTGTTGGACTGTTTCCGACCGTCGTCGTCTCAACGGTGGTAAGATGAGCTTCGGCAAGCGCAGCGTTTTCGGCGGTCAGGCCAGTGGCGGCGGTACGCCGATGGTTGCCCTGAACTTGACCGCGTTGATGGACATTCTGTCCAACTTGTTGTTCTTCCTGCTGGCGGCCTACGCTGCCCAAGCCACCGAGGTGGAAAACAAGTCCGAACTGCGCCTGCCCTCGTCGACCAGCCAGGTACGCCTGCAACTACAATTGACCATCTCGATCACCCAGTCAGCCATCCAGGTTGCCGATGCTCCGGTGGCTCGCGTGGCCCAGGGCCGCCTGGTTGATCCCGTGGACGAGGAGGGCAAGATCCCAGGGCTGTACGCCAAGCTGGTCAGCATCAAGGGGAACCGCGCCCAGGCCGGGCAGGAGCAGAGCTCCGAGGCCAGCGGGATTCTCCTACTGGCTGACAAAGACACGGATTCCGATGTGGTCAGCAAGGTGCTGAAGACAGCTGGGCACGCCGGATTCGTGAACGTCCGTTTCGGCGTCATCGCGCAGTAGTCAGCTGTCTCACCACAGAGAGCACAGAGGCCACAGAGCCGGATCGGAAAGGGGACGGGTTGGCTCGGCCCGGTCCGAACCCCTTCTCACTTCCGACCTCGGTGTTCTCTGTGCTCTCTGTGGTGCTAACTATCCCCCCTGCGCCAGAGTCGCGCGATTTCGGCGGCGATGTCGTCGCGGGTTCGCCCGTCGGTGTCGATCACCTCATGAGCCATGGCCTGATACAGAGGCGTGCGTCGCTGCAGGACTTCGCTGACTTCGTCGGTGAAACTCTTCCCGCCAGTGAGCGAAGGTCGATTGCTGTCGCCCCCGATACGCGCGACGATGGTGGCGGGCGTGGCCCGCAGCCAAAAGACACGTCCGTGCTCGCGCAAAGCCGCGATGTTGGGTTCGCGCTCGACCATCCCGCCGCCGCAGTCGAGGATCTGTCCATCCTGGGCGCCCACACGGCGACAGATCTGTTCTTCCAAATCGCGAAAATGATCCCACCCGCTTTCCGCGACCAGATCAGGAATGGGTTTGCCCGCCAGCCGCACGATTTCGGCGTCCAAGCTCACCACCGGCCGGGCCAGCATCCGACCCAACCGACGCGCGATCACGCTCTTGCCGGTTCCCCGGTATCCCACCAGCACGAGATTCATAGCCGCGCTTCCAACACCCGGCGCATGATCTCGGTCGGTGCGGGCTGGCCGGTCCAGCGCTCGAACTGCAACGCGGCCTGGCCCAGGAACATCTCGGTTCCTTCGATCACGTGGCACCCCGCCGCGGCGGCATCGCGCAGGAGCAGGGTCCGGCGCGGGTTGTACACGGCATCGAAAACCACCAGGTCGGAACGCAAACCATCGCGCGGCACCAGGCTGCGCTCGCTCTCGGGTTTCATGCCCACCGGCGTGCAGTGCAACAGGATCTCCGTCTTGGCCAGGCCGGCGGCCAGGGTCGAGTCGCTCAGCAAGTCGGACCCGACAGCACAGCCCGTGCGCTCGGCCACGTCGCGCGCCAGGTGAGCCAGCTCGTCCTCGATGGCGCCCAGGATGAGCAGCTCGGCCGGCTTGGCGACCATCCCAATCGTGATGGCCAGTGCCCGCGCAGCGCCCCCTGAACCCAGCACGAGCACCCGACGGCCCGCCGGATCCGCTCCCGCCTGGCGTAGCGCACTGAGAGCGCCCAGCCCGTCGACGTTGCTACCCCGCAGACGACCGTTGTCACTGACCACGGTGTTGATGCAGCCGATGGCCTGGGCCATGTCATCGACCTCGTCGACCAGGGCAAGGGCCGCCACCTTGTGCGGCATGGTGATGGAAAGGCCGCGGTAGTCCATGGCTCGGGCGCCCGCAAAAGCCTCGGCCAGCCGCGCCGGTTCTACATCGTGAGCGACGTACACCAGGGGCAAATTGAGGGCTTCGAACGCGGTGTTGTGCAAAGCGGGTCCGACCGAATGGCTTGCGGGAAACCCGAACAAAGCGCAAACCCTGAAGCTGGCATCGATGCGAGTCATGACAAATCTCGCCTCTTCATAACACGGCTGACGCCAGACCGTCGCGCGCGCCGAACCAGGAATTCGGTCTAGTTCACGACGATGTTGTTGATGACGGAGTTGTTGTCGTCGCAGGCGTTCTTGCCGGAATTGCAGAGAACCTGGCTCACCCCGCCGGCGCCCGTCTGGCCGGTCCCGCCCCCGCCCTTCGGTCCCATCACGACCTCGAGCACCACCAAGGTTCTGTTGTCGAAGCCGGTTCCCTCGGACCTCAGCACCACCATCTGGTTTCCATTCACGTCAGGGCCGTCGACCACGTACTTGCCCATCCGGCATTCTGCGGTGTCGTTGCGAACATAGACGGTGTAGCTACCCATGAAGGCATTGGGCGCGCCATGGGGGTTGTCGCCGGGTATCGGCTCAGTACGAGACACGCTGGTTGGATAGGACACTTTGTACAAGGGAACGCCGGCCGCGTCCCGCAGTATGGCGCCTCGGCCGACCGGCTGGCCTCTGGTATCGAGCGAGTTTGGGATCTCGTCCGCCAGGTAGGCCACATGCCCTGCGCCACCCAGCATGGCAGGAAAGTCGACCTGAGCCGGGCCATTCAAGATATCGCGCGCGCGTTCTAGCCCCGCCTCGGCCACGTACAGGGCCTGGTTGCGCAGGTTGGTGTTGGCGGCCATCTGGACATTGCCCCCAGTCAGGAACACGCCGGTTAGGCCGATCCCCAGCAGGCCGATCATGGTCAGCATTACGATGACGAGAACCGCGCCAGCCTGCCCGTCTCGGGCGGCAACTGAATTGCCTGCAGTCGAAACGTCCCGGCGAGCAGGTCGCAATGAATAGGGCATCAGGCAAACCTATATGATTGGGTATCGATAGGCGGGGCTACCAGCTAAAGGCCGCCTTGCCGCTTTGCCGCCACAGGCTACATTTCACCTCGAGGACTCTCATGGCCGAACGAGATCCAGTCTGCGGAATGATGGTTGATCCCGCGAAAGCGGCCGGGCAGCACGAACACAAGGGTACCCTCTACTATTTCTGCAATCCGTCTTGTCTGGCCCGCTTCAAGGCCGAGCCGGATAGATTCTTGACGCTAAGCTTGCGGCCCGTGGGCACGGCTGGGATGGGCCTGGTCAGATTGGGCGGACCGCGTCTGGCGGCCCAGCCATCGCAGGGAGCGCCAAGCACCGCCGCGACGCCGCGCTACCTGTGCCCGATGTGCGCAGGCGTGACCAGCGACCGCCCTGGCGCATGCCCAAAGTGCGGCATGGCCCTGGAGCCCGAGGTCGTGTCGCAGGAAGAGACGCCCAACCCCGAACTGGCAGACATGACCCGCCGTTTCTGGATCGCGCTTGGCTTGTCAGCACCGCTAGTCATCTACGGCATCGCTGAGATGGTGCTTGGACATGCGGCTTTACACGTCCTGTCGACGCGCGCGCTGGCGCTGATCCAGATGGCGCTGGCCGCGCCTGTGGTACTGGGAGCGGGCTGGCCGCTGCTGCTGCGGGCGTGGCGATCGATGGTTCGCCGCAGCCCGAACATGTTCACGCTCATCGGGCTGGGCACCGGAACGGCCTTCGGGTTCAGCGTGATCGCGGCCCTGTTTCCCGACGTGCTGCCGGTTGCATTCCGCAAGCATGGGTCCCCTGTCCCGCTCTATTTCGAGCCAGCGGCGGCCATCACCACCCTGGTTCTCTTGGGTCAAGTGTTGGAACTGCGAGCCCGCCAGGCCACCGGCAGCGCCATCCGCGCGCTTCTGCGCCTGGCCCCGAAAAATGCGCGCCTGATCGCTGCGGACGGCTCGGAACGCGACGTTCCCGTCGAGCAGGTGCAGGTGGGCAATCGGCTCAGGGTGCGGCCAGGCGAGCGGGTGCCGGTCGACGGCGTGGTCGTGGAAGGCACAAGCGCGCTCGATGAGTCCATGATCACCGGCGAATCCCTGCCTGTGGACAAGGCGGCCGGCAGCCAGGTCACGGGCGGCACTCAGAATGGCTCGGGCGGCTTTGTCATGCGCGCCGAGCGCGTGGGTGCCGGCACCCTGCTGGCTCAGATCGTGCGGCGGGTGGGCGAAGCCCAGCGCAGCCGCGCGCCCATTCAGCGGGTGGCCGACCGCGTGTCGGCGTGGTTCGTTCCGACGGTCGTGGTCGCGTCGCTGGTCACCTTCGTCGTGTGGGCGCTGGTCGGACCCGAACCTCGACTGGCCTATGCTCTGGTGAACGCGGTGGCTGTGCTCATCATTGCTTGCCCCTGCGCGCTGGGCCTGGCCACGCCCATGTCCGTGATGGTGGGCATGGGTCGCGGTGCAGCCGCGGGCGTGCTGGTGCGCGACGCCTCGACGCTAGAGACCCTGGCCCGCGTCGACACGTTGGTGCTCGACAAGACCGGAACCTTGACCGAAGGCAAGCCCAAACTGATTTCGGTGCGGGCCGAGGGCTTCGCTCCTGACATGGTGCTCGCTCTTGCCGCCGGCCTGGAGCGCGCGAGCGAGCACCCCCTGGCTGCGGCGATCGTGCGCGGCGCGGAGGCAAAAAGGCTGGCCTTGTCCTCACCGCAAGACTTCCGCTACCAACCAGGCCGCGGCGTCAGCGGTCAGGTGAACGGCCGTGCTGTTCTGGCAGGCAGCGAGGATTTCCTGCGCGAGATGGGCGTCGACGGGGCAGCGCTGGTGGCCTTGGCCGAGGAGCCACGCAGCCAAGGCCATGCAGTCGTCATGGTGGCGATCGACGGCAAGCCCGCTGGCGTGCTCGACCTGGCCGACACGGTCAAGCGTTTCGCGGTCGAGGCGCTCGCAGGACTGCGGGCCGAAGGGTTGCGCCTGGTCATGCTGACCGGCGACCAGCGCGCCTCGGGCCAGGCCATCGCCAAGGAACTGGGTATCGCCGAGGTGCTAGCCGAGGTCAGCCCGGGCGAAAAGGCCAACGCCATCAAACGGCTCCAGGCTCAAGGGCGAGTGGTGGCCATGGCTGGCGACGGTGTCAACGACGCGCCGGCGCTGGCGCAAGCCCAGGTCGGCATTGCCATGGGCAGCGGCACCGACGTGGCCATGGAAAGCGCCGGTATCACCCTGGTCAAGGGCGACCTGCGCGGGATCCTGCGCGCCCGGCGTCTCAGCCGCGCCACCCTGGGCAACATCCGACAGAACCTCTTTTTCGCCTTCCTCTACAACAGCATCGGCGTGCCTCTGGCTGCCGGCGTGCTCTACCCGGTGTTCGGCCTGCTGCTCTCGCCCATGATCGCGAGCGCTGCCATGAGCCTCTCCTCGGTCTCGGTCATCGGCAACGCGCTCCGGCTGCGCAAACTGGATTTGTAACAGCCCCCGGCCTTTCCGGGGGTTCCTGGTGCGGTCGGGGAGATTTGAACTCCCACAGCATTTCTACCACCAGAACCTGAATCTGGCGCGTCTACCAGTTCCGCCACGACCGCGAAGAGTGAGGAACTTAGTGGACGGGACGGCCCAGGTCAAGGTGTCGGCCTCCCCGTCGTCTTGTCGCGGGCTAGGGCTTTCCGCTCGGGCTTCCCTCGCCCCCGCGCGCCGCGCGCAAGCGAACGACCTCCTTCTCAAGCGTGCGCAGGGCGACCTGCCGCTTTTCGACCTCGCGAGAGGCATCCGCGGCTTGCCGGGTCGCAGCCGCCAGATTCCGTCTCAGATCATCGCGTTCCATGCTGATCAGCTCGCGTGCGGCCGCGTCGTCGCCGATCTGGCGCAAGAAGCGTTCGACGTCCTTGCGCAAAGCCGCGACCGTGCGCTCCAGTCGATCGGCGCGGTCCCGCAGGGTCATGGCTCCCTCGCGTGCGCCATCGCGCTCGCGACTCAAGTCTGCCGAGCGCGCTTCGAGCCGGGCCACCTCGCTTTGCCAAGCAGCCAATTCACCTGCCGAGACACCGGCCGCGCCCGCATCGGCGGACGCGCCCGCATCGGTGGGGACCAGAAGGCTCTCGCTCAGGTTCCACGGACGCTCCGCACAGTCAGTGCACAAAGCAACGAAGTGGCTGGACGCGCCTGACAACCTAGCCAAGGACTCGTTGACCGCCAGATCCTCCGTGCCTGGCACATGGAACGACACGCCACCAAACTGCGTCTCCTCGACAATGTCCACGGTCGCGAAATAGCTGAGCAAAAGGTCGGCGCAGGCAGTGCGCATGCCCGCGCCTGCCTGCGCACGGTTCCGAAAAACCACGGTGGGCAGACGCAACACACAGAAACCATCTGGGCACAACGCGCGCCGGATCTCGGCCAGCCAGACGCCGCGCGCTTCGTCCGACCCACCCGCGGGCAGGCCGCACAACACGATGTCCACGCCGGCGTCGGGCACCAGCAGTGAGGGCCTCTCCGGCACGAACGAAATCACATCTGCTGCGCCGGCGCGTCGCAGGCACTCGGCACCCGGTCCGCCCACCCGGGTTGTGACGTCGAGCACCTTCTTGCCCGACACCATCGGCTCGACCAGCAAGTAGACAGGTACCGGCAGGGACTCAACGGCCGGCGTGGGCGGATGTCCATCTGGACTGTCACCGGCTGGAGAAACAGGGGAAGGGCCCGTGGCGGTCATGTGTGCCTATCTTCCAGTTTCGCTTCCTAGCTCGAATAACACAAGACAGGACGCATGCGCGCCAAGCCAGCGTCGAAAATTCGTGCGATAGTGAGCAGATATGCGAAAGACGCTCGGCCGAATCCTGCCGTGGGCCGTCACCCTCGTGCTCCTCTTCTATGTCTTCCGCATGATCTCGTTCAGGGATATGGGCAAGGCGCTCGTCCAGGCCCCGTACTGGACCGTCCCTGCATTCATTGTACTCGTCCTAGGCGTGTATCTGGGTGACTGCTTCGCCATCTGGAAGACCTTCGGTTGGTTCGTGGCCCGGCTCTCATTTCGTGAAGTGCTGGTGGTTCGCGGAGCCACCTATCTGCTCGCTCTGGTCAACTACACGGTGGGCCAGGGGGCCATCGTTTACTTCGTAAACCGTTCGCGAGGAATTCCCCTGCTGCGCGGGACAGCGGCGGTGCTGCTGATCATGGGGACCAACATTCTCTTGCTGCTCATTTTCGCATCCATCGGGCTGGCGGTGTCCCCGGACATGCCCGCTGGCCTGCGCAAGATCGTGTTTGGGGCGTACGCTGCGCTGGCCGTGTATTCTGTCTTGCTTGTGCTCAAGCCGCGCTGGTTGACATCGCGCCCCATCTTCGATGTTCTGTTCGCCGCGGGCATAGCTGGACATCTTCGGACGGTGCTCGTGCGAATTCCCCACCTCGGAATTCTCATG